>NZ_CP017448.1:0-323169 GCF_001753165.1 Acidihalobacter aeolianus
GTGTTGACCGGCAGTCCACTCTGGCAATCCTGTATTGCCCAGCTCCAGAACGAGCTGTCAGAACAACAGATCAATACCTGGCTAAGGCCGCTACATGCGGATGAGTCGGAACATTCCCTTCGTCTGCTGGCGCCTAACCGCTTCGTGCTGGACTGGGTACATGAGCATTTCCTGGGTCGGATCACAGAGATCGTTTCGGAGCTAAGCCGGCGACATGATCTCCCCGTACTTATCGAAGTCGGCAGCGCCACGCCAAAACCACGTGTTACCGCAACGCACAAAACTAGGGAGTCCGAAGTAGGACGCCGTGAGACCCCAAGACATAGCATCAACGCCAGCTTTACCTTCGACAACTTTGTCGAAGGTAAATCCAATCAGTTGGCACGTGCTGCGTCCTTCCAGGTCGCGGAAAACGTTGGACGCGCCTACAACCCGTTGTTCATCTATGGCGGTGTTGGTCTCGGCAAGACACATCTGATGTATGCCATCGGTAACGCCATACTCAAGCATCGCGCGAATGCACGTGTCGTTTACCTGCATTCCGAGCGCTTTGTTGGGGACATGATCAAAGCGCTGCAGCATAATGCAATCGCCGATTTCAAACGCTACTACAGATCGGTCGACGCATTGCTTATCGATGACATCCAGTTCTTCGCAAACAAGGAAAGGTCTCAGGAAGAATTCTTCCATACCTTCAACGCCCTGCTCGAAGGCCAGCAGCAGATCATCCTGAGCTGCGACCGCTACCCTAAGGAAGTTGAGGGACTGGAGGAACGACTAAAGTCACGCTTCGGCTGGGGACTAACCGTCGCTATCGATCCACCGGAACTTGAAACGAGAGTAGCTATTCTACAACGCAAGGCGGCTGCAGCTGGCATTAACTTAAGTAACGAAGTGGCATTCTTCGTCGCCAAACGCATCCGTTCCAACGTACGAGAACTCGAAGGTGCCTTGCGCCGTATTATCGCGAGTGCCCAATTCAGTGGTCGTGAAGTCACGCTTGATTTCACCAAGGAAGCACTGCGCGATCTGCTAGCCTTACAGGACAAACTGGTAACACTGGACAACATCCAGAAGATCGTCGCCCAATATTACAACATCCGCGTTGCTGACCTGCTGTCGACACGTCGCAGCCGATCAATTACTAGGCCTCGCCAGCTTGCAATGGCCTTGTCAAAGGAATTCACAAGCCACAGTCTTCCTGAGATCGGCGACGCATTCGGCGGCAGGGATCACACAACAGTTTTGCACGCCTGTAGAAAAATCAAGGAACTACGCAGTAGTGACGCTCGCATGGAAGAAGACTACATGAATCTGGTTCGACTACTCACTAGCTAGGGCTGAAGTGCATGTGGATAAACTGTATAAATGCATTGCACCGGTATCCAACGCATTATCAGCAAACAGCTTATCCACAGGCTTGGAGGATACCCACACACGGGTTATTAGGTGTCTTAACATCTGACTAATATCATGTATATCAATAACTTGATGATTATATCCCCAATTGACTACCGTCCCTATTACTATAAGTTTTAAATCTTAAAACCTATTTATTGGCAACTCAGACCTGGAAGTACGAGCCATGCGTTTTTCGATCACTCGAGCGGAATTAATCAAACCCCTTCAACGCGTCATCGGTGCGGTAGAGCGCCGCCAAACCATGGCAATACTGGGAAATTTACTGCTTCAAGTTGAGAACAACCGCATGCAGATGACGGCTACCGACCTTGAGATTGAGTTGGTCAGCCATTGCTATCTGATATCCGGTGAGAATGGTTCTGCGACTATACCTGCTCGAAAGTTCTTCGATATCTGTCGGGCGCTACCTGATGACGCGGAAATTACTGTCGAGATCGTTGAGGGTCGAGCCACTCTCCGTTCTGGCGGGAGCCGTTTCTCGTTGGTTACCTTACCTGCCGAGGAATACCCTAATTTAGAGGAGTTTGTCCCACAGGCGCAGTTTTCCCTTAGCCAGGCTCAACTAAAAGGTCTTTTGGTTCATACATCGTTTGCCATGGCTCAGCAGGATGTCCGGTACTACCTCAATGGTTTATTGCTTGAAGCCAATGCCTCACAGGTAACTGCCGTTGCAACAGACGGACACCGCCTGGCACAGGCCAAGCTTGAAGCTGGTGTCGGTACTGGCGAGTATTCTGTGATCGTTCCCCGCAAGGCCATCATGGAATTGGTTCGTACGCTCGACGAACTGGATAGTACCGTTGAAATTTATCTTGGTACGCAAGCGATCAGATTTGAGTTCGACGATCTTCGCTTTACATCGAAGCTGATTGATGGACGTTTTCCGGATTACAAGCGCGTTATTCCACTTGATGGTGAAAAGGTGCTGACTATCACTCGTGACAGCCTGCGACAGGCCCTTCAGCGAGTCTCAATACTCTCTAATGAAAAATACCGTGGCGTTCGTGTCGGCTTAGAATCTGGATTGCTGCATATCGAGGCTCACAACCCTGAACAGGAAGAAGCGCAAGTTGAACTCCCAGTCGAATACACTGGCGAGACGCTGGACATAGGTTTTAATCTCACGTACTTGATGGATGTGATCAATACAACATCGGGTGATTCGATGCAGCTACGCTTCAAGGATTCGAGCAGTAGTGTCCTCTTGACTGACCCTAGCGAACCTAGTGCTCTCTACGTGGTTATGCCGATGCGGCTCTGACAGAACATAGCCGGGTGTGCTGACCGAAATATCGTTTTCCTGCTTACGCAACCTTAGGGAACAGACCTTTCTGCCTGGAGGTGGAGTCAACCTCATTGTCGGGCGGAATGCTGCAGGCAAGACAAGCGTACTGGAAGCTATCTACCTGCTATCGAGAGGACGCTCATTTCGGACCACTCAACTTGATTCAATTGTGTGTAGCAATGGGTCATCTTGTTGGGTGCGTGGACGGGTACAAAAGTCACCCAACGAACGTAACATGCTCGTTGCCTATCAGCGTAGCGGACGAAGAAATCGCTTTCGCATCGATGGTGATGATGCTAACGGAATTGCTCAGTTAGCGAAGCTGCTCCCAGTTCAGGTGATTCAGCCGGATAGTCACCTACTCATTACCGGTGGGCCTGGCTATCGACGCGCTTACGTTGATTGGGGCTGTTTTTATTCTGATAGCGCGTTTTACCCCGCGTGGCTCCAATACCGCCGTTCATTAAGCCAGTACAACTCTGCACTACGACAGAACTCGCCTACCCGTGTACTAGAGAGTCTTGAGGCTCAGCTTTCAAGCAATGGCTTTCAGTTGGCTGAATCTCGCCAACGATACATCGACACGCTTTCTCAAAAACTACCCACGGTCGCCGAACTCTGGCCTGATTTCGATCATTCCCACATTGACTATGATCAAGGTTGGCCAGCTGATATGGCCTTGGATGAAGCTTTGGCAAGACAACGAGAACGCTCACTGCGTATCGGGTCCGCACTGGTTGGCGCACACCGTGCAGAGCTGAAAATTCTTGTCGACAACCTACTTCTCTCACAGTCATTTTCTAGAGGCCACATTAAACGAGTGACCTATGCATTGATACTCGCTCAAGTATCTGTGTTCGAAGATACCGCTGCACAGTCATGCTGCTTGCTTATAGATGATGTCTCGTCTGAGCTCGATGTGAATTCGCTTCGCTCAGTGGCTGATGTTCTATCACATCGACAATCGCAAACTTTCATAACCGCGCTAGAAAGCGATTGTTTCGATGCATTCGAGTTTGCTGGGCGCAAGATGTTTCACGTGGAACATGGGGTGTTGAGCGAACTGGTATAATGATGCGATTGATTCGAGGTGCACTATGTCTGGAACGGAAAAAACTTACGACTCATCGAATATCAAGGTACTGCGTGGCTTGGATGCGGTGCGAAAACGCCCAGGTATGTACATCGGAGATACAGACGACGGGACTGGTCTGCATCACATGGTGTTCGAGGTTGTAGACAATGCCATAGACGAAGCGCTCGCCGGTTACTGCCACGCCATTCAGATCGCGATCAAATCTGATAACTCAGTTCGCGTGGAAGACGATGGGCGCGGTATACCTGTTGATATTCATCCTGAAGAAGGTAGACCAGCAGCAGAGGTGATCATGACAGTGCTGCATGCTGGCGGAAAATTCGACGACAACTCCTATAAGGTCTCAGGCGGTTTGCACGGCGTTGGCGTATCGGTGGTCAACGCGCTATCTGAGTGGTTGGAGTTGATGGTATACAGGGATGGTTATTCCTACCGTCAGACATATCGAATGGGAGAGCCAGTAACGCCTCTTACCAAGAGCGAACCTTCCGACAGAACCGGTACGGTAGTGCATTTCAAGCCGAGTACTGAAATATTCAGCGACACCGAGTACCACTACGAGATATTGGCCAAAAGACTCAGGGAGCTGTCATTTCTGAACTCTGGTGTACGTATCGAGTTGAGCGATGAGCGTAGCGATAAGTTGGATGTATTTGAGTATGAGGGAGGCATTCAGGCATTTGTCGCACATCTGAATCGAAATAAGGAACCCCTGCATCCCACCGTCCTGTACTTTAGCGCCGAAAGGGATGGATTGGGGGTCGAGGTCGCTTTGCAGTGGAACAATAGCTACCAGGAAACGATCTTTTGCTACACGAATAACATCCCTCAGAAAGACGGTGGTACACACCTGGCGGGCTTCCGCGCCGCGATGACGCGTACGCTCAATCAGTATCTCGAGTCGGAAGGTATCGCCAAGAAGCAGAAGATTTCGATGAGCGGAGATGACGCTCGTGAAGGTCTGACCGCCGTCCTGTCAGTCAAGGTGCCCGACCCCAAATTCTCATCGCAGACCAAGGAAAAATTGGTGTCTTCCGAGGTCAAGCCCATCGTCGAATCCGAAATGGCCGAGCGCTTACAAAGCTTTCTGCTGGAAAATCCGGGGGAAGCCAAAGCGATAATTGCCAAGATTGTCGATGCGGCGCGTGCCAGGGAGGCGGCAAGGCGCGCAAGGGAAATGACGAGGCGAAAAGGCGCGCTCGACATTGCCGGACTTCCAGGAAAACTGGCCGATTGCCAGGAAAGAGATCCGGCGCTGTCAGAGTTGTTTCTCGTGGAGGGCGATTCTGCGGGTGGTTCCGCGAAACAGGGACGTGACCGTAGAACGCAAGCGATCCTTCCGTTGAAGGGTAAGATTCTCAATGTGGAAAAAGCACGCTTCGACAAAATGCTTGGATCTGCTGAGGTCGGTACCCTGATCACGGCATTGGGCTGCGGGATCGGGAGGGATGAATTCAACCCCGACAAGCTTCGCTACCATCGAATCATCATCATGACCGATGCCGATGTCGACGGCTCACACATCCGCACGTTGCTGTTGACCTTCTTTTACAGGCAGATGCATGAACTGGTTGAGCGCGGGCATATTTATATTGCGCAGCCGCCACTGTACAAGATTAAACGAGGAAAGCAGGAACAGTACGTCAAAGACGATGCGGAGATGACGGCCTACCTGCTGCAAAACGCACTCAACGGTGCGCAATTGCACATCAATGCACAAGCTCCCTCTTTGAGCGAGGATGCATTGGCTGATCTTGCAAAGCGATACCAGGCATGTCTGGCTACAGTACGCCGGCTATCTAGACGCTATCCTGCTGAAATTACTGCTGAAATGATGTTCCACCCTTTGCGTGCGGCTAGCAGTAGCAGTGACGCGGGCGCTCTGAACGATTGGCTGCAATCACTCACAAATTACGCGAATGCCAAGCTCGAGGCTGCAAGCGTGCGTATCGAAGTCGATGCCGAACAGTCCTCGATTCGTGTTGTGCGAACTCAGCATGGCCTCGACAGTACCAAGGAAATACCGCTCGGATTTTTCCAGTCGGCTGAATTCGCGATGTTGAACGAATTAGCTGAACGAATCGATGGGTTGCTTGAAGAAGGTGCCTATGTGAAACGCGGCGAACGTCAGCAATCGGTGGGGCACTTCGCGGAAGTGATGAACTGGCTTGAGGATGAAGGCAAACGCGGGGTGTCGATTCAGCGCTACAAGGGGCTTGGTGAAATGAACGCGGATCAGCTTTGGGAGACCACGATGAACCCTGAGTCGCGTCGGCTCCTCCAGGTACGTATCGAGGACGCCATTGCCGCGGACGAGGTATTCACGACGCTGATGGGCGACCAGGTTGAACCTCGTCGAGACTTTATCGAGGCCAATGCCCTGAAAGCCGAAAATATAGATATCTAGATAATTCAATAGGTTATAAATTGACGACTAACGCGTTGCTTGAGAGTTCGGATCTTCCTCCGTTTGCCCGGATCGAGGTGAAACATATCCTGCCGGCAATCAAGGCGGTGCTTCTGGACAACCGTGAGCGTCTAGCGAGGCGTCTTGCCGATCCAGCACCGGCAGACTGGGAAAATGTCGCCGAATTGTCTGCAGATATGGACGACAAGTTGGAAAGGATCTGGTCCCCTGTCAGGCATCTGAATGCGGTTGCCAACAATCCTGAGTTGCGGAAGGCCTACAATGCCTGCCTGCCGCTTGTATCCGAATACCATACCGAGCTTGGTCATAATCGAGCACTGTATGATCTATGGGTTCAACTCAGTGAAAATGCCACGCACCTGCAGCTAGATTCGGCGCAAATAAAACTGATCAAAGACACCATTCGTGATTTCAAACTGTCAGGCGTCGATCTAGCGCCTGCGGATAAGGAACAATTTTCCAGCTTGCAGCGGCGTCTTGCCGAGTTGCAGGCAAAATTCGAAGAAAACGTTCTCGATGCAACCGATGGCTGGAGCATCATCCTTGAAAGCACGGAGCGTCTCGGAGGTGTGCCGGATTCTGCAATCGCGATGTTCAGGGAATCGGCGTCGAATCATGGCAAGGATGGCTACCGTATTTCACTGGATTTCCCTTCTTATGACGCGATCATAAGCTATTGCGACGATCGTGATCTTCGTCGGCAGATCTACACTGCCTATGTAACGCGTGCCTCTGATCACGGACCGAATTCGGGGCGTTGGGACAACACGCCAATCATGTGCGAAATCCTCGATTTAAGAACCAAGCTTGCGAAATTACTGGGATTCGAGAATTTCGCTCAGGAATCGCTTGCAACAAAAATGGCCGAGTCGCCCAAAACCGTGCTCGATTTTCTACAGAGCCTGGCTGATAAGTCACGTATCACGGCAGAAAAGGAGTTCTTCGAACTTCAGGCATTCGCCCAAGAAGAATTTGGCATGGAGTGTCTCGAATCCTGGGATATTGCGTACGCCACACAAAAGCTGAGGGAGAAAAAATATAGCTTTAACGAAGAGCAAATAAAGGCGTATTTCCCCGTCGAGCAAGTAATTGGTGGGCTGTTTGAACTGGTTGGGAACCTGTTTGACGTAGAGATAAAACCGGCGGCAGTCGAGATAGAAAGATGGCACTCGGATGTGAAAGTCTACGACGTCAAAAGCCTTGACGGTAAATTGCTTGCCCAGTTCTACGTCGATCTATATGCCCGCGAGCATAAGCGTGGCGGTGCTTGGATGGACGAATGCAGAAGTCATCGAAAAAGTGGAGCACGTTATCAGCATGCTGTCGCCTATCTCACTTGCAATTCTGCACCGCCAGTGGATGGGCAACCCGGTTTATTGACGCACGATGAGGTCGTTACGCTGTTCCATGAATTTGGCCATGGTTTGCATCATATGCTGACTCAGGTGCCATATTCACAGATTTCCGGAATTCGTGGCGTAGAGTGGGATGCCGTAGAACTGCCAAGTCAGTTTATGGAGAACTGGTGTTGGCAAAGCGAGGTTCTGGAAAAAATATCCGGACATTACGCTACAGGTGAAAAGTTACCTGATCACCTGCGTAACGGTTTGCTGGCGACACGGGATTTTCAAGCTGGAATGCAGATGTTGCGTCAAGTCGAATTTGCCATGTTCGATATGCGATTACACATGACTGTCCCACCACCGAATGCCGCTGCTATACAAACGATCATTGATGAAGTCAGACGGGAAATTGCCGTTGTTTTCCCGCCCACATTCAATCGCTTCCAGAATGGTTTTGCACATATATTCGGCGGTGGATATGCTGCAGGCTACTACAGTTACAAATGGGCCGAGGTATTATCTGCAGATGCATTTTCCCGCTTTGAAGAGGAAGGCTTGTTCAACAAGTTTATCGGCATTGCATTTCTGCGGAGTATTCTAGAAATGGGTGGGTCTCGCCCCGCAATGGAATCCTTTGTTGAGTTTAGGGGACGCGAGCCGAAAATAGATGCCTTGCTGAAGCATACCGGGATAGCTGCCTGATGGTGCTCAAAGTAGCGAGCTGGAACGTCAATTCGCTCAATGTGAGATTACCCCATGTCCTGCAATGGCTGGATTCCGAGAAACCGGATATTGTAGGTCTGCAGGAAACCAAACTGCAGGACGAAAAATTTCCATACCGGGCGTTCGTTGACCAAGGGTACGAAGCGGTCTATTCAGGACAAAAGACGTATAACGGAGTTGCCCTGCTGGCCAAGCAGGGCCACGAACTGCGGAAGGTCCTGACCGATATACCTAATATGGAAGATCCTCAGCGTAGAATAATTGCCGCTGAAATAGCTGGTATTCGGATACTCAATCTATATGTGGTAAACGGTCAGGCTGTTGGTACAGATAAATACGACTACAAGCTGGACTGGCTCGAGCGTGTGACGGCATTCATAGAAGCCGACATGAAGAAGTATCCGAAGTATATGATCATGGGTGACTTTAACATTGCGCCTGATGATGCCGATGTCCACGATCCTGAAGCCTGGAAAGATCAAATACTTTGTTCAAGTCCTGAGCGTGCCGCACTTGATGGGATCAAGGAACTTGGCTTTAAGGATACTTTCCGCTTGTTTGAACAGAAACCGCAATCGTTTTCATGGTGGGATTACCGCGCGGCTGCGTTCAGAAGAAACATAGGACTACGGATTGATCTGCTTCTTGCAAGCGATCAGTTGGCTACGAGTTGTACCGGCTCATGGGTGGACCGCGAACCTAGAACTTGGGAAAGGCCATCTGATCATGCCCCAGTAATTTGCGAATTCGATCTCGCCGATTTCACGCAGAGTTCCTAGGGCAAGATTATGAAATATAAGGATTTGCGAGATTTCATTGCGATACTCGAAGCAAGCGGAGAACTTCGCAGAATACAAACCGAGATAGATCCAAAGCTTGAGATGACGGAGATTTGCGACCGTACCTTGCGCATGGAAGGGCCGGCGCTCCTGTTCGAAAAACCAAAAGGTTCGACGATTCCGGTACTGGGAAATCTTTTCGGTACGCCGCGCAGAGTCGCAATGGGCATGGGCGAGACTTCCGTTGAGGCATTGCGTGAAATAGGGAAATTGCTGGCATTTCTCAAGGAGCCTGATCCACCGAAAGGCTTGAAGGAAGCCTGGAGAAGTCTGCCAATATTCAAGAAAATTTTGGATATGGCGCCAAAACAGGTTTCCTCTGGCCCATGCCAGGAATTGGTGCAGGAAGGCGAAGATGTAGATCTTGGCACACTGCCCGTCCAGACATGCTGGCCAGGCGACGCCGGTCCTTTGATAACCTGGGGTTTGGTAACGACCAAGGGACCTGACAAGGAAAGGCAGAATCTGGGTATTTACCGCCAACAGGTCATTGGGCGGAATCGAGTGATCATGCGCTGGTTGTCGCACCGAGGCGGCGCTCTCGACTACCGAGACTGGTTGCGCAACTGGCCTGGGGAGAATTTCCCCGTTGCTGTCACACTAGGTGCCGATCCAGCCACAATTCTAGCTGCTGTGACACCCGTTCCGGATACGCTGTCAGAGTATGCTTTTGCGGGACTGTTGCGCGGGAGCCGTACGGAACTCGTGCGCTGCCTTGGTTCCGACCTCAGCGTGCCGGCATCTGCCGAAATCGTGCTTGAAGGTCATATCGTGCCAGGTGACGAGGCGGACGAGGGTCCGTTTGGCGATCACACAGGCTATTACAATGAGGTCGATCGATTCCCGGTTTTCACCGTTGACCGCATCACTCAGCGGCGAAATCCGATTTACCACAGTACCTATACAGGTAGGCCACCGGATGAGCCAGCAGTACTCGGTTTGGCACTGAATGAGGTTTTCGTTCCCTTATTGCAGAAGCAGTTTCCGGAAATTGTCGATTTTTATCTTCCACCAGAAGGCTGCTCCTATCGTATGGCTGTAGTTAGTATGCGTAAGCAGTATCCAGGACATGCAAAGCGCGTGATGATGGGAGTGTGGAGCTATTTACGCCAATTTATGTATACAAAGTTCGTAATTGTTGTCGATGATGACGTCAATACGCGTGACTGGCGAGATGTTATTTGGGCGATAACAACACGTATGGATCCTATTAGGGACACGGTGATAGTCGACAATACACCCATCGATTATCTCGATTTTGCATCACCGGTATCTGGTTTAGGATCGAAAATGGGTTTGGACGCGACGAATAAATGGAGAGGTGAAACGGATCGCGAGTGGGGTCGTCCGATAAGTATGGATCTGAATGTAAAACGGCGCATAGACGAGCTGTGGGATAACCTGAACATTTAGGTACCTACTTTCATTAAAGTTAGGCTAGTCGAGCAATTAAGATAAGAAGGAAATGGATATGCGCCGTCTTGGATTGAGTCTAACTGGCATTTGGCTTGTATTGGTCGGGTTAAGTGCTCTTATACACATTCGTTTTGAGTACCGAGAGGTCTTAATGAGTGCATTGGCATTGGTGGCTGGCGTGCTTCTTATCGTACAATGTTAGGATTACCTTCTGTCTGCTGTTCTATGCCATTTGTCTAAAGTCTTGCCTAAACCTGCAAGATTCGCATAACATCCATACTTGAGATAAGGGCAAAATCGTCGAAAGACGATGGCGCAAAGCCAAGGGTCTAAAGCCGTAAGGCCATGACAGCCGGTTGCCGCAACCGAGACAAGGTCTCGGTGCGATTCATGCGATGACTACTATTACGGGTGGTGTCCATGCTGCATGGCAGTGCCGAAGACTCGAACCTATAAGCTAGGTCGAGAGGGATTCAACTATGAAACTGCACAATGCCATAGGTTCGCTAGCGGTGGGGGTAGTGGTATCATTTCCGGCATTGGCAATAGCTAATACACAGTTGGATCAGCCTGAAAATAATTGTCTAACGTGGACCTTGGTTGGAAAAACCCAGCCTAATCTCGAAACGGTTCAACAATATTGGAATGCTGCCGAAGTGCAGGTCCGTAAAGCAGCCGCGTCGATTATGGCCAGCGCTCCGGCCCGTCTGGGTTTCTACCTTGGCGCAGCCAACGAACCCCCAATGTCTATTGTCGGACAAGACTTCAGGCAGGATCTTGCCGGGCGTATCAAGTATGGCTTCTACCTAGTCAGCACTTTCTGAAAAGTCTGTTCCTGTATTGATGCGGGCGCGCAGTATGCGAATCGGGAAATTAAGGCCTAGATTCGTCAAGTAAACCCCTAAAACGACCATGCTTCCACCAAGCAGAAGTGAGCCGTCGATACGCTCACCGAGAGCGATATGCGCTGTAATGAGTGCACTGACGGGGACAATGTTAATAAAGATGCTGGCGCGCATCGCGCCGACGCGCTTAATCCCCTGGTAGTACCAAACCAACCCAAGTGCTGTAGCGGCGGCGCCCAAATAAGTCAGATTGGCCCAATCTACTGCGGTATAGGCGTGGATATGTTCTAGGAGCCCGTTGTACAAAGCGGGTACAGACAGCATAAGACAACCGACAATTGAGGAATAAGTGACTGAGGCCATGGGTGAAAGCCCAGACATCAGTTGCCGACCGATTAGTGAGTAAGCGACCCAGCTGAACAGACAAGCGAGGATGTCCAAGAATCCAGCTGGAAAACCGCTCGCCAAAGCGGCTGGATCGCCGTGTGCAATGACGATCAATGCGCCGAACAGCGAAAGCAGTATGCCTAGAATCCGGATACGCCCAAGCGCTTCATGCAGCAATAACCAGGAGAAGACTGCGATCAAGGTCGGATTCATCGCGATCACTGCGGCCGCACGCGCCGCGGGCAGCGATTCCAGTGCGCGAAAGAAAAAGATGTTGTAGAGAAATACCCCGGTGGTGCCCAGCAAGATCACGCCGGCGAACTGGCGTGCGGTGAGACGAGGAAGGCCACCTTCGAAAAAATAGGCAAGTACCAGGAGACATACGGAGGCGATCGAGAATCGCAGAAATGCAGCCGCTAACGGTTCAACGTGACCGGCCAGCAATCTACCGGAAACGAAAGTGCCGCCCCACAAGATGGCCATGGCGGTGAGCTTGAGGTAGGTCACGGTGGCGTATGAAGAAATGGCGGCATGATTTGAGGATCGCGTGCCAATGCATCGGCAAGCGTGGGGTACTGCAAATGTAAGTGCAACGAGGACAGCAGTAGGCGGTTGCACAGACGACGCGATTCGCTTAGGTAAATTCGACCCTCCGGTGAAGCCCTCTGGATGGCTTCACGCAGGCTTACGAAGAGGGGTGAAGAAAGTTGATATGCTTGTGCCAATTCCAGCAGGAATCGACTGGTGCTGCTGGGGTTGCCGTCCGCGACGTTGAACACGTGGTCTTCTCCTGGACGACGCAGAGCTTCGATGCAAACGGAAACCAGATCATCGACGTGAATCCGGTTGCTCCAAGGCGCTTCAGCCAAGTCAACGATCGGCCTACCATGACGTAGACGCTGCAATGGCAAGCGATCAGGCCCGTAAATCCCCCCGATGCGAAGTAGTATGAGACTGCAGTCGTGGCTTTTGCACCAGATCGACAGTTGCGCCTCGGCATCGACCCGACGCAGTGCGCGGTCACTGTCAGGACGTAGCGGCGCAGTTTCATCGATCCAGCGGCCGCCGCAATCCCCATACACCCCGCTCGTTCCTGCATAAACGATGTGGCGAGGCGGCTGGTGCTCCAGCATCGCAAGCGCGCGCGACAAGCGCGCATCGGTATTGCCATCCCGGGGCGGTGGAACGAGATAGAGCAAGCCATAATCTCGCCAAGGCGGCACTAGCTGCGGCGGATCCAGGGCATCGAGGTCAAGCGCAAAGGCCGGCAAACTTTCTGCGAGTAAAGCAGGCAATGTACCGTTCGGCCTAGCTGTCAGCGCGATGGAATCGGTATCCGTAAGCGAGAGCCGCCTTGCGACGCGCTTGCCCAGGTACCCGCCGCCGAGAATCAACGTATTGAGCACGTGGTGATATCCGCGGGAACAATGCCACATAATACAGCGCTTGATTAAAAGCGGATGGGCTAGATATGAGTTTCACCGTGACCCTGCGCCCAAGCGGGCACAGTTTCGAAGTAGACGATGACGAACGCATCCTGGAAGCGGCATTGCGCGAAGGTTTCGCCTTTCCGTATGGCTGTCGAAATGGCGCCTGCCGCAGTTGTATGGGGCGTCTGCTCACCGGCGAAGTGGATTACGGTCCGAAGAAACCGCCCGGCTTGAGCCAACACGATATCGACGCCGGCAAGGTGCTGTGCTGTCAAGCGGTGCCGCTGAGCGATTTGGAGTTGGAAGTGCGCGAGATCGGCGCGGCTCGCGACCTCGTGGTGAAAACCCTACCCGTTCGTGTCGTCGGATTGGACAGGCTCAATCATGACGTGATGGAGATGCGCCTCAAGCTGCCGACCACCGAACAATTGCTGTTTCTGCCTGGTCAGTACATCGACATCCTGCTCAAGGACGGTCGTAGGCGCAGCTTTTCACTCGCCAACCCCCCGCACCGCAACGATTTTCTCGAATTACACATCCGCCATGTCCCTGGCGGTGCATTCACGACACAAGTGTTTGAGAATTTGGCGCCGAAGGCATTGTTACGTATAGAAGGCCCGTTGGGTGCGTTCTTTTTGCGGGAAGACAATGACCGTCCGATCATCCTGGTTGCCGGCGGAAGCGGCTTTGCACCCATCCAGGCTATCGTCGAGCATATGTTCGCAAATGCCGATAAGAGATCCGCTCATCTATTCTGGGGAGTGCGCACAGCGGCGGATTTATATCGGGACGATCAGGTGAAGGCTTGGTTGGAGTCGAATCCTTCGATGCGGTACACGCCTGTACTCTCGGCCTCAGGCCCGGAGGATACCCATTGGCAGGGTGAAACCGGGTGGGTGCACGATGCGGTACTGCGTGAGTATCCTGATCTCAGTGCATACGATGTGTATCTATGTGGACCACCGGCGATGATCCAAGCAGCCGAAGCAGCATTTGTCGCACACGGGCTACCAGTGCAAAACTTGTATTTCGACAGTTTTGAGTATGGCGCGGACACGCAGGAGGCGCTGGCCGGTAACGGTGGGGAGTAGCCGACTCAGCCCGCAGCTTGGTCTAAACGGTGTAGATATCGTCGACATCACTGACTAGGCGCTCACTGATCTGCGGTCTGATGTAGCGATCACGTTCAAGCCGCTGTCCGATTCGTTCAACCTTGTGGTTGCCATGCACCATAAGGCTCAGACCCCGATGGTAACAGTCGCTGGCTGCTTCATGCTCACCCATGTGTACAAGCAATTCGCCAAGTTCGAGATAGCCCTCTCCGCTAGGGTGCTCGCCGAGGCTGGCTTCGTAATAGCTGCGGGATTTCCCCCAAAGCTGCGCCGAGCGGCTGATGCGGGCCAGACTCAACAGCAAGGCTGCATTGTGCGGGTTGGCACGTAGCCAGTTTTCTGCCTGGCGCAGCTGTGGGGCGGTATCGGGTAGATCAAGCGCCCCATAACGTGCAGCAAGTTCATCGCTCCAGCTGCGATTGAGACTGCGAGATAGCAGCTTTTCGGCAAGCGCCGGTTCACCTCGGGCAATCAACTGGTCGACGTAGATTCCAATCAATTCAGGGCGCTGACGGCTTTTGCGCGGCAGTGCTTCCCAAAAACCGGTCAGGTGAGCGAGGTCAGCGTTTTCGGTCTGGCGTGTAAAGAGCCCGCTAAGAACCTTGATCTCAAGGTCCTCGACGCGCTCAGGGCTCAACGCCGTGGTGCGGCGCAGTTTTGGCAGCAGCTTGGCCAGGGCCTCCCAATCGTTAAGCTGCAGGTAAAGGCGTCCAAGGAGCTTGGAGACATAGGCATGATCCGGAGCTACTTCGCGCAAATGGTTCAGTGTGGCCAGGGCTTGCTCCGTCTGACCATGCGCGAGTTGAAGCTCTGCCTGGGTGAGCTCCACGGCAATGTGAGCATTGGGATTGCTTTCAAGGGCCCGGCGCAGATATTCGTCACGTCTGTCGTAGGCCTGCTGCATTTGTGCGCTTCTGGCAGCAGCAAGGAAGTTCAGTAGTGGTGTCTGGCTACCGCTTGCGCTGCGTAGCAGCAGCCGCTCTGAGGCATGCCAACGGCCCTCGGCAAGCTCGATCAATCCGCGAGTTAGCCCGCGGCGTGCGCGTTCGGCGCGGCGCAGGTGCAGGCGCGTGGAAAGGTCTCGGGGGGCGCGCCAGATGCGATTTAGCAGGCGAAGCACGGCATACAGTGCGGCAAACAACACTACCAGCACGACCACAAGATCGACCAGGGAAAGCTCGACGGACCAGTGACCCCAGGCAAGTACGGCATAGCCCGGGTCTTGCATCGCCCAATAGACGACGGCGCCGGTGGCCAGCATCGCGAGGAGCCCGAGGAAGAGAAATTTCATTAGCCGTGCGCCTCGGTGTTTTTCGGTGCGGCAAGCTTCTGCAGCCGAGCCAGTGCGGCCCCGATCTTCGGCAGCGAAGGCGCGATGTCTATCGCTTCGAGCTTATTCAGGGTCTGCGCGATGCCGGCACGCAAAGCCGGATCGCCCGAGGTTTGTTTGAGCGTGTTCAAAACGTCGCCGATGGCCTGATGGTAGGTCGTGTTGTCCCCGGCCAGGACAGCTGCACGGGCGTTTTCCAGATAAAGGTATAGCGATTGGGCTGCTTGTCCCTGGCTGGTGACCACCGCAAGGTCGTTGATCCGCTGTGGGTAATGTCGGATGCTGACATGATCTGAGATGCTATCCCAGACGGTCGCAAGGAAACCACGCAAACCGCCTGTTCCGCCAGACTTCTGCGTAGCCGTTTCAGGTGCAGACTGTCCGCTATGATCGAGCAACGCCGCACCCAGCGGTGTCGGCAGCAGGATCTGACTCATGACCTGATCGAGACGCAGCAAGATGCCAACCTTGTCCGGCCCCTGGTAGTCACGAAGCGCTTGTATTTCGGCTGCGAGATCCCGGCGTACCGGCAACATCTCTGGGTCACCCAGACGCGCAAGTCGTTCATCCGCCTGCGAGAGGGCGTCTGCTGCACCCTGAGGGTCGCGCAGCAGATCAAGCCGATATCGGGCGATGCGCATCAGGTATTCGGCCTCTGCCAGCGTCCAGCCGCGTTGGTCACGCTGATTGAGAATCTGGCTCTGACGCAGCGCCTTGCCAAATGCGTTCAATGCCTGCGCCTGCGCCTGTTGCTGCGCCTCAAGCTGGTCGGTCTTGTCGGCGTAGGCAGCAAGATGGTCGCGCGAGGCCTTGTCGGAGAGTGCCTGTTTCAGGGTCTGGATTTGAGCGGCCTGCATCGCCAGGGTGTTGTGCATCTGCTGCCAGGCCCAGTAACCGACGCCAAACCCAGCGCATCCTAAGAGGATGGCAATAACCGCCAGCAGCAGGCCGATGGTCGCGGCCCAAGCCGCACGCCCTGATTTCTGCGGCTGTGGTGACGCTGGCGCATTCTCCTGTGAAACGGCTTCTGTTACCTCCGTCTCGGGGGGGGCGGTGGCTTCTTCCGGTTTTTCGGCTGTGGGTTCGGTCGTGCTCATGTGGCATCCCGTTGTCCGGCCCAGGCGGCCAAAGTGTCATACATGGCTTCGTCGCTGGGATCGTCCGCAACGATAATAGGCAACTGGTGGCCCAACTCACGTGCAGTCGCGGCAATGCGTTCGCTACCCACGATCAATGGTGTCTTGCGAAGCCACATCTGACCCAATTTGCCGACCATATCAAGCAGGTTATGCAGCCCTTCGGTGCTGGTGATCATGATTACGCCGACTTCTCCGCGGGACCAGTGGTATAGCAGCGCGCCGCTGTCGGAAGAGGGTTTGCCGCGGCGGTAGGCATTGGCGTAGACGACCTTTGCCCCCCGTTCGCGTAGAGTGTCGCCAAGCACTTCGCGACCACCGTCTCCGCGGAAGATGACCACCTTGCGACCACGCATGTCCCGCATAGATTCGACCTCGAGCAGGGCTTCGCTGTCGAAACGGCGTCCGGGGCGGATCGCCACGGAGAGGCCATACTGCTCGATTGCACGCGCCGACTTCGCGCCGATGGCGGCAATTTCAACGGAATCGGGCCAGGACCGTCGCGCCTTGACCAGATTCAGCACCTTGTGAACCGCGTTTGGGCTGATGAAGATGGCGAGGTCGAATTCGTCAAGCCGGTCGATCAGTTCGAGCAGTGGTGAACGGTCCACCGGATCGAGGATCTCTAGGACGGGATAGCGGATCGCCCGCCCGCCCGCTGCCTCAATACGTGCGCACAACTCGTCGGCCTGATGTGATGGGCGCGTGATGACGACGCCGAGCCCGGAGAGTGGTACGGGCGATATGCGGTCAGGCATGCTCATGGATGGCCGCCCGGACCTAGCGCGCCGGCGCCTGCTGCTCGATGCCGAGGGCGGCGAGAATCTCGCCGGCGCCTTGCGCGAGCAGGTTTTCGGCGATGGCAGTGCCCAGTGCCTCAGGCATGTCGAGCGGTCCGTCTGCCTCGGCGCGGTGGATGCGGGTGCCGTCGGGCGTGCCGACCAGTCCGCGCATCCGCAGGCGCCCACCCTCTAGCGTGGCGTATCCAGCAATCGGCACCTGACAGCCGCCGTTGAGGCGCGCGTTCAGTGCACGCTCGGCCCGCACGCAGCAGTGCGTATCCGCATCGTCGAGCGGCGCGACGAGATTCATCACCCGGCTGTCGTCAAGCCGGGTTTCGATGCCGAGAGCGCCCTGTCCGATGGCGGGCAGCGAATCGCCCGCATCGAGCACGCTTCGAATCCGCTCGGACAGCCCGAGCCTGCGCAAGCCCGAGGCGGCGAGGATGATCGCATCGAATTCGCCGGCGTCCAGTTTGGCCAGGCGGGTGTTGACGTTGCCGCGCAACGGACTGACCTTGAAGCGAGGGAATCGTGACATGATCTGTGCCTGCCGTCGCAGGCTTGCGCTGCCCACATGGGCGTCGACAGGCATATCCGCAGGTGTGTCGTAGCGGTTTGAGACGAACGCATCGAAAGGACTGTCGCGTTCCAGCACGACCGGCAGACCCAGGCCGGGTGGAAACTCGACCGGTACATCCTTCATCGAATGCACGGCGATATCGGCCTCGCCGCTCAGCAAGGCTTGTTCCAGCTCCTTGACGAACAGACCCTTGCCGCCGATTTTCGCAAGCGGGCTGTCGAGAATCTGGTCGCCGCGAGTGCTCATCCGCACGAGTTCAATTTCAAGCTGCGGGTGCAGCGCCTTCAGGCGCCCTGCGACTTCTTCGGCCTGCCACACGGCGAGCGGGCTCTTGCGGGTGGCTATCCTGAGGCGTTGGGTCATATCCACTCGAGTTGCTTTAAACCAGCATAAGAGTATATAGGATTCAATAAGTGCATTGGGCCGCACGGCGGCGGGGGGAGGCGTGAGCTTACGTGGGTACCGGTATTGGCTGGCCGTAGTCGCTGCGCTCTCGCTGCTGGCCGGTTCGGCACATGCAGGCGGTTTGCCCGAGGCGCACGACCTCGCCGCGGTCGCGGCCAGCGCGGGCTCGCGCCCCATACTCATCGAAATCGCCCAGGACGGCTGTCCCTATTGCGAGGCCGTGCGCGAGGATTTTCTCGAACCTATGATCATCAGCGGCGACTATCGCGAGCGCGTCGTCATGCTGCAATTGCACAAGGACTCGCCGCTGAAGATACGCGATTTCGACGGGCGCTGGATCGAACCGGCCCGGTTCGCTGCGCGTTACCATGTCGCGCTGACGCCCACGATCGTACTGCTGGCTCCGGACGGTACCCTGCTGACACCGCCGCTGGTCGGTCTGACGTCGCCGGATTTCTATGGCGCCTTTCTTGACGAAGCGATAGACCGGGCCGGAGAACGCCTGCGCACCCGGCTTACAGATGCTGCACCGCGTCACGCACTTCGGCCGCGTGTCGGCGGCTGACTTCGAGGCGGTCGCCGATACCCTTGAAGTAAACGATCAAACGTCCCCGCGCGTCGCGTTCGAGCCCGGCAACATGCGCGCGCGCCACCAGTGCGTTGCGGTGGATGCGCAGAAAGCGTGCGGCGAACTCCTCCTCCAGAGTCTTCAGCGATTCCTCGATCAAAATCTCGCCGCGCGGATGGCGAACCGTGACGTACTTGTGATCGGCCTGCAGGTAGTACACATCCTCGATAGGTACCAGTTCGATGCGGCCACGCGAGCGGGCACACAAATGGCTGCGGCCCTCGGGTTCAACCTGCTCCGCGGCCTGTTGTGCGCTGGCCAGCTGTGGACGGGTCAATCGGCCAACGCGTGCCAGTGCTTCCTGCAGCCGTTCCCGGCGTATCGGTTTGAGCAGATAGTCCGCCGCCTGAGCTTCAAACGCGGACAGTGCGTGCTGGTCGTAAGCGGTGGTGAAAATGACCGCCGGAGCGTCATGTAGTTCTGCCAACCGGCGTGCGGCCGTCATGCCATCGATGCCTGGCATGCGGATATCCATCAAAACGATATCGGGGTGGCTGCTAGCAGCGACTCTTAACGCCTCTTCGCCGTTGGACGCCTCGCCGCAGACGACGTAGTCGCCGCAATCAAGCAGCAATGCCTTGAGCCGCTCGCGCGCCAGGGGTTCGTCATCCACGATCATGACGCGCATAGTTGTCTCCCATCGGCAAGGTGAGTTGTACAAGGTAGCGGCCGTCGTCTACGCGGGTTTCCAATCGGGCTTCGCCCCTATAGGCCAGCGCAAGCCTTTCCTTGAGATTGCTGACGGCGATGCCGTTGCCGCGATGCTGTGCGGTGCTATCGCTCGGTAACGGGTTGTCGATGCTGATATGCAGCGAGGTGTTGGAGCGATGCGCACCGATGCGAATCGCTCCACCCTCCGGACGCGGCTGAATGCCATGGTAGACGGCATTTTCCACCAGCGGTTGTAGACTCAGTGCGGGTAGCCGTACATCGCCCAAATCGGATTCGACATCCCACTCGACCTGCAGCCGATCGCCCAGCCGCAGACTCTCGAGCGCCAGATAGTGTCGGCTGAGTTCGAATTCCTCGCTCAGCGTGGACCAATCCTTTTCCTCCAGCGCGGAACGGAAGACCTCTGCAAGATCGAGCACTGCTGTCTCTGCGACGGTGGGACGGCTGCGGATCAGGGCCGCGATGCTGTTCATGCTGTTGAACAGGAAGTGCGGGCGAATTCTTGCCTGCAATGCGGCGAGCCGAGCACCCGTACGGGCCTCGATGTTCCGCTTCCACTCATGTTGCATGTACATGTAGCGTAGACCCACGGCGGCGACGATGGCGCAGATCAAGGCGTTTCTCAGCACAAATTGTGCATCGAGCGAGGTGTCGCCGGTTGTCGAGGGCATCACGCGATTTGCAAGCCATACGGTCAGCGCGGACACCGTCAGAGTGATCAGCAGCACGATGGCATAGGCGATAGCGGCTGCTGCTGCCGGTGCGAGGCGGTTCAGCCATGCCCCCAGACGGCAAAGCAAGGCGACCCAGCCCAAGGCGATCCATTGTACGAACAGCGAAATCAGCGCCAGGCTGCGCCAGAAATGCTCCGATGTGCCGCTGTGCGCCAGGGTCAGTACAACAGCAAGTAGTTCGGCAATGAGGATGACGAGCAACAGCGTGCTGTCCCTGCAGAAATCCGGGAGAAAAAAATGGTTCGAAAAGCTCCCCTCGTCTCGCATGCGCCTGTCGTTTATCGAATTTTTCGTCTGATACTCGGCGAGTTCGACGGCAAACGCAAGTTGCGTATACTCGCTGACCTACAGGAGGTGAAAGATGAGCGATCAGCGTGTCGACAAACTTTGGGGCGGGCGTTTCAGCGAATCCACGGACGCCTTCGTTGAGGCCTTCACCGCCTCGGTGGACTTCGACCGCCGGCTCTACCGGCACGACATCGAGGGCTCCAAGGCGCATGCGCGCATGCTTGCCCACGTCGGCGTGCTCGGCGACCGCGAATGCGACGACATCGTCGCCGGGCTGGACGAGATCCTCGGCGAGATCGAGCGCGGCGAATTCGAGTGGTCCGTGGGGCTCGAGGACGTGCACATGAACATCGAGGCGCGGCTGACCGCGCGCATCGGCGCCGCGGGCAAGAAGCTGCACACCGGGCGCTCGCGCAACGACCAGGTCGCCACCGACATCCGTCTGTGGCTGCGCGAGGAAATCGACCACATCCTCGCGGAACTCAAGCGCGCGCGCCGCGGCCTGCTCGATCTCGCCGAGCGCGAGGCCGACACCATCATGCCCGGTTTCACCCACCTGCAGGTCGCCATGCCCGTCACCTTCGGCCACCACCTGCTCGCCTGGTACGAAATGCTCGCCCGCGACAGCGCGCGTCTGCGCGATGCGCGTCGCCGGGTCAACGTCATGCCGCTCGGCGCCGCCGCGCTTGCCGGCACCACCTACCCCATCGACCGCGCCTACGCGGCCAGCCTGCTCGGCTTCGAGGGCGTCGCGGCGAACTCGCTCGACGCCGTGTCCGATCGCGACTTCGCGATCGAGACCTGCGCCGCCGCCGCGCTCATCATGACCCACCTCTCGCGCATGTCCGAGGAAATGATCCTGTGGGCTTCGGCGCAGTTCGGCTTCGTCGACCTGCCCGACCGCTTCTGCACCGGCTCGTCGATCATGCCGCAGAAAAAGAATCCGGACGTACCCGAGCTACTGCGTGGCAAGGCCGGCCGCGTCAACGGCGATCTGATCAGCCTGCTGACCCTGATGAAAGGCCAGCCGCTCGCCTACAACAAGGACAATCAGGAAGACAAGGAACCCCTGTTCGATGCGGTCGATACTGTGCGCGGCAGCCTGCGCATGTTCGCCGACATGGTCCCGGCCATCGAGCCGCGCCGCGAGCGCATGCGCGCCGCCGCCATGCAGGGCTATGCCACCGCCACGGACCTGGCCGACTATCTGGTGCGCAAGGGCGTGCCCTTCCGCGATGCCCACGAAGTCGTCGGCAAGGCCGTGCGCCACGGCATCGAGCGCGACCTCGATCTCAGCGAACTGCCGCTCGACGAGCTGCAGGCCTTCAGCGACCAGATCGGCCCGGACGTCTTCGACGTGTTGACTCTGGAAGGCTCCGTCGCGGCCCGCGGCCACTACGGCGGCACCGCGCCCAACGCAGTGTGGGCGAGGATCAAGGAAGCGCGTACGACGCTGGATAATGAGTGACCAGGGACTGGCGAGCGAACTCACGAAGCCCAACCGGGGTCATAACTTGTTCAGGAAGCCTGCTCATACGGAGAGTCCTGAACCCTAAACTCGAGGAAATCCAAGGGAGTGAGACCATGCAGAGAAACCCGAAAGCAAAGAAAACCGCGATCGCCCTGGCGGGCAGCACCTTGATCGGCCTTGCGGCCGGTACGGCGATGCCCGCGTACGCGGCCACGCCATGCAAACCCTGTGCGCCCAAGATGTCGAAGATGTCGAGTCCGTGCGCGTCGAAAAATCCGTGTGCAGCCAAGAAGATGGGCAGCAAGAAGGGTTGTTCCAGCAAGACCCCCTGTGCCTCGAAGGGTATGAGCGGACAAGGCTCGTCGTCGGGGATGTAGCACGTGAGCCTTGGGGGGTACTGATGAAGCCGGACGTTGCGAATGTGAACTGCGCGCCGGAGTTGTCGCCTCCACCCTTACCGGAAGCCTCGACACTGGACGCCGACGAGCGGGCAGCCCTGCTCGCCGCCGGCGACGAGATCCGTGAGTGTTATCGGGTGCTCGAGCGCGGTGGACTCAACGTGGTCGGCGAAATCCTGCGCGGTCAGGGTGAGTTCGTCGAGTACGAGCACTACCCGCGCGACGAGGTCGGAGACGCCGACAGCCGTGGGCAGTACTACTACCACGCGCACCGTGACGACACGACAGAGCATGGTCACTTTCACACCTTTATCCGTACCGGTCTGCTCGACGAGCCGCCTGCGCCCTATGCGGCGATGCGCGTCGATGAGGCCTGGCCGGAAGGCCGGGAGGCGATCGCACACCTGGTGGCGATCGCCATGGACGACTGGGGCTATCCGGTCGCCCTGTTCACCACCAATCGCTGGGTGACCGGCGAGACCTGGTATCCCGCTCCAGTGGTCGCAGACCTGGCGTCGCGTTTTTGCATCGACCATGCGAATCCGTCGTGGCCGGTCAATCGCTGGATCACGGCCATGCTGCGCCTGTTCCGTCCGCATATCGATGCGCTGCTGACGCACCGCGACGCCGCGATCGAGGCCTGGCAACAGGCATTGCCCGGACGCGATGTATTCGAGGACCGGCAGCTTGAGGTCATCGGTTACTTGCCGGTCGACGTGGAGGCCTGGCTGGCCGAGCTGAGGGCTTAGGCAGACGTGCGCGATTCTATTTCCTGAACAGCCAGATCAGCAGCGCGATCACCGCACTGACCACGATCGAGGTGGTCAGCGGAAAATAGAAGACGAAACCCTCGCGGCGGAACACGAAATCGCCGGGCAGGCGGCCCAGGCCCAGTCGTGCGAGCCAGGGCCAGGTGAGCCCCGCGACGATCAGGGCGGCACCAAGCGCGATCAGCGCCTTCGCCATGTCCTTTGCGGCCGGGGCTGGCCGATCAGCACTGCCTCGGGGACACATAGCTTCACCGCCGCGGGCAGTTCCAGGCAGATCCCGGGGACCGGGCGCACGCTGACCCAAAGGGTGTTGATCTTGAGGTTGAGATCCGCGAACAGCACCACGCTGCGGTAGCGCGTGAGCACGCCGTCGATCTCGCGCAGGGTGCGCTGGAGGATATGCGGCGGCTGCTGGCGCAGGCGCGGGATGAGCATCATGAAATCGCTGACGGGACGGCCGTCCGGCATGCGCGTGGGAACGCGCTGCCACAGCGGTTCGGCGGGTTCGAATCCCGTGCTGGCGGCGAGCGGTCCCGCCCTCTGCTCATCCAGATCCATGTCGACAGCATAGACCTGTGACAAGGCCGTGTCAGCCGCCGGTTGAGGGCTCGGGTGGGGCGACGAGACGCGCCCGCAGCCAGCGGGCCAGATCGACCATCTCGGTATCGCAGATTTGATGCTGCATCGGATATTCGGACCAGTCCACGTCGATGCCGGCCTGGCGCAGACGCCCGACGGAGCTGCGTGCCAGCGCGAGGGGGATGACGGGATCGTCGGTGCCGTGGGCCATGAACACGGGCAACGCATGGTGCTTATCGGGTACTTCGCCCCATAGGTAGGTCGAGAGCGCCACGATGCCGTCGATGCGAATGTCTCCGGCCAGACCCGCGGCGAGCGCGATTACGCCGCCCTGCGAGAAGCCGCCGAGGATGAGACGGCCGTCGGGCGGCAGCATACGTCGTTCGCGTTCCAGCACCTCGCGAATCAGGGCGACGGACTCGTCGATGTCGGCGGCATGTTCGCTGGTGCCGAATTCGAGGCTGTCGAAACCGTACCAGGCGCGGGTCTCACCGCCCCACAGCGCGATGTGACGATAGGGCGCGTGGGGGAAGACCTGGCGCAGAACGCCGGACATTTCGGGCAGGAGCAGGCCTGCGAACGTGCTCAGGTCGTGGCCGTCGGCGCCCAGGCCATGCAGCCAGACGAGGGTATGTCGGGGTGTGCGGGCGCCGTTTTCCAGGCAGTCGAGGGTGTCGGGTGGCATTGCGTATCCTTGAGATTGTCCGGGCGGCGCTTGCCTGCGAGGCCGGCACGGCAGTCAACTCGGTGCCCCTAAGATATACTCGTGCGCGTTTTTGTGCCCATCAGCCGAAGGACGTTTGCATGCCTCGAATCTGGTTGCGGCGGCTCGTGCCGCTCGTCGGCGCGATACTGCTCGCGCTCGCCGTGTCCGGCTGTGGACACAAGGGCCCGCTTTACCTGCCCGCCGACAAGCCGGCGGCAGGCACGCCCGCTGGGGGAGGCTGAGTATGGATCATTTCGTCTATCAGGGTGACGCGCTGTACGCCGAGGCCGTGTCGCTGGAGGACATCGCTGAGCGCTACGGCACACCGTGCTACGTCTATTCGCGTGCGACGCTGGAGCGTCACTGGCACGCCTTCGACCGCGCGCTGGGCGATCACCCCCACCTTGTCTGCTACGCGGTCAAGGCCAACGGCAATCTCGCCCTGCTCAACCTGCTGGCACGACTGGGTTCGGGCTTCGATATCGTGTCCGTAGGCGAACTCGAGCGCGTGCTGCAGGCTGGCGGCGATCCGTCGCGTGTGGTGTTTTCCGGGATCGGCAAGCAGGCGAGCGATATGCGCCGTGCACTGGAGGTCGGGATACGCTGTTTCAACGTCGAGTCCGTGCCCGAGCTGGAGCGCCTGAACGCGGTCGCGGGCGAGCTCGGTGTGCGTGCGCCGGTGTCGCTGCGCGTCAACCCGGACGTCGATCCGGGTACGCATCCGTACATTGCCACGGGGCTCAAGGAGAGCAAGTTCGGCATCGATATCGACGTCGCCCGCGATGTGTACCGCCGGGCGGCCGGTCTGGCGCACATCGACGTGGCCGGCGTGGACTGCCACATCGGTTCGCAGTTGACGCGCCTGTCCCCGTTCCTGGACGCGCTGGACCGCATCCTGGCGCTGATCGAGAGTCTGCGGGCCGAGGGCATCGCGATCCGGCATCTCGATCTGGGTGGCGGTCTGGGTATCCGCTACCGCGACGAATCCCCCCCGTCCCCAGCCGAATATGCCGCCGCAATCAAGAAAAGACTGGGCGACCGCTTGCTGGAGATCCTGCTCGAACCGGGCCGGGCGATCGTGGGCAATGCCGGCATCCTGCTGACGCGCGTCGAATACCTGAAGGAAACCGCGCACAAGCAGTTCGCTGTGGTCGATGCGGCGATGAACGATCTGCTCCGTCCCGCGCTGTACCAGGGCTGGCACGAAATCCTGCCGGTTGGCAGGCGGACCGGCGAGACCCGGCGCTACGACGTGGTCGGGCCGGTCTGCGAGACCGGCGACTTCCTCGGCAAGGACCGCGATCTGTGCATTGCCACGGGCGATCTGCTCGCGATACGCACGGTCGGTGCCTACGGTTTCGCGATGAGCTCGAACTACAATGCGCGTCCGCGTCCGCCCGAAGTGATGGTCGACGGCGACCGCCTGCATCTCGTCCGCGAACGCGAATCGATGGCGCAGTTGATGGCCGGAGAACGCCTGCTCCCGATGGAATCCTGAACGATGGAACGTATCCCTGAACCCGAACTCATGCTCGATCCGGCGCAGGCGCGCGCCTATGCGGAGGCCGACTTCGAAGCGCCGCATGCGCGGGTGATCGATCTGTTCCGCGAAGTCTTTCCGGACTGGCAGGGCCGGGGCATTGCGCTCGATCTTGGTTGCGGCCCGGGTGACATCAGCCTGCGTTTTGCCCGTGCATACCCTGACGTGCTGGTGGATGGCGTCGACGGCTCGGAGGCGATGATGGCGGCGGGGCGCGAGCGGATCGAGGCCGAAGGATTGGCGGGCCGGATCAAGCTGATCCGCGCCCTGCTGCCGGCCGAAGCGGCCCCGCGGGACCGCTATGACGCGGTCATTTCCAACAGCCTGCTGCATCACCTGCATGATCCGCAGGTGCTGTGGGCGGCGGTGGCCCGCTATGCGACGCCCGGCGCGCCGGTTTTCGTGGTCGATCTGCTGCGGCCGGACAGCCGCGAGACGGCGGCTCAGATGCGCGACCGCTATTGCGCGGGCGAGCCCGAGGTGTTGCAGGAGGATTTCTACAATTCCCTATGCGCGGCCTTCACGCTCGACGAGCTCGAAGGACAGTTGCGCGAGGCAGGGTTGGAGGGATTCGCGGTGCGCGCGGTCAGCGACCGGCATTGCATGATTCACGGCCGAGGCCGTTAAGCTGCTGGAGGAAACGCCGGGGCGGCGGGCGAACTCGCCGCGCGCCCCGGTTTCCCGCGCATCAGTCCAGGATCAGGACTTGCGTAGAAGGAAGGTGAACTCGCCGCCGGCTTCGCTGTGCTCGACCAGTTCGTTGCCGGTCTGCTTGCAGAAGGCCTCGAAATCCTTGACTGCGCCCGGGTCGGTGGCGATCACTTTCAGGGTTTCGCCGGAACCCAGCTCGTTGATGGCCTTCTTGGTGCGCAGGATCGGCAGCGGGCAGTTCAGGCCGCGGGCATCCAGTTCCTTGTTAGCAGTCGTCATGTAATTCACTCCTTACTTCGAGGTTGTGGCGTCGTGCGCCGGCGGCGCCCCGACTGTCATCGATCTTAGTCCGAAAAGACTGTATTAATTACGGCGAATGGAGCGGGTGATACTATGGCTTCATCGCGCCGCAGACCCGTTCCCACGCCCAAGTGGGCCAACGCTCCGAGCGCGTAAACAACCGCAGGGGAACCGCAGCAGTATGGCTGAGGTTTATTAGCGTTTCAAGAAGTACGGCCTGTCGCGGAGTGGCGAGATGGAGCAAAAAGGGCTAAAATTCACCAAGATGCACGGTCTCGGCAACGATTTCGCCGTGATCGACGGCATCGGCCAACACTTCGAGCCGACGCCCGAGCGCGTGCGCAAACTGGCGGATCGGCATCGCGGCATCGGTTTCGACCAACTGCTGCTGGTCGAGCAGGATATGGATGAGTTGGCCGACTTTCGCTACCGCATCTTCAATGCAGATGGCGGCGAGGTCGAGCAGTGCGGCAACGGCGCGCGATGTTTCGCACGTTTTGTCGTCGACCATGGCCTGGCCCCTGGCCCCGAGATCCGCGTCATGACCTTGGGAGGGTTGATGCGCCTGCGTCTGGAACCGGACGGCCAGGTCTGCGTGGACATGGGCGTGCCGCGTTTCGCGCCGGAACAGATCCCCTTCGATGCCCCTGCACGCGCGCACACATACATCCTCGAGGTCGACGGCGAGCGCTACGAGGTCGGCGCGGTTTCGATGGGCAACCCCCATGTCGTGCTGCTAGTCGACGACATCGAGACGGCGCCGGTGAACATTCTGGGTCCGCAGATCGAGGCGCATCCCCGCTTCCCGCGGCGCGTCAACGTCGGCTTCATGCAGATCGTTTCGCCCCGACACGTCCGCGTGCGCGTGTTCGAGCGCGGTGCGGGCGAAACCCAGGCCTGTGGCAGCGGTGCCTGCGCCGCGGTCGCGGTCGGGCGCGACAACGGCTGGCTCGAGGAGAGCGTGGCGGTTGACCTGACGGGCGGCGGGCTTATGATTAGATGGGAGGGAGAGGGCAAATCACTCAAAATGACCGGGCCCGTCTCCACCGTATATGAAGGGCGGGTAGCCTGATAATGAATCGACAAACGAAGAGCGAACCCTTTCAGGAGTCCCTGAGCGAGGCGGATGTCGAAGCCTTTCTGCGGGCCACCCCCGATTTTTTCGAGCGCCATCTGTCACTGCTGGAAGTACTTCGCCTTCCGCACCCGACCCATGGTGCGGTATCGCTGGTGGAGCGCCAGATGGGCGTGCTGCGCGAGCGCAACCGCCATCTTGAGCGTAAGCTTGGCGATCTGATCCAACTGGCGCGCGAGAACGAGCAGCTCAGCGCCAATCTGCACCACCTGGGCCTGGGCCTGCTGCGTGCCGACAGCCTGGACAGCGTGCTGGCGACCGCCCGCGAGCAGCTGCGCGACGAATTCAAGGCCGATGAGGTGGTCGTGCGGCTGATCGGACAATCGGGCGAAGGCGCGCCCTACTCGCGTCCGGCCGACGATCCGGGGTTGACACACTTCACCGGCTTTTTCGAACGTCGTCGCCCGGTTTGCGGCCGGGTGGACCGGGGGCAGCTCGATTGGCTGTTCGGCAGCGAAACGGCCGAACAGCTGGGTTCGGCGGTGATGATCCCCTTCTACGACGCCGAGCCGCTGGGCGTGTTGGCCCTCGGCAGTCGCGACGCGGCCCGCTTCCAGCCCGGCATGGGCACGCTTTTCCTGGGCCATCTGGGCGAACTGGTCGGCACGGCGGTCAGCAGCCGACTCGGGCGGATATGAGCGATCCGGCGATCGAGGACTATCTCGATTCGCTGGCCGGACAGCGCCATTATTCTCCCCACAGCGTTGCGGCCTACCGCCGCGATCTCGCCTTTTTCGAGACCTTCCTGCAGGAACGCGGCGTTGCGGTGCTGCAGGCGACCAGTCACGACGTGCGCGATTACATCGCCGCCGAGCATCGTCGCGGGAGGAGTGCCCCGACGCTGCGCCGCCGGCTATCGGCGGTGCGTGGCCTGTATCGTTTCCTGCTTGCCGAGGGGCGGGTCGAGCGTCATCCCGCGCTGGACCTGCGCACGCCCAAGGGCGCGCGCCGTCTGCCCGAGGTGCTCAGCCCGGAACAAATGGACCGCCTGCTTGCCGGGCGCGGCGACGAGGCGCTGGAGATGCGCGACCGGGCGCTGTTCGAGCTCATGTATTCCTCCGGGCTGCGCCTGGCGGAGACCGTCGCCCTGGATCTGGTCGACCTCGATCTTGCCGCTGGCATGGTGCGGGTGACGGGCAAGGGGCGCAAGACGCGTGACGTGCCGGTTGGCCGGCAGGCGGTTGCTGCGCTGCGCGCCTGGCTGAGGGCGCGCGGCTCGCTGGTGGCGCCCGACGTCGCGGCGCTGTTCGTGGGGCGTGGTGGGAGACGTCTTGGCGCCCGGTCGGTACAGAAGCGCCTGACGCGCGCAGCGCGCGTCCACGGCCTGGACGCGGCAGTACACCCACATCTGCTGCGCCATGCCTTCGCCAGCCACATGCTCGAATCCTCCGGGGATCTGCGTGCGGTACAGGAGCTGCTGGGCCACGCGAATATCTCCACCACGCAGGTCTATACGCACCTCGACTTCCAGCGCCTGGCCGCGGTCTACGATCAGGCCCACCCGCGCGCCCGGCGCCGCGGCGGCAGCGACGCCGGCTAGCCTCTCCCGCCCGTTCCGGGCAAGAGTGCTAGAATGCCCGGCCTGTGCAGGCGGAGGTCGGCGGAATGGAACAGTATCGAGGCACGACAATCCTCTCGGTTCGGCGCAACGGCAGCGTCACCATGGGTGGCGACGGCCAGGTGACCCTGGGCAACACGATCATGAAGGGCAATGCGCGCAAGGTTCGCCGCCTGTACCAGAATCAAATACTCGCCGGCTTCGCCGGCGGCACCGCCGACGCCTTCACCCTGTTCGAGCGCTTCGAGGGGCAGCTGGAGCGCCATGGCGGCAACATGACCCGCGCTGCGGTGGAGCTGGCCAAGGACTGGCGCAGCGACCGTGCCCTGCGCCGCCTCGAGGCGTTGCTCGCCGTGGCCGATGCCGAGGTTTCGCTGATCATTTCCGGCAACGGCGACGTGATCGAGCCCGAGGGTGGGCTGATCGCCATCGGCTCGGGCGGTTCCTTCGCCCAGGCGGCGGCGCGTGCCCTGCTCGAGGGCAGCGAACTCGACGCGCGCGAGATCACCGAGCGCGCCTTGAATATCGCCGCCGACATCTGCATTTATACCAATCGCAATCTGACCATCGAGACGCTGGAGGCATGATCGTCCGGCCGGCGTCCCTCAGGACCGTTCCATGATTCCGATGACCCCGCGTGAAATCGTCGAGGAGCTCGACAAACACATCGTCGGCCAGGCAGCCGCCAAGCGTGCCGTGGCGATAGCGCTGCGCAATCGCTGGCGACGTCAGCAGCTGCCCGAGACGCTGCGCCAGGAGGTCACGCCGAAAAATATCCTGATGATCGGCCCGACCGGCGTGGGCAAGACCGAGATCGCGCGCCGTCTGGCGCGGCTCGCCAATGCCCCCTTCATCAAGATCGAGGCGACCAAGTTCACCGAAGTGGGCTATGTCGGCCGCGATGTGGAATCGATCATCCGTGATCTGGCCGACATCGCCATCAAGCAGGCCCGCGAGAGCGAAAAGGACAAGGTGCGCTATCGCGCCGAGGAGGCGGCCGAGGAACGCATTCTCGACGCCCTGTTGCCCAGGGCGCGCAGCGACTTTCTCTCCGAGCCCGCGGTGCCCTCGCCCGGCGAGGGTTCGACCCGGCAGAAATTCCGTCAGCGGCTGCGCGACGGTGAACTGGACGACCGCGAGATCGAGATCGACCTCTCCGCGCTGGGTTCCGGGGTGGAGATCATGACGCCGCCCGGCATGGAGGAGATGGCCGGGCAGCTGCAGGGTCTGTTCCAGAATCTATCGGGTGGCCGCACCCAGCGCCGCAAGCTGAAGATCGCCGAGGCCCGCCGCCTGCTGGTCGAGGAAGAGGCGCAACGTCTGATCAACGACGAGGAGCTCAAGCTGCAGGCGGTGCGCGAGGTCGAACAGAACGGCATCGTGTTCCTCGACGAGCTGGACAAGGTTGCCCGCCGCGGCGAACACGGCGGCGCGGACGTGTCGCGCGAAGGCGTGCAGCGCGATCTGCTGCCGCTGGTCGAGGGCAGCACGGTGAGCACCAAGTACGGTACGGTACGCACCGATCACATCCTGTTCATCGCCTCGGGGGCGTTCCACCTGTCCAAGCCCTCGGACCTGATTCCCGAGCTGCAGGGGCGCCTGCCCATCCGCGTCGAGCTCGATGCGCTTACTGCCGAGGATTTCGTGCGCATACTGACCGAGCCCGACGCCTCGCTGGTGGAGCAGTACACCGCGTTGCTGGCGACCGAGGGTCTGACCGTCGAATTCACTCCCGAGGCGATACAGCGCATTGGTGCGATCGCCTTCGAGGTGAACGAAAGGACCGAGAACATCGGCGCCCGTCGGCTGCATACCGTGATGGAGCGCCTGCTCGAGGACCTGTCCTACGAGGCGCCCGACCGCAACGGTGAAACTCTGGTCATCGACGCCGCGCAGGTCGACGCGGCCCTCGGTGGGCTGGCGCAGGACGAGGATCTGAGCCGCTACATCTTGTAGCGCGGCACAGGCAACGAACATTCGGGCCGCGGCGCGGCCCGCGAGCCGGAGGTATGGCGAGACGATGAGCAACGAGCGTCCCACGGAAATCCGCCTGCATCAGCAGTCGCGCGTGCTGGAGCTGGCCTACGAGGGCGGCGAACGCTACCGCCTGCCGTGCGAGTACCTGCGCGTATTTTCCCCGTCCGCCGAAGTGCGCGGTCACGGACCGGGCCAGGAGGTGCTGCAGACCGGCAAGGAGGACGTGAATATCGTCGGCATCGAGCCGGTGGGCAACTACGCCATCAAGCTGGTGTTTTCCGACGGCCACGATACGGGTATCTACGACTGGCGCTATCTGCGTGCACTGGGCGAGAATCAGGCGGCCAACTGGCAGGCCTATCTCGACCGCCTGGCCGAGGTCGGTCATGTGCGGCAGGCGCCCGCGGAGGAGCGGTCATGAGCGAACGGGAAGGCAAGGCCGAGGGCACCACGCACTTCGGTTACCAACAGGTGCCGGTCGACGAGAAGGCGCAACGGGTGGCACAGGTATTCCACTCGGTGGCCGACCGCTACGACGTGATGAACGATCTGATGTCCTTCGGCGTGCATCGTCTGTGGAAGCGCTACGCGATCAATCTCGCGGCGGTACGCAAGGGCGAGCGCGTGCTCGATCTCGCCGGCGGCACCGGCGATCTGGCCGAGCGTTTCTCGCGATTGGTAGGGCCGGAGGGCGAAGTGGTGCTCGCTGACATCAATGCCTCCATGCTCGAACACGGCCGCGAACGGCTGATCGATGCAGGGGTGGTCGGCAATCTGCACTTCGCGCAGGTCAACGCCGAGGCGCTGCCCTTCTCCGACAACCATTTCGACCTGATCACCATCGCCTTCGGTCTGCGCAACGTCACCGACAAGGATGCCGCGCTGCGCTCGATGTACCGCGTGCTCAGGCCCGGCGGCCGCCTGCTGGTGCTGGAATTCTCCAAGCCCGTGTTGCCGGGGCTGGGCAAGGTCTACGACGCCTATTCCTTCACCGCCCTGCCGTTGATGGGGCGCATGGTGACCGGCGACGCCGACAGCTACCGTTATCTCGCTGAATCCATCCGCATGCATCCCGACCAGCAGACCCTGCAGGAGATGATGGCGGCGGCCGGCTTCGAGCGCGTCAACTACTACAACCTCACCGGCGGCATCGTCGCCGTGCACCGGGGCTACAAGTTTTGAGTTCGTGCCGCGCCGCAAGGATGTCCGGTCCTCACGCAATGCCGATCCGGCGGGAGCGGACATGCTGAATAGCGGATTCGAAGCGGCCCTCGAAAACGCCCTCAACCTGTATCTTTCCGCCGATCCCGAATCGGCGGCCGGCCTCGAGCGTATCGTGGGTCGCCGGGTCGCCTTCGAGCTTGCCGGCGCCGGCCTGCGCTGGATTCTCGTGGTCGAATCCGGCGGTCGCATCGGCGTGTACGACGAGCTGGGCGACCCGCCGGACGCGACCGTGCGCGCGGCACCCCTCGCGTTGCTGCGTACCGCGCTCGCGGAACGGGCGAGCATCGCCGGCGGCGATCTTGCGGTCGAGGGCGACGCGGAAGTGGCGGAACGGCTCTGGTCCGTGCTGCGTGCGGTCGAGCTGGACTGGGAGGAATGGCTGAGCAAGGCCCTGGGCGATGCGATGGCGCATTTCCTCGCCGAACGGCTGCGCGGCCTGGGTGCCTGGGAACGGCGCAGCCGTGCGCACCTGGCCGACGATCTCGGTGAATACCTGACCGAGGAGGCCGGGGTGATGCCGCCGCGTGCCGAACTGGAAGACTTCATGGACGCGGTGGACCAGGTGAGGGAAGGAATCGACCGGCTGGAAGCCCGCCTCGCCCGACTGGAGTCGCGCGCCAACGACGGGCAGGCATGAGCCGGCGCTCCAGCGTGCGCGTGCTGGGGCTGCCGCAGCAGATGCTGCGGCTCGCGTACATCAATTTCGTGCTGGTGCGCCACGGCCTCGAAGAGGTCGTTTTCGCCATCCACCTGTTCCGCCCGCTGCGCTTTCTGCTCTACCTGATGCCGTGGCACTGGTTGCGCCGCCGCGACGTCAGCCGCGGCGTGCGCATCCGCCGTGCGCTGGAGGACTTGGGCCCGATCTTCATCAAGTTCGGCCAGATGCTGTCCACGCGCCGCGATCTGCTGCCGGACGATATTGCCCTCGAACTGGCACGCCTGCAGGACCGCGTACCGCCGTTTCCCGGGGCGCAGGCGCGCGCGCTGATCGAGCAGGCCTACGGGCGCCCGATCGGCAAGATGTTCGGCACCTTCGAGGACGTACCCATCGCCTCCGCATCGATCGCACAGGTGCATGGCGCGGTGCTGCACGACGGCCGCGAGGTGGTGGTCAAGGTCGTGCGCCCCGAGATCGACCGCGTGATCCGTCGGGACCTGGCCTTGTTGCACGCGGTCGCAGACCTTGCCCATCGCTACTGGCCGGAGGCGCGTCGGCTGCGTCCGCGCGAGGTGGTGGAGGAATACGAGAAGACCGTGCTCGACGAACTCGACCTGTTCCGCGAGGCGGCCAACGGCAATCAGCTGCGGCGCAACTTCGAGGGTTCCGAACAGCTTTACATCCCCGAGATCTACTGGGATTACGTGCGCCGGCGGGTGATCGTGATCGAGCGCATCCGCGGTATTCCGATTTCCGATGTCGATGCGCTGCGCGCCGCCGGTGTGGACTTCAAGGTGCTCGCCGAGCGCGGGGTGGAAATCTTCTTCACCCAGGTGTTCCGGCACAATTTCTTCCATGCCGACATGCACCCCGGCAATATCTTCGTGAACGCCGACAATCCCCGCTCGGCGCAGTATCTGGCCGTGGACTTCGGCATCGTCGGCAGTCTCGACACCGAGGACCAGCGCTACCTCGCGGAAAACTTCTACGCCTTCTTCAACCGCGACTATCGCCGCGTGGCCGAGCTGCACGTGGAATCCGGCTGGGTGCCCGCGAGCACCCGCATCAACGAGTTCGAGTCGTCCATCCGCACGGTCTGCGAGCCGATCTTCGAGCGCCCGCTCAAGGAAATCTCCTTCGGCCATGTGCTGCTGCGCCTGTTCCAGACCGCGCGCCGTTACGACATGCAGGTACAGCCGCAGCTGGTGCTGCTGCAGAAGACCCTGCTCAACATCGAGGGCTTGGGACGCCAGCTGTATCCCGACCTCGATCTGTGGAAAACGGCCAAGCCCTTCATCGAGCGCTGGATGAGCGAGCAGATCGGGGTGCGCGCCTTCGTCTCGCAGATGCGTGTGCGGCTACCGCGCCTGCTTGAGCAGCTCCCGGAGATGCCGCAGCTGATCCATCAGGTGCTCGAACGTCAGGCCAGCGGCGAGGCGCGGGTCCAGGCGCACGTCGAGGAACTGACGGCGCTGCGCGAGTCGTTGCGTGCGGGGAGCCGGCAGGCGGTGCTCAGGACCGCAGGGGGCGCATTGCTCGTTGGCGCCGCGGTCACTTACGCCATGGCGCCGCAGGATGTGCCAGTCTGGCTCCATATCCCTCTGGTGAGCTGGGTGCTGGCGCTGTTCGGCCTGGGCGCGCTTGCCGCGGCCTGGATTCGCTGCCGCTGAGCGCGCTCAGGTCTCGCTCTTGCGCCGCGGCTTGGCCAGGTGCAGCGCGCATCCGGAAATGTCCAGCGCCGCCTCGTGCACGGCCTCGGACAGTGAGGGATGCGCATACAGCGTTCGCGCCAGATCCTCGGCCGAGCCCTGCAGTGATAGCGCGATCATGGCCTGTGCGACCAGTTCGGAGGCCTGCGGGGCGAAGATGTGCGCCGCCAGCAGCCGGTCGGTCTCGGCGTGGGCCAGCAGCTTGATCTCACCGTCGGTTTCGCCCTGCGCGACCGCACGACCGTTGGCGGCCAGGGGAAAGCGGCCGCTGCGATAGGGAATGCCTGCCTGGCGTAGCTGTTCCTCGGTCGGGCCCACCCAGGCGAACTCCGGCTCGGTGTAGATCACCGCCGGGATATGTTCGTAGTTGATCTCCCCCTGTCCGCCGGCGATGCGCTCGGCCACCATGATGCCCTCCTCTGCGCCCTTGTGGGCGAGCATGGGGCCGCGCACCGCATCGCCGATGGCCCAGACGCCGGGCAGGTTGGTGCGGCAGTGGGTGTCGACGCCGATGAAGCGGCGTTCGTCGAGCTGCAGGCCGCTGTCGTCGCTGTACAGTCCGCCGGTACTGGGGCGGCGCCCTACGGCCACGATCACGCGGTCGAAGCGTTCCTGCCGCTCCTCGCCGTCGGCATCCGAGTAATGCACACGCGCACCGTGCCCGCTTACCCGCGCATCGAGAACCCGCGCGCCGAGGCGGATTTCCAGCCCCTGCGACGCATAGCTCTTGAGTGCCAGGCGCGCGAAACCGGCATCGGCGATGGGCAGGAACGTGTCCTGCGCCTCCAGCAGCAGCACCTCGGCGCCGAAGCGCCGCCACACGGTGCCGAGCTCCAGGCCGATCACGCCCGCGCCGACGATGGCGAGGCGTTTCGGCACCTCGGCGAATTCGAGCGCACCGTCGGAATCGACGATATAGGTGCCGTCCACCGGCGCCGTGTCGAGGGTGCCGGGATGCGAACCGGGTGCCAGCACGATGTGTTCCGCGGCGAGCGTCCTGGGTTTTTTCCGTCCGTGGGGGACGAACGCGACGCGGCGCGGGCCGAGCAGCCGTCCTTCGCCCTTGAGCCAGTCCACGCCCTGGGCGGAGAACAGGCCGGCGATGCCCTGGGTCAGGCGTTGCACCGCGGCTTGCTTGCGCGCGTGCGTCTGCGCCAGATCCAGGGTGATCCCGCCGACCAGGACGCCGTGCTCGGCGAACTCGTCGCGCAGACGCGCGTAGCGCAGCGAGGATTCGAGCAGCGCCTTGGATGGGATGCAGCCGGCGTTGAGACAGGTGCCGCCCAGCCGGGGCGTGCCCTCGCGGTCGCGCCAGCGGTCGATGCAGGCCGTACGCAGGCCGAGCTGGGCTGCACGCAGGGCGGCGACGTAGCCGGCGGGACCGGCGCCGATGACGATGAGGTCGTAGTCGTATTCGCTCATCCTTGCTTCCTCAGACATCCAGCAACAGGCGTGCCGGATCCTCCAGCACAGCCTTGATCGTGGCGAGGCACTGCACCGCCTCGCGGCCGTCGATGATGCGGTGGTCGTACGACAGCGCCAGATACATCATCGGGCGAACGACGATCTGCCCGTCGACCACCACCGGCCGGTCCTGGACCTTGTGCATGCCGAGAATCGCGCTCTGCGGTGGATTGAGGATCGGGGTGGACAGCAGCGAGCCGAACACGCCGCCGTTGGTGATGGTAAAGGTCCCGCCGGTGATCTCCTCCAGACCGAGGGTGTTGTCCTTGGCCCGGGCGGCGAAATCGGCGATGCCGCGTTCGATGCCGGCGGCGCCGAGACGGTCGGCATCGCGCAGGATCGGCACCACCAGCCCGCGCGGCGATGACACGGCGATGCCGACGTCGTAATAGCTGTGATAGACGATGTCGTCGCCGTCGATGGAGGCATTGACCGCCGGGAAGCGCTTGAGCGCGGCGACCGCGGCGGTGACGAAGAACGACATCAGGCCGAGACGCACGCCGTGGGCCTTCTCGAAGGCGTCGCGATAGCGCTGGCGGAGTTCGTTGACGGGCTGCATGTCCACCTCGTTGAAGGTGGTCAGCATGGCGGTTTCGCGCTGGGCGGCCAGCAGACGCTCGGCGATGCGTGCGCGCAGCCGCGTCATCGGTACCCGCCGTTCCGCGCGCTCGCCGGTGAGCGGAGCGGGGGATGCCGGCTGCTCCGCCGCGGCCTCCTCGGGCACGGTAGCGCTCTCGGCTACGGCGGCGGGCTTCTGCGCGGCAGCGAGGTAGGCGAGCACGTCTTCCTTGAGGATGCGCCCGTTGCGCCCGCTGCCCGCGATCTGTCCGGCCTGGATGTCGTTTGCCATCATCAGCTGGCGAGCGGCCGGGCCGGCGGGGGCGGCTTCGCCGGCGTTGTCGGTCGCAGCGGAGGCTGTCGGGGCCGGTGCTTGTGTGGTATCCGCACCGGAGGTCTCGATGCGCGCGATCACCTGCCCGGCAGTGACCGTGCTGCCGGCCGGGATCAGGATCTCGCCCAGGACGCCACTGCCCGGTGCGGGCAGTTCGAGCACCACCTTGTCGGTCTCCAGATCGGCCAGGTTGTCGTCGGCGGATATCGGCTCGCCCGGCTGCTTGTGCCAGGCCGCGAGGGTGGCGTCGGCGACCGATTCGGGGAGAGGGGGAATCTTGACCTCGATGCGCATCCTGCTCGACTCCTTGGAGATGTTGCGGCCGGCGCATGCCGGCACTCGTGCTAACGGTTGAAAACGGCGTCCAGCAGCGCATGCTGCTGCTGTGTGTGCAGGTCGAAGCGGCCGACCGCGGGCGCCGCCGAGGGCGGCCGGGCCACGCATTCCATCAGCGGACGACTCATGCCGATGGTCTGATTTAGGGTCCAGGAGAGCTCGGGCCAGGCACCCTGGTTGCGCGGTTCCTCCTGGCACCAGACGAAACGCGCAGCGCTGGGGTAGTGGCGCAACTGGCGCTTGATCTCGGTCTCGGGGAAGGGATAGAGCTGTTCCACGCGGATCAGGGCGATGTCGCGGCGATCCTCGTCGCGGCGGCGCTGAAGCAGATCGTAGTAGATCTTGCCACTGCAGAAGACCACCGTCTCGACGCCGCGGCCGGGGAGTTCGTCGCATTCCCCGATCACCTCCTGGAAGTGCCCTTCGGCCAGATCGTCCAGGCTGCTGATCGCGAGCTTGTGGCGCAGCAGGCTCTTCGGCGACATCACCACCAGCGGCTTGCGCAGCGGGCGCAGCACCTGCCGGCGCAGCAGATGGAACATCTGTGCCGGGGTGGTCGGCACGCAGATCTGCAGGTTGTCGTTCGCGCACAGCTGCAGAAACCGCTCCAGCCGGGCCGAGGAGTGTTCGGCGCCCTGGCCTTCGTAGCCGTGCGGCAGCAGCAGCACCAGCCCGCTCAGGCGTGACCACTTTTCCTCCCCAGAACTGATGAACTGGTCGATCACCACCTGCGCGCCGTTGGCGAAGTCGCCGAACTGCGCTTCCCAGATCACCAGCGCGTTCGGCGAGGCGGTGGCATAGCCGTATTCGAAGGCGAGCACCGCCTCCTCGGACAGCAGCGAGTCGATGACCAGGAAGTCGGCCTGCTGCGGGTGGAGGTTGCGCAACGGCACGTAAACCCCCGGCTTGAGCTGGTTGTGCAGCACGGCATGACGGTGGAAGAAGGTGCCGCGCGCGGTGTCCTGGCCGCACAGCCGTACACGTCGTCCCTCGTCGACGAGGCTCGCGTAGGCCAGCGTCTCGGCATAGCCCCAGTCGATGGCCATCGCCCCGGCGGCCATCTTGCGGCGGTCGTCCATGATCTTGGCCACGCGTGGATGCAGGGCGAAGCCTTCCGGCAGCCGCTGCAGCGCGGCGGACAGCTCGCGCAGCTGTTCGAGAGGGACGGCGGTCGACACCTCCTCGGGCACTTCGGAATCGATGTACTGGCGCCAGTTGACCGTGTAGGGATGTTCGATCGCTGCGGCCTCGATGAGGTTGGGCACTACCACGCCACCTGCCTCGAGCTGCGCCCGATAGTCGGTGACGAGCGCGCGCGCGCCAGCCTCGTCGATCAGGCCGAGCCCCGCCAGCCGCTCGGCATAGTGCGCGCGGCTCGTCGGCAGCGTCTTGATGCGCTGGTACATCATCGGCTGGGTCACTTCCGGCGCGTCGGCCTCGTTGTGGCCGTGACGGCGGTAGCAGACGAGGTCGATGACCACGTCCTTGCGGAAGCGCAGGCGATAGTCGAGGGCCAGCGCAGTGACGAACGCGATGGCCTCGGGGTCGTCGCCGTTGACGTGCAGGATGGGGGCATTGACCATCTTGGCCACGTCGGTGCAATAGTGGCTGGAGCGTGCGTCCATACAGGTACTGGTGGTGAAGCCGATCTGGTTGTTCACCACCACATGCACCGTGCCCTTGGTCGAAAAGCCGCGCGTCTTGGACATGTTCAGGGTTTCCATGACCACGCCCTGGCCGGCGAAGGCGGCGTCGCCGTGGATGATCACCGGCATCACCTTGCGCCCGACAGCATCGCCGCGGCGGTCCTGGCGGGCACGCACCGAACCCTCGACCACGGGCCCGACGATCTCCAGATGCGAGGGATTGAAGGCCAGCGCCAGGTGCACCGGTCCGCCAGAGGTCATGCGGTCGCTGGAAAAGCCCAGGTGGTATTTGACGTCGCCGGCCAGTGCGGTGCCGTGCGTACGTCCCTCGAACTCGCCGAACAGTTCGTCGGGCGACTTGCCCATGATGTTGATCAGCACGTTGAGCCGGCCGCGGTGCGCCATGCCGAGGACGATCTCCTCCACGCCGTTGGCGCCGGCGCGCTCGATCAGGATGTCGAGCAAGGGGATCAGGCCTTCGCCGCCTTCCAGAGAAAAACGCTTCTGACCGACGTAACGGCTGTGCAGGTGCTGCTCCAAGGCCTCGGCCGCAGTCAGCCGCTGCAACAGGTAGAAGCGGCGTTCCCCGTCCGGTTCGGGGCGTCCGTAGGCGCCTTCAAGGCGCTGCTGCAGCCAGCGTTTCTCGTCGGTGGTGCCGATGTGCATGTACTCGGCACCGATCGGGCCGCAATAGGTCGCCTCGAGCCGCGCGACGATCTCGCGCAGCGGCGCCTGGTTCACGCCGACCAGCGAGCCGGCATGGAAGCGGGTGTCGAGGTCGGCCTCGCCGAGATGGTAGTAGTCGAGACGCAGTTCCTCCGGGCGCGGCTGTCCGGGTAGCGCGAGCGGGTCGGTGGCGGCCGTGCGGTGGCCGAGGAAGCGGTAGGCATTGATCAGCTGCAGCACGCGCAGCTGTTTGTCTATCGTGCGTCCGGCCGCCGGTGCGGGGTGGCGCGCATCGTAGGTGAATTCGGCGCGGATCGGCGCATGCGGCACCTCCGTGCGTCCGCTCGCGAGGCCGGGCAGCGCTTCGAAGTAGCGCCGCCATTCGACGGGAACGGCCTCTGGCGTCTGCAGGAAGGTTTCGTAAAGCGCTTCGAGATAGGTCGCGTTGCTGCCGTAGAGTGCCGAGCCGGTCCACGCGTCCTGCATGGAGGCGGGTGCGGGAAATGGGTCTTGCGCGTCGTCCATCGGGCGGTCGTCCTGCCGGTCTTGCCTGAATACTACCTTAGACGCGCACGACGGGTTTGTGGGTGCGTAGAGCAAACGCTTGACGCCAAGCATCGTGCGCATATAGGTTAGTGAACGAACACTAACATAAATGTTCGGGTTCCGTCATCACGACTAGCAGAGAGGTAAGCGACCATGAATTTCGACAAGGAACTGGATGCCAGCGGACTGAACTGCCCGCTGCCGATCCTGCGCACCAAGAAGGCGATCGGCGAACTGGACTCGGGCCAGGTGATGAAGGTGCTTGCCACCGACCCGGGTGCGGTGAAGGACTTCGAGGCCTTCTGCAAGCAGACCGGCAACGCCTTGCTTGAGCAGGGCCAGGAGGCCGACCGCTTCGTGTTCTACATCCGCAAGCAGGCCTGATCCGGGCAGGCTTGTATACTGGGTCGCTCATTCAGGGGGCGATCCATGCAAAAGCGTCTACGCGGACCGGAGCGCCGCGAACTGATCCTGCGCAAGGCGGCCGGTCTGTTTGCGGACCGCGGTTTTCACGGTGTCTCCATCGACGACATCGCCGACGCGGTCGGAGTCAGTCCGGCCGCGCTGTATCGTTACTTCGCGTCCAAGGAGGCGCTGTACGAGGCGGTGCTCGACGACCTTTCGTGCACCCGCGAGGACTATATCGAAACGGTGCTGTCGCCGGCCTCGGACTTTCCGACGGTGTTGCGCGGGCTGGTGCAGGTGTTCGTGCGCGGCATGGCGCGGCAGCCGGACCTGTTGAAGATGGAGCTGCACAGCCTGCTCGAGGGTCACGCCGCGGCCGAGGCCTTCTTCGAACATCGCTGGAAGACCTTCACCGACTACATCGAGTATTCCCTGCAGGAGCTGCGCCGCGAAGGCCGCCTGGGTCGCGGGCCGGACCCGCGGCTGTGCGCGCTGATGTTCCAGGGCATGGTGCGCGAGGTGCTGATCGCCAAGTGTCTGCCGGCCGGCGAGCGCTTCGACGACCGCGGTCTGGACGAACTGGTCGACGGGCTGGTCGACCTGTTCCTGCGCGCGGTGGGCTATCCCGCCGCCTGAGCCGTCGTGGGCGGCCACTCCTCCAGCAGGCGGTACCAGCGTTCGCGTTGCGTCGCGGTGAAGTCGAGGTCCGCGAAACAGTCGTCGAGCGCGCTCGATGGGCACGCGGCAGTCGATGCCGGTCAGCCGGCGCGCCAGGCGCACGGTGTCCTGGTGTTCCTGCACCAGCCGCATCAGGCGTACGGCACCGCGCAGACGCAGGGTGCCGATGCGCGGAATGTCGTCGAGCAGGGCCTCCAGGCCACCGAACGGGCACAGCAGGCGCGCCGCGGTGGTCATGCCGACGCCGGGGATGCCGGGGATGTTGTCCGACTTGTCGCCGGCGAGGGCCAACTGGTCGGCGATCAGGCGCGGCGGCACGCCGAAGGTCCGCTCCACCCCGCGCGGGCCGAGCCGCCGGCCGCGCGCGTAGTCCCACCAGATGTCGCCGTCATGGACCAGCTGGGTGAGATCCTTGTCGCCGGTGAGCAGCGCCACGCGCCGACCGGAGACGCGTTCGCCCGCCGCCAGGGTGCCGATCAGGTCGTCCGCTTCGCAGCCCGGGCGCGACAGCGCCCCCAGGCCGAGGGCGTCGACGAGGCGGCGACATCCCTCGAACTGATGGATCAGCTCCTGCGGCGCGGGTGGGCGGTTGGCCTTGTAGGCGGGGAACAGTGCGCGCCGCGGAGAGCCCTCAAGCGTTTCGTCGAAGGCGAAGGCAATGCGCACGGGGCGCTGCACGCTGAGCAGTTCGTGGACGAAGGCGGCAAAGCCGTGGACTGCGTTCGCCGGTCTGCCGGCTGCGTCGCAGACGTCCTGCGGCCAGGTGAACCAGGCACGGAAAATGTAGATGCTGCTGTCGACGAGCAGGGTGTAGCCGGTCTCGCCGTCGTCGGCCTCGCGCTCCTCCGGCATCACCTCCCGCAGCCTAGGCGCCCGGCGCGGTGCGTGCGGCGCCGGAGTCCGCGGCGGCACGCGCGATGGCGGCCGGGACCACGTCGATCAGGCGCGGGTCAAAGGGCTTGGGGATGAAGTAGTCGCGGCCGAAACTCAGCGCATCGAGCCCATAGGCCTTGAGCACGCTGTCCGGAACGGGCTGGTGCGCGAGGTCCGCGAGCGCGTGCACCGCGGCGGTCAGCATTGCATCGTTGATGCTGCGCGCATGCACGTCGAGCGCGCCGCGGAAGATATACGGAAAGCCGAGCACGTTGTTGATCTGGTTGGGATAGTCGGTACGTCCGGTGGCCATGATGACGTCGCTGCGGGTCGCCAGCGCCAGTGACGGGTCGATCTCGGGGTCGGGATTGGCCAGCGCGAACACGATGGGATTCTCGGCCATCGAGGAGAGCATCTCGGCGGTGAGCAGGTTGGGACCGGATACGCCGACGAACACGTCGGCGCCGACGCAGGCCTCGGCCAGGGTATGGCGGTCCGTGTGGGCGGCGAAGATGCGCTGATACTCGTTGGCGTGCTGGTCGTCGGCACGGATGACGCCCTGGCGGTCGACCATCAGGATGTGCTCGCGCCGGGCGCCCAGGGTCGTGAGCAGGTGCATCGAGGCGAGGCCCGCGGCGCCGGCGCCGAGGCACACGATGCGCGCGTCCTCGATGCGCTTGCCGGCGATGCGCAGGGCGTTGATCAGACCCGCGGAGATGATCACCGCGGTGCCGTGCTGGTCGTCGTGGAACACGGGGATGTCCAGACGCTCGCGCAGCTCCCGTTCGATGCGGAAGCAGTGTGGCGCGGCGATGTCCTCCAGGTTGATGCCGCCGAAGCCGCTGGCGATGCGCGCGACGGTGTCGATGAAGATGTCGGGGTCGTGCGTGTCGACCTCGATGTCGAAGGCGTCGATGCCGGCGAAGGCCTTGAACAGCACCACCTTGCCCTCCATCACCGGCTTGCCGGCCAGTGCGCCGGTGTCGCCGAGACCGAGCACCGCGGTTCCGTTGGTGATCACCGCCACCAGGTTGCCCTTGGCGGTGTAGCGGTAGGCCAACTCGCGATCGAGCTGGATCGCGCGCACCGGCTCGGCCACGCCCGGGGTATAGGCCAGCGAAAGGTCGCGCTGGGTCGCGGTGGGCTTGGTGATCTCGATCGCGATCTTGCCGGGCTTGGGATTGGCGTGGTAATCGAGGGCGGCTTGCTTGAGGTCGGTCGGCATGAATCGGCTCTGGCGGGTGGTGACGGGGCGGCGAACGCCGCGCAGACACGGAATGATAGGGGATGCCCCGGGCGGGTGCCAGCGTGGCGGTCAGTCCGCCGCTGCGCCGGCCTTCAGGTCGAGCGCAAGGGGGTAGCGTACGGAGACGCGTGTGCCGCCATGGTCACCATGCACCCAGCCGCGCACGGTGATGACGCGGCCGCGCAGCCCGCGCAGGTCGATGCCGCGAAAATAGCCGAGATCGCGGCGGTCGATGCGCACCGCGACATGTCCCTCGAGATCGAGCCAGACGGCCCGGCGCGAGAAGCCGACGTGCGCCACGCGGCCACGGACGATGTGGAACCCGCGTGCGTTTTTGGGCAGTGCGGTGCTGGCGACGGGACGGTAGCGGGGCAACGACCAGAGGCCTTCGTCGTGCTGCCGTGCCATGTTTTCGGCACGCTGGTAACAGGCCGCCTCGGATACATTTGGCGGTACCGCCAGGGCCGTGGCCAGGCCGCGGCGCAGCAGCGCGGCGCTCAGGTTGGTGCCGTCGGGCAGATAGGCATGCGCCAGGGTGCGGCCGTAGCGGTCATGGTGCTCGCGGCCGTAGCGCAGCCGCAGGCGCCAGCCCTGGCCGGCGAGCAGGTGTTGCAGGGCCGACTTCGCCGCCTCGGCGTAGGGTTGGGCTGCTTGCTCACGGTGCGCCACTTCCGGCGCATCGAGCCCGATCAGGCGCAGATGCACGCCGGAATCGAGCAGCACCGTATCCCCGTCGAAGACCTTCTGTACGTGCCAGATCCGGCCGACACCCGGCGTTCCGCAATCGGCGAGGGCGTTGCCGGCCAGACAAACAAAAAGGGCGCCCACCAGGAGCGCCCTCTTCGTCGGCAGTACGCCAGGCATGGATTACATGCCGTAACGGCGCCGGAATTTGTCCACCTGACCGGCCGTGTCAAGAATCTTCTGCTTGCCGGTGTAGAACGGGTGGCATTGCGAGCAGACTTCGACCTGAAGCTCGGACTTGCCGTAGGTGGAACGGGTCGTGAAGCTGCTGCCGCAGCTGCAGTTGACCTTCACGTCATGGTAATCGGGGTGAATGTTCGCTTTCATCGCGGCGTCCTCGGTCAAACTCTCAATGCGCCTTAAAGGGACGCGAATTCTACAGACTTGCCGGCGCGGGGGCAATGCCTTAAAAACCTGACTCATACACTCAGTCATAGGCGTGAGATTTCGCATATATTTCGCCAACCCCCCGTTCCGTCGAGAATTATCGGGTTGTCCACAGAAGCTGTGGATAACTCTGTGGATCAAGCGGTGAAAAAGCTGCCAAATGGGCACCGCCATTACAGTTTCGTTAACTTGTAGAAGATTTGAGCATATGGTCTATCTAGCTGTTTTAAAAAAAAATATAAGGTTTTTGCGCACGTCATTGCCAGTTTGTGAGGGGGATGTAATAGAGCGTTGCTTACACGCCTCGCTGTGTGTATAAGGTGACAGCCGAACGCGAATCAGGCCTCGAGCGCATGTCCAAAGCCACCCCATCCTCCCCGACCGTGGGCTTCGTCAGTCTCGGCTGCCCGAAGGCGCTGGTCGATTCCGAGCGCATCCTCACCCAGCTGCGCGCTGAGGGCTATGCCATCTCGCCGAGCTACGACGGCGCGGACCTGGTGGTGGTGAACACCTGCGGCTTCATCGACGCCGCGGTGGAGGAATCCCTCGAAGCCATCGGCGAGGCCCTGGACGAGAACGGCCGCGTCATCGTCACCGGTTGCCTGGGCGGCGACGAGACCCGGGTGCGCGAGGCGCATCCCGAAGTGCTCGCGGTGACTGGCCCGCATGCCTACGAGGCGGTGATGAGCGAGGTGCACCGCCACCTGCCGGCCCCGCACGACCCCTACGCCAGCCTGGTGCCGCCGCAGGGCATCAAGCTGACCCCGCGGCATTACGCCTATCTCAAGATTTCCGAGGGCTGCAATCACCGCTGCAGCTTCTGCATCATCCCCAGCCTGCGCGGCGATCTGGTCAGCCGGCCCATCGGCGAGGTGCTGGCCGAGGCCGAGAATCTGGTCAACGCCGGTGTGCAGGAGCTGCTGGTGATCTCGCAGGACACCTCCGCCTACGGCGTCGACGTGCGCTACCGCACCGGCTTCTGGCGCGGACGGCCGCTCAAGTCCCATGTGCAGACCCTGGCCGAGGCGCTGGGCGAGCTGGGCGTGTGGGTGCGCCTGCACTACGTCTATCCCTACCCGCATGTCGACGCGCTGATCCCGCTGATGGCGGAGGGCCGTATCCTGCCCTACCTCGACATGCCGCTGCAGCACGGCAGCCCGCGCATCCTCAAGGCCATGCGTCGACCCGCGGCCAGCGAGCGCATGCTCGAACGCATTCACGACTGGCGCGCGCAATGTCCGGACCTGACGCTGCGCAGCACCTTCATCGTCGGCTTTCCCGGCGAGACCGACGAGGATTTCGAGTCCCTGCTCGAATTCCTCGACGAGGCGCAACTCGACCGCGTCGGTGCCTTCGCCTACTCTCCGGTATCGGGCGCGGCGGCCAACGAGCTGCCGGACGCCGTGCCGGAGGCGCTCAAGCAAGAGCGGCTGGAGCGATTCATGGCGCATCAGGCCGTGATCAGCGCGCAAAGACTGCGTGCGCGCGTCGGGCGCGAGATCGAGGTGCTGGTGGACGAGGTCGGCGCGGACGGCATCGTCGCGCGCAGCGCGGCGGACGCCCCCGAGATCGACGGCCTGGTCTATATCGAGGGCGCGGCGGACGCCCGGCCCGGCGAGCGCATCCGGGTGACGGTCACCGATACGGACGAACACGACCTGTGGGCGCGCGCGGATTGAGCGTCCCATCGAGCGAGGGAGCCCTATGAAAACCGGAAAAACCGCTTTCGATCCGTCCCGTCGGCGTCTGCTGCGCGGCACGGCGACCGTGTTCGTCGCCGGTATCGGCGCCGGGTTGCTGCCGGACACGGCGCAGGCCGCCAAGGTGTCCAAGGCCGCGATGCTGTATCAGACGCACCCCCACGGCAGCGCGTCCTGCGCCAACTGCGTGCATTTCGAACCCGGCCCCTCGCCTTCCGCGATGGGCGCCTGCACCGTCGTCCCGGGCAGCATCAGCCCGCGCGGCTACTGCATCGCCTACTCGCCGCGGGCCTAGCCGGCGGCGCTCCTGCGCGCGGCGATCTCGATCTCGATCAGCATCTCGGGATCGACGAAGGGCAGCACGTGCAGCAGCGTGAGGGCGGGACGGATGTCGCCGAACACCTCGCCGTGCGCCCTCCCCGCCTCGCGCCATTGCGCAATGTCGGTAACGTAGAGCCGGCTCTGCACCACGTCCGCCAGCGCGAAACCCGCCTCCGTCAGCACCGCTTCGAGCTTCTGCAGGATGTAGCGCGTCTGCACATACAGGTCGCTGCCGACGATGCGCCCGTCCGGGCCGCCCGCCGCGGTCGCGGAAACATACAGCGTGTCGTCCGACCTGTACGGCACGCGAATAGCCGAGCGTCTGTTCGTAGCTTGAGCCTGACGAGTACAACTGGCGCATGACCATCCCTCTGGGGTGCGATTGAGTAGCCGTAGTGTACTCATTAACTGCCCGGTGGACCGCGTGTCTCCGGTGGCGGGAGGCTTACGCGATGCGGTGATAGCCTAATCGGTGCGGGCGCTGCTGGAATAGCCGCGCCGTCGGCGGTATGCGGCGGCGCGGCAAGCGACTTCAGTACACTGGCACCAGCGAGTAACCCTTGGCCTCGTAGCCGATCGCGGAGATGAAGCCGTTGCCCACCGGCTTGACCGCGGGGATCAGATCCCTGGGCGACACGTCCATGCCCTTCATTGCCACGCCGCAGGCCTGAAATTCGACGCCCGTGTGCGCCAGCCCCTCGATTTCGCGCTGGATCGTGGCTACGGGGCGTTCGTCCATGTAGCCGATGCCGCGGCGGTCCTTAGTCAGGAAGGCGACGTCAGGGCCGACGAAGACCACTAGCAGATGCGGCTTCACACCCTGTGCCTCAAGCTGCTTGCGGGTAATCCCGATGACCTTGACGACGTGCATGACCTTGTCGGGGTTGTTGACGTCGATCAGGAACAGGGCCTTGGCCTCGTGCATGCCGGCAAGTGCGGCATGGTCGTTGAGTTTCGGGCCCTTGTCCTTGTGCTCAGCGGCCTGGGCCGCGCCGAGCCAGGCACAGGCGAGCAGGCTCAGGACGAGGGCGACGATACGATGCGGCTGGTTCAGCTTCATGGCGATCAACTCCTTGGGGTGGTGGTGGCCTCGCGGCCGGGTTCGCGCCACTGCGGGCGCTCGATGCTTCTCGTCAAAGCGGCTGGGCGTCGGCGATGCGGTCCAGGCGCAGCACGCGCGGGGTGCCGGCGTCGTTGCGTGCGATCAGGTATTCGGCATGGCTGCGCGTGCGCAGGTTCACCGGGGTGAGGGTTTCGATGCGGTGCAGGCCGCCGCGGCCGCGCAGGCTTAGGCGCAGGGGTTGGCGGCGCAGGATCGCGAGTTCGAGTTCGCTGTAGCGCGCGCAGGCGATCGGTGTGTAGTCGCTGTCCATGGCATACCTCTCCGCGGTGTGTACCGGCGATTCAGGGCGTTCAGGGCAGGAACAGGGCCGTCAGGTCGTTGAGGAAGTTCCAGCCCAGCACGCTGGGGCGAACCCGCTCGCCCTCCCGTTCGACGAGTGTACGCCCGAGCGCCTCGTTCAGGGTGTCCTCGATGCAGGCGCGCGGCAGGCCGGTGCGTGCCTCGAACAGGGTGAGGTCGAAGCCCTCGCGCAGGCGCAGGGCGTTGAGCATGAACTCGAAGGGCAGCTCGGCGGCCGCCACCGTCTCGCGGCCGCCGGCGGCATCGCCCGCGCGTGCCGCGGCCATGTACTGCGCCGGCTGGCGCAGCTTCCAGTGGCGTTCGACCGATCCGCTCGCCGGGTCGGTGAGCTTGCCGTGGGCGCCGGCGCCGATGCCGAGGTAGTCGCCGAAGCGCCAGTAGTTGAGATTGTGCCGGCAACGCCTGCCGGGGTGCGCGTAGGCCGAGACCTCGTACTGCGCGAAGCCGGCCTCGGCGAGTCGCGTTTGCGTGGCCTGCTGCATCGCGGCGATCAGATCCTCGTCGGGCAGCGCGGGCGGGTCGTGGTGGAACAGCGTGTTGGGTTCCAGCGTGAGCTGGTAGTACGAGAGGTGGGTGGGCGCGAGCGCCAGCGCGGCGTCAATGTCGCGCTGGGCAGCGGCGAGGTCCTGTCCCGGCAGGCCGAACATGAGGTCGAGGTTGAAGTCCTCGAAGCCCGCCGCGTGTGCGATCTCGGCGGCGCGCCTGGCCTCGTCGGCGCCATGGATGCGGCCGAGGCGGCGCAGCGCGTCGTCGTCGAAGCTCTGCACGCCGATCGACAGCCGGTTGATGCCGAGCCCGCGGTAGTCGGCGAAACGCGCCTGCTCGAAGGTGCCGGGATTGGCCTCCAGCGTGATCTCGACGTCGGGGCGCAGCGGCAGGCGCGCGCGCAGGCCGTCGAGCAGGTCGCCGAGCGCGGCGGCGGAGAACAGGCTGGGCGTGCCGCCGCCGATGAACACGCTCTCGATGCGCCGGCCCCAGACGCGCGGCAGCTCGGCCTCGAGATCGGCGAGCAGCGCGGCGACGTACTCCGTTTCTGGCAGATCGCCCTTGGCCGCATGCGAGTTGAAGTCGCAGTACGGGCACTTGCGCACGCACCAGGGCAGGTGCACGTAGAGCGACAGGGGGATGGGTTCGGCGAACCCGCTCACGTCGGTCAGCCGCCGGTGAGCGCGGCGAGCAGGGCGCGCACCGCCTGGCCGCGGTGGCTCAGGCGGTTCTTCTCGGCCGGGTCCAGCTCGGCGGCGGTGCAATCCAGCCCGGCCACGGCGAACAGCGGGTCATAGCCGAAACCGCCGGCGCCCGCAGGGGCGGCGAGGATGCGGCCCTCCCAGGCGGCCAGGGCGATTACCGGCGAGGCGTCGCCGGCATGGCGCAGGAACACCATCGCGCAGCGGAAGCGTGCGGTGCGCGCCGCCTCCGGCACGCCGGCGAGTGCGCCGAGCAGCTTGGCGTTGTTGGCGGCATCGTCGGCCTCGGGGCCGGCGTAGCGTGCCGAATAGATCCCCGGTGCGCCGTCCAGGGCATCGACCTCGAGGCCGGAGTCATCGGCGACAGCGGGCAGGCCGGTGTGCAGGGCGGCGTTGCGCGCCTTGAGGATCGCGTTCTCGACGAAGCTCAGCCCCGTCTCCTCGGCCTCGGGCACGCCGAAGTCGGCCTGCGCCACCACCTGCACCCCGCTGCCGGCGAGCAGGGCGCCCAGCTCGCGCACCTTGCCGGGATTGCCGGAGGCCAGCACGAGGCGCTCTACGCCGTGCAGCGGCGAGGCGCTCATTTCAGTCTTCCAGCGCCTTGCGCTGCATGGCGATGATCTGTTCGATGCCGCCGGCGGCCAGGTCGAGCATCGCGTCGAGCTCGTCGCGACGGAAGGCGTGGCCCTCGGCGGTGCCCTGCACCTCGATGAAGTGGCCGGCGTCGTTCATCACCACGTTCATGTCGGTCTCCGCGCTGGAATCCTCGGCGTAGTCGAGGTCGAGCACCGGCTGGCCGTTGTGAATGCCGACCGACACGGACGCGACCATGCCGTGCAGCGGATCGCGCTTGAGCTGGCCGCGCTTGCGCAGGCCGGCGATGGCGTCGCACAGGGCGATGAAGCCGCCGCTGATCGAGGCCGTGCGCGTGCCGCCGTCGGCCTGGATCACGTCGCAGTCGAGGGTGATCTGGCGTTCGCCCAGGGCCTCGAGGTCGACCGCGGCGCGCAGCGAGCGGCCGATCAGACGCTGGATTTCCAGGGTGCGTCCGCCCTGCTTGCCGCGGCTAGCCTCGCGCGGCATGCGCGAGCCGGTCGAACGCGGCAGCATACCGTATTCGGCGGTGACCCAGCCCTGCTTGGTGCCCTTGAGCCAGGGCGGCTGGCGGTCGTCCACCGTGGCCGTGCACAACACCCGCGTATTGCCGAAGCAGACCAGGACCGACCCCTCCGCATGCATGGTGTAGTGGCGGGTGAAGCTGATCGGTCTGAGTTCGTGCGGGGCACGGCCGCTGGGTCGCATGCGTGATTCCTCGGGTGGACGGGGTGGGCATTATAGGGGCTGACCGCGCAGCGGGCCATGCGCACAGGTAGAATGCCTGCGGGATCGTCTGGAGGGAGGTGAATCGTGGTACAGAGCATGACGGCGTTCGCCCGCCGCGAAGCCCAGGGCGAATGGGGCACGCTGACCTGCGAGCTACGCAGCGTGAACCATCGCTATCTCGACCTGAGTCTGCGTCTGCCTGAGGATCTGCGCGCCATGGAGGGTGCCCTGCGCGAGCGCCTGCAGGCTAGGCTCGGCCGCGGCAAGATCGACTGCGGCCTGCGCTACGCCCCGCCGGCGAGCGGTGCGGCTTCGCTGACGGTCGACCACAGCCTGGTGCAGGGATTGCTGGAGGCCTGCGAGCAGATCGAGGGCTTGATGGGCGCCTCGGCGCAGTTCAATGCGCTGGAAGTCCTGCGTTGGCCGGGCGTGGTGCGCGAACCGGCGCGCGATCTTGCGCCGCTGCACGCCGCGGCCCTGCGCCTGGCGGAGGAGACGATCGGCGAATTCGTCCGCAACCGCCAGGGCGAAGGCGAGCGCCTCGCCGCGCTGCTGCGCCAGCGGGCGGAGGCGGTCGGGGTACTGGTGGTGCGGGTGCGCGGACGACGCCAGGACCTGATCGCTGCCCTGCGCGACAAGTTCCGCGCACGCCTCGCCGAACTCGGCGTGGAGGCGCCCGATCCGGGTCGCCTGGAGCAGGAACTGGCGCTGGTGGCGCAGCGCCTCGACGTGGACGAGGAACTCGACCGTCTCGACAGCCATCTGACCGAACTCGAATCCGTGCTCGGGCGCCAGGAACCGATCGGCCGGAGGCTCGACTTCCTGATGCAGGAATTCAACCGCGAGGCGAACACGCTGGGTTCGAAGTCGGCCGACATCGAGACCACGCAGGCAGCGGTCGAGCTCAAGGTGCTGATCGAGCAGATGCGCGAGCAGGACCAGAACATCGAGTAGCCCGCCGGGAGCCGCGATTGAAGAAGGTCTATGCCTCGCCGGACCTGCTGAGCGCCGGGCACGTGCGCAACCTGCTCGAGCAGAACGGCATCGCCAGTCAGCTGCGCAACTACTACCTCGGCGGCGGGATCGGCGACCTGCCGGTGAACGAGTGCTGGCCCGAGATCTGGGTCGACGACAGCGATGTTGCGCGCGCCGAACAGGTGGTGCGCGAGCTGCAGGAGGCCCTCGCCGAACCGCCGGGACCGCCGTGGATCTGCCCGGCCTGCGGCGAACGCAACGAGGGCCAGTTCGGCGAATGCTGGCACTGCGGCGCGACCCGCCCCGCGTCCGTCGGGACCCCTTGATAATTGGGGTATCCGCCTGCATCTGTATGTCAACCGGATCGCAAACGGATCCGCAGGAACCACAGATTGCAGGAGACAAGATCATGTCGATGGTACGTTATCAGCCGTATGGCTTGCTCAATCAGCTTTACCGCGAAATGGACCGCGCCTTCGGCCTGCCCGGAGAGCACGAGGCCAACGGCAGCGAATCCGCCACCAGCGATTGGCTGCCCTCGGTCGACATCAAGGAAGAGGAAAACGCCTTCGTGATCCATGCCGACGTGCCGGGCGTCGAGCCCAAGGACGTCGATATCCACATGGAGGACGGCGTGCTCACCATCAAGGGCGAGCGCAGCACGGTGAACGAGGAATCGCGCGAGCAGTATCGCCGCGTCGAGCGTGTGCGCGGCCAGTTCTACCGCCGCTTCACGCTGCCCGACACGGCCGACGCGGACCAGATCACCGCGCGCATGGACAAGGGCGTGCTCGAGGTGCGCATTCCCAAGCAGGCCCGCGTGCTGCCGCGCAAGATCCAGATCGAAGGCTGAGTGTTCGACACGGCGGCCTGCGCATGCCCCCCGGCGTGCGCAGGCCGTGCCGTCACCTGAGGTAAGTTCAGAAGACCGGTATGGAATACAAGGACTACTACAAGATTCTCGGGGTCGCCAAGGATGCCGATCAGGCCGAGATCAAGAAGGCCTACCGCCGTCTCGCGCGCAAGTACCACCCCGACGTCAGCAAGGAATCGGGCGCCGAAGCCCGCTTCAAGGAGGTCAACGAGGCCAATGAGGTCCTGAGCGATCCGGAGAAGCGGCGTGCCTACGACCAGCTCGGCCCCAACTGGAAGGCCGGCCAGGACTTCCGGCCGCCGCCGGGCTGGGAGCACATGGGCGGCTTCGGCCAGGGCGGATTTTCCGGCGGCGCCGGCTTCGGCGGCGGCGGTGCGGCGGGCTTCAGCGACTTCTTCGAGACCCTGTTCGGCGCCGGCATGCGCCAGGGTGCGGGCGGCCATGGACGCGGCGGATTCCGCGCGCGCGGCCAGGACCAGGAAGCGCGCATCGACATCGACCTGGAGGACGCCTACCACGGCGGCCGCCACACCGTGCGCCTCGGCGGCAAGACGCTCAACGTCAACATCCCCGCCGGCGTGACCGAGGGCCAGCGCATCCGCCTGGGCGGCCAGGGTCAGCCGGGCATGGGCGGCGGTCCCGCCGGGGACCTGTTCCTGGTGCTGCACATCCGCCCGCACGCGCTTTACCGGCTGGACGGGCGAGACGTGAATCTGGTGCTGCCGCTGGCGCCCTGGGAGGCCGCGCTCGGCGCCCAGATCACCGTGCCGACGCTGGCCGGCAAGGTGGACCTGCGCATCCCTGCGGGCTCCGGCTCGGGTCGCCGGATGCGCCTCAAGGGGCGCGGACTGCCCGGCAATCCCCCGGGCGACCAGTACGTCGAGCTGCGCATCGAGACCCCGCCGGCGGAGACGGACGCGCATCGTGACTTCTACGAACGCATGCGCCAGGAACTGCCTTTCGACCCGCGCGCCCACCTCGCCTGACCCGCCCTCGCGGGCGGGATGGTTTCGGGCGCGCGCGTCATGCCCTACGATAGGCTTTCCCACGCCGCCTTCCCGCCCGGAGACCGACCCATGAAGCGCATGCCACGCATGTTGTCCTCGCTGCTGTGCGCCGCCCTGGCCGGCGCCGTCTGCCTGCCGGCGCCCGCACGCGCCGAGCTGCCGCCAGTGGTCGACGGCCAACGCATGCCCTCGCTGGCGCCCATGCTGAGCCGGATCATGCCGGCGGTGGTGAACATCTCCGTGGCCGGTGAGGTCGCGGTGCACAACCCGCTGCTCGACAATCCCGCGATTCGCCGCTATTTCGGCCTGCCAAACGTCCAGCAGGAGCAAAAGGTCGTGGAGCTGAGCTCCGGGGTCATCGTCAACGCCGCGAAGGGCTACATACTGACCAACAGCCACGACGTTGCGAACGCGGAGAAGATCACGGTTACCCTGCGCGACGGTCGGCAGTACACGGCGCATCTGGTCGGCCGCGACAAGCCCACCGACATCGCCGTGCTGCAGATCCAGGCCCACCACCTGAGGCAGATGCCGCTGGGCGATTCGTCCCGACTGCGCGTCGGCGACTACGTGGTCGCCATCGGCAACCCCTTCGGCCTCGGCCAGACTGTGACCTCCGGCATCGTGTCGGCGCTGGGACGCAGCGGCCTTGGCCTGGAATCCTACGAGGACTTCATCCAGACCGACGCCCCCATCAACCCGGGCAACTCAGGCGGTGCGCTGGTCAATCTCCGCGGCCAGCTGGTCGGCATCGACACCGCGATCCTGGGACCCAACGGCGGCAGCGTCGGCATCGGCTTCGCGATCCCGGTGGACATGGCCGTCGGCGTGATGGACCAGCTGATCAAGTACGGCCGCGTGGAACGTGGACGCATCGGCATCGCGGCGCAGGATCTCACCCCGGCGCTGGCCAGCGCCTTCGGCTTGAAGCGCGTGCGCGGGGCCGTCATCGCCCAGGTCGAGCCCGGCCTGCCTGCGGCCAGGGCCGGGATCCGGCCCGGCGACATCGTGGTCGGGATCGACGGCCGCGCGGTCCGCGATGCGATGCAGATGCGCAACATCCTCGGCCTGGAGCGGGTGGGCACGACGATCCGGCTGAGCGTGCTGCGGCACGACCGGCCGATGGCGTTCTCGCTGGTCGTCGCCCGGCCCGCGGAAAGCGTGCGCATCGGCGGGAGGATCAGCCCGCTGCTCGCCGGCGCGACCCTGGGCGACGTGCCCGCGGTACTGGCGCACAAGGCGAGGCTGCACGGCGTGATCGTGCTGGCCGTCAGGCCGGATTCGCCGGCGGCGCGCAGCGGGCTGCAGAAGGGCGACGTGATCGAGTCGGTCAATCTGGCGCCGATCCGCGGCCTAAGCGCCTTTGCGCGCGAGGTGCACCGGCACGCCGGCCTGCTGCTGTTCAACGTGCGCCGCGGGCACGGCGCGCTGTTCCTGACGCTGGGCAGCTGAGGCGCGTTCAGCCGGGGGTGTTCTGCTCCACCCAGCGCGAGCTGCCGTCGGCCAGGGTCTCGCGCTTCCAGAACGGCGCGCGGTGCTTGAGCGCCTCCATCAGATGGCGGCAGGCCTCGAAGGCGGCGGCGCGGTGCGCCGACCAGGCCGCGGTCAGCACGATGGGCTCGCCGGGCAACAGCCGGCCGACGCGATGCACCACCAGGCAGTCGAGCAGCGGCCAGCGCGCTTCCGCCTCGGCCACGATGAGCCCGAGTTCGCGCTCGGTCATGCCCGGATAGTGTTCGAGAAACATCTCGCTGACGTCGTCGCCGACGTTGAAATCGCGCATGCTGCCGACGAAGACCGCCGTGGCGCCCGCACGGCCGTCGTCGAGCGCATGCTCGGCGGTGTAGGCCGCCAGCGCGGCCCAGGGCTCGAAGCCGGATTCCTCCAGGCGGACCAGCGACACGTCAGCCGCCCGTGACCGGCGGGAAGAAGGCGACCTCGTCGCCGTCGACCACCGGGTGGTCGTCGCCGACATACTCCTGATTGAGCGCAGCCAGAATGCGCGTGCCGGCCGCCGGCTCGATGCGCGCGCGCACGTCGCCGACGGTGGCGATTCCGGCGGCGTCGAGCTGCTCCTCGGCGCGTCCCACGCGGTCGCGCAGGCTGGCAAAATAGCGGACTGTGATACTCATGGTTCTGCTAGGCTGTGACCAAAGCCGAATTCTAACCCAGGTGGACGATGAGCAAGCTGACTCACTTCGATCGCAATGGCCAGGCGCATATGGTCGACGTCGGCGGCAAGGCCGAGACGCACCGCGTCGCCGTCGCCGAGGGGCGCATCCGCATGCGCCCGCAGACGCTGGACCTGGTCCGCCAGGGCAGCCACGCCAAGGGCGACGTGCTCGGCGTGGCGCGCGTCGCCGGCATCATGGGCGCCAAGCGCACCGCCGAGCTGGTGCCGCTGTGCCATCCGCTGCCGCTCACCCACGTCGAGCTGGATTTCCGCATCGACGCCGACGACGCCAGCGTGCGCTGCCGCTGCCGCGCGGAAACCCACGGGCGTACCGGCGTGGAGATGGAGGCGCTGACCGCCGTACAGGTGGCGCTGCTGACCGTCTACGACATGTGCAAGGCGGTCGACCGTGGCATGACCATCGACGGGGTGCGTCTGGTACGCAAGTCCGGCGGCAAGAGCGGCGACTGGTCGGTCGGGGAGTCCTCCCCCGCCGAGTCCTAGCTGCCGACGCTGCCCGGTTCGCGCCGGCCGTAGAACAGGCGCATCGAGCGGGCCAGGCCCTCGACCCGTCCGCGCACCTGATCGCGGGTGGCGCGGTAGGCCTCGATGCCATCGTCCGGCGCATCCTCGGCGACGTCCGGCGCGGCGAGCAGCCAGCGCTTCTCGACCGCGTTCTGCGGAATCGCCGCGTGCAGGGTCTCGACGGGATCGCTGATCACGATGATCACGTCGGCCCAAAGCAGCAGATCCCGTGACGCGAGCTTTTCCTGCTGCCGGCGGATGTCCAGCCCGTCCTCCTCCATCACCTGGATCGTGCGTCGATCCAGCGGGCGGCTGCGCAAGCCGGCGGATGCCGCATCGACCAGATCGCTGGCCAGCTTGCGCAGATAGGCCTCGGCCATTTGCGATCGGTCGACGTTTTCCTCGTCGATGAACAGGATGTGCGGGCGCCTGCGAAATTGCGGGTGACTGTTATCGGGCATCTAAACGGGCCTCGGATCAGATTGCACCCATAACCCGCATGCGCCGTGCGCGGCGGGGGTTCGTGGAGGTTTTTGGGTTCATCTAGGGTAATGTCGAAGTGTAATCGTGATCCGATTTTAACCGCTTGGCTGCAACACGCCAGTCATACACCTCGACGAGCGCAACGGCTAAGATGGGTTTATCTTCATCCGGTGACCTGCTGCGGAGTTTTCACATGAAGTGGATCAAACGCCTGTTGCTGTTGGTGGTCGTCGTTCTGTTGCTGCTCGTGGTCGGCGTGGCCGCGTTCGTGATGACCTTCAATCCCAACGACTACAAGCCGCAGATCGAGCATCTGGTGAAGGAAAAGACCGGACGCACGCTGACCATCGCCGGGCAGATGCATCTGATGATCTTCCCGCGCCTCGGCCTGCGCCTGAGCAAGGTCAGCCTGAGCAACCCGGCCGGCTTCCCGAACCAGCCGCCCTTCGCCAGCATCGACAGCCTCGATCTCGACGTCGAGCTGATGCCGCTGCTGCGCCATCAGCTCGTGGTCGACCGCGTGCTGCTGAGCGGGCTCGACGTCAATCTCGTGCGCCAGGCCGACGGCAAGAGCAACTGGCAGGGCCTCGCGGGCAACGCCGCGGCCTCCGCCCCTGCGGCCGCAACGCCGCCCGCCAAGCCGAGCGCCGCGGGCATGGTCGCCGGCGCGCCGTTCGCCCTCGCCGTGGCCGGGGTCGACATTCAGCGCGCACGCATCACCCTGGACGACCGCATGGTCGGGCGCCGTCTGGTGATCGCGCCGCTCGACCTCAGCGTCGGACATCTCGCCCCCGGGCGCAGCGCGCCGCTCAAGCTCGATTTCCACATCGAGAACAGCAAGCCCGCACTAGGCCTCGACGGGCGTCTCACCGCGCAACTCAGCGCCGACCTCGCGGCCGCCAGGTACCGGCTTGCCAACATGAACCTGAAACTCTCGGCCAAGGGTGACGCGGTGCCGCAGGGCAGTCTCGACACCCTGATCCAGGGCACCCTCGCGGTCGATCTCGCCAAGGGCGGCAGCATCGCGTTCGACCCGCTCAAGGTGACGCTGAACGACAGCCACCTCAGCGGCAAGGTCCAGGTCACCGACCTGTCGCAGCCGCGCCTTGCCTTCACCCTGGCCCTCGACCAGCTCAACGCTGACCGCTACCTGCCACCGCCGGCCGCGGCAAAATCTGGCTCCGGCGGCAGCTCTACCAGCGCCCCGGCCCCGTGGTCCAACAAGCCCCTGGCGATCCCGCTGGGCGAGCTGCGCCGAGTCGACGCCAACGGCACCCTGAGCATCGGCCAGCTCACCGTGCGCAAGCTCAAGCTCAGCCAGATCAAGCTCGCGCTGAGCGCACGCAGGGGCCTGATGCAGATCACCAGCCTGGGCGCCGACCTCTACGGCGGCACCCTCAAGGGCGACGCCACGCTCGACGCGCGCTACGTGAAGCCGACGATGCGCGTCAACGCCGCCCTCGCCGGCGTGCAGATCGGTGACCTGCTCAAGGACTATGCCGGCGACAGCTATCTCACCGGCACCACCGACCTGCAGGCCAGCCTGCAGACCGGCGGCGATTCTGAACTCGCGCTGGTGAGCGGGCTCGACGGTAATCTGTCGATGAAGGTGAGCAACGGCTCGGTGCAGCGCTCCAAGCTGGCCGATCAGGTGCAGTCGGTGCTGATCAAGCTGCGTGAACTCAAGCAGGGCAGCCCGGTCGGCGCGCCCGGCGCGGAGACCCAGTTCGCCTCGCTCACCGCGACCGGCCAGGTCAGCAAGGGCGTGATCGTCAACCGCGACCTCAAGCTCAATGCCATCCGTTTCGGCGCCAGCGGCAGCGGTCAGGTCGATCTGGTCAAGCGCGAGATCGACTACACCCTGCGCTTCACCCAGGCCAACGGCAAGGGCACGCCGATCCCGCTGTTGATCCGTGGTCCGTTGCATCACCCTGGCTATGAGATCGACCTCAAATCGATGGCCAAGGAGGCGGTGCAGCAGCGCCTGAACCAGGAGAAGCAGAAGGTCACGCAGGACCTGCAGAAGCGTCTCCAAAAGGCCGTGCCCGGCCTCAAGGGGCTGTTCCAGTAGGTGGCCGTACGTCGCTGCGCCGCGCTGTGCCTCGTCGCCTGTGCGGTGCTGACGGCCGGCGCGGCCCGTGCGGCGCAGATCGAGCAGCTTTCGGTGCACTATCGCGGTGCCGTCCAGATGCATCTGCAGGCGCTGCTCGATGCGCCGGTGGCGCGGGTGGCCGCGCTGCTGGAAAACCCGCATGACCTCGCCCGCCTGTTGCCCGGCGCGGCCGCGGTCGACGTGCTGCCCGGCGCGCCGCCCGGTGCGCGCAGACTGCGCGTCGAGCTGAGCGGCTGCCTGCTGTTCTTCTGCCCCACGCTGACCGACGTGATGGACACCCGCTACCGCGACGGCGGTTTCGTCGGCGTCACCGTGCCCGCGCTCAGCGACTTCAGCGCCGGGCGCATGAGCTGGCGCTATACGGCGGCTCCCGGCGGCGGTACCCTCCTCACGCTGAACGCCCGGCTGACGCCCCGGATCTGGGTGCCGCCGCTGATCGGGCCGTATCTGATCGAACACAAGGTCGAGAACCAGATGAGAGCCACCGTTGCGCGCATTGAGCGTGCCGCCCGCCTCGGGCACCTGCCGCCGCCGCATCGCCCCACCCCGGTCAACATTCCCGGCTTCAACTTCTAGCGATGCCACAGCGTTTCAGCGAACGCGTGCTCGCGTGGTGGCGCCGGCACGGACGCAAGGACCTGCCCTGGCAGCGCGAGCCCACGCCCTACCGCGTGTGGGTGTCCGAGATCATGCTGCAGCAGACCCAGGTCGGCACGGTCGTCGGCTATTTCGACCGCTTCATGGCGCGCTTCCCGGACCTCGAAGCGCTCGCGACCGCACCCGTCGACGAAGTGCTCGGGCTGTGGTCGGGGCTCGGCTACTACGCAAGGGCGCGCAACCTGCATCGCGCCGCGCAGGAGGCCCACGTCCTGCATGGCGGACTGCCCGCCGACCTCGAAGCGCTCGCCGCTCTGCCCGGCATCGGCCGCTCCACCGCCGGCGCGATCCTCGCCCTGGGCCACGGCCGTCCGGCCAGCATCCTCGACGGCAACGTCAAGCGCGTGCTCGCGCGGCATGCCGGCATCGACGGCTGGCCCGGGGAGACCGCCGTGCTGCACCGTCTCTGGGCGCTGGCCGAGGAGCGCACGCCGGAGCACGAGGCCGGACCCTACGCGCAGGCGATGATGGATCTCGGCGCGACGCTGTGCACGCGCGCCAATCCCTGCTGCGGCGACTGCCCGGTGGCCGCCGACTGCGTCGCGCAGCGCGAGGGCCGGCAGCGCGAACTGCCCGCGCCCAAGCCGCGCAAGACGACGCCCGAACGCGAGACCTGGATGCTGCTGCTGTACGACGCCGCCGGCGCCGTACTGCTCGAACGGCGCCCGCCGAGCGGTATCTGGGGTGGGCTGTGGAGCCTGCCCGAAGCCGCCTCCGCGGACGAAGCCGACGCCCGCGCGCGCGAACTCGCTGGCCGAACCCCCGCGACCTGGCAGGCGCTGCCGCCGTTCCGCCACGCGTTCACTCATTTCCGTCTGCGCATCCATCCGCTCGCCGGCCGGCTGCATGGCCCCGCCGCCGTGGGGGTGAAAGACACCGCCCAGGTCTGGTATAAACCGGGGCAACCGCCGCCCGGTGGCATTCCCGCCCCGGTGGCAAGCCTGTTGGAGCAGCCCGCGCGGGCCGCAGCGACGAACGATCGAGAGGACATCAGCCAATGACACGCATGGTGCAATGCGCCTATCTGGGCAAGGAAGCCGAAGGGCTGGACCGCCCGACCTACCCCGGCGAACTCGGCAAGCGGATCTACGAACAGATCTCCAAGGAAGCCTGGCAGCTGTGGCTGCGCCACCAGACCATGCTCATCAACGAATACCGCCTCACCCCGGTCGACCCCAAGTCGCGCAAGTTCCTGGAAGAGGAAATGGAGAAGTTCCTTTTCGCCGGCGGCGCCACCCAGCCCGAAGGCTACGTCCCGCCCGGGGGGGCTTGACGCGTCAGCCCCGCCCCGGTTTAATGCGCTTCCTTCGGCCAGGTAGCTCAGTTGGTAGAGCAGGGGATTGAAAATCCCCGTGTCGGCAGTTCGATTCTGTCCCTGGCCACCATAGAATCAAGGGCTTGCGAGCGATCGCAAGCCTTTTTTTCTTCCGGTTCCGCCAGAACTGTGCCCCCGATCCGCCGCGCGACGCTTCTCAGATGCGCACATCGAAAGATGTGCTTGGAGCAGAACCGATTCGCAACTTGAGCAACCGCTCAACCCAATCAATCCCCCAATTCCTGCAAACCCCCCCCCGTTCTCCATACGCCAGGTTGTTCAGGTATGGCGCAGGTCATGCCAGCGAAAGTCCGGCCTTATCCCTGCCTGCATGAGCGCGTGCTTGAACGCATGGGTTGAGCACTGTTCGACCTGTCGCCGCTTGTACGCGAACACGTACTTGCGATGCCCGCCCCATCGACGCCTGAGCACGTCCATGGCCACCTCGTTCAAGGGAACGCCAATGGCCTTTCCGGCTTTGGCCTCGTCCGCATGAATCCAGGCCACTTGGCGAGCCATGTCTACCTGGTCCCATTGCAGGTAAGACACGTTGCGCTGTCTCAAATTCGTAGTCTTCTCTAACGTCGATCCTAAGTGTTTCAGGGAGATAAGCTACTTGATGATTAGGTTTTTCACAGAAGCCTAAATCCTATCCGTTATGTATTAGCAGGTAGTCTTCGCCCTGCGATGCTTGCATAAAATCTCATCGCTCTGCCGCACCTCAGGATTTGGAGTTATGGTTTGCTCAATGTCCTTATCTTCATTAGGCCACTGGTAGTTTGTTTGGGGGACCCAGAACTCAGATAAAGGTCCATTGCAACGTTCATTCACACCATAGCGAGAATGAGTGTCGACCTATCACGGCCCAATGCATGAGTTTGCGGTTTTCGAGGGAAACCCAGATTGCAGGCATGTGGTAGTGGTAATAGTGCTTTGGGTCTGATTCAGAGTCATCGTGCTATTTGTCCAGTAAGAGAGTCGAACAGAAAAGATGTGCGGCCTCTATTTCATGCATGAGTAGTCGCATGTTGTCGCGAACTGGTAGAGGTAGACGCAGGCGGAAGATATTAGGGTCGTAGCCAGCCCAACGGTGGGAGATTTCCCTAATAGTCAGGGCGTCATTGAGAAGTGACATAAAATGTTAGATAGCTCTGGTTACGAATCTTCATCCTGCGCCGAGATATCGAGATTTCGCCAAAACATAGGATGTATATATACTCTCATATCAGATTTTAAATTAAGTTTTCCTATAATAGAGTGGCTGTTAAAGCTCCATTTCGTACCATGTCTTGGTCCTTGTTTGATGCCGACCATCCCAACATGGTAGAGAGCGTTAATCAAATCATATCTGAATGAATTTGAGGTTATGCCATGGTTTAGATATGCGCTTGCGGACGCAGATAAAGAATCAATAATATATTTGTCATCGAATGCTAGTGACATTGAAATCTCATTTAATTGATCCTCTGATATTTCTTGTATTCTAAATCCGTCCCGCCGTTTTTCTAAGATAGACTTACATATGGCCAAGGATGGATGAATGGATGCCCATTCATGCTCTACGCTCCGAATCCGCTCCTCGCTATAATCTTCTTCAGCGGACTGTATTAAATCCACTGTAATAGAGGACTTCCCGGCTGCGCGCTCAAGAACAAAATTCAAATAGCTGATTATGTCTCTTGGCCTCATGAATGTTCGTTCTATGAGGTAATCAAACGTTTTTCGTTTTCGTATGCTTCCTGGGAAAATAGAATCAAATTGTACAGAGTGGTTCGTGTAATTATACTTTAATAGATGGTTTATTCTTGATTTAACGAGATCTAGAAGATTCTCTTCATTCCACTGTATTGGTAGTAGTAAGTCTCTGTATTTTTCTTCCTGGAAGCCGGCATCTTTGGTTTTCTCGAAAACATCCTCAAGCAAATCTAGCCACATTGTTATGAGTATTTTCAAGCAACCAATTTTTCTAAATGATTTTATTTCTTCTATCAAAGCCCTGATTAATTTGTACCGGATTTTCTTAGAAGCCCAGTTTTCGTCGAGTCTATCTATAATAAGATAATGTCTCTGTTGCCCATTTGTGAAAACGTCCTCCGCCAGGAATTTTATGGCTTCTGCTAAATCCCTGATTTGAATTTCAGAAACCGCCTTTTTCCCTCTTTCAACAATTTCCTGCCTTTGTGAATCGGTGAGTGTTTTGGCTGCTTCAGCACTGAGCGTGAAAGTTGGGCTGATACTTTTTACATCGGCTTTTAGTTTGTTCTCTATATTGCTGACTACTTCCTTAACGCGGAATTCGGTATCCTCCCAGAACTTCTCCCCCCACTGTTTAAGGTATTGAATACCTTTTTGCTTTTGTCTGTCTCTCTTGAGTAGGCCAGTAATATTGCTTAGAAACGCTGAAGTAGCGCTTTCATTTTTCAAGTCATATTTATGCTTAAGTAATTCGACTATTAATACATGCTTCCAAAGAAACCTAAACAAAATGTCTAAATTAAGCCCGGCTTCCTCGAAAAAACTAATTATATTGCTGTTCGATATGTAGTCTAGTGATAAATTCTCGGGAGATATTTCGATGACATTTTCTTCGCATTCTTTGACTTTTAAAAGTAGTGCGGACTTGCCGGATCCGGTTCTGCCAACGAGAATTGATCTCGGGTTTTTTACGTCTGTGGCAATTTCTAGGTCGCCTGTATCAATAAAGCAATCCTGTAAAAACTCAGTGTCAAACTCAGCTTGTACCGCACCTATCCTTTGGTGATTTTTAAACTTGAATGTCGATTTTGACGTTGATTTATTTGCCATAAGAGCAGTCTCTTCCTTGAGTTTTTGCAGCAAAGAAAGAAGTTCGTCTAATCAATGTGTGCAGTAACCAGCTTAGCCCATGCGTTGCCGAGATTTATAGGATAGTGTGTATAAGTGAATCGAGTTTTAGATGCAAACTAACCCCTTGTGATGATGTATGCAAACGCCTCAAGTGGCTGTTAATTAAAGAAATAATGGTATGCTTGAAAATCCCCGTGTCCGCAGTTCGATTCTGTCCCTGACCACCCAGAAACATCAAGGGCTTGCGAGCAATCTCAAGCCCTTTTTGTTTCTGGGTGTCGTGCCGCCGGATCAAGGAGGATTGCTGCCCTGCATGAGCAGTTCGGCGACTTCCGGGCGGGTGAATTCCTCGGGTGGGCGGATGCCGCGGTGGAGCATGTCGCGGACGCGCGAGCCTGAGAGTTGCAGCCAGGCTTCTTCCGGATGCGGGCAGGTTTTGCGCGTCGCCATCTGCGCGCATTCGGTGCAGTAGGCGGCGTTTTCGAAGGGCAGCGGGATGATGCGCAGGTCTTCGGGGGCGAGCGTTTCGAAGATGCGCTGTGCATCGTAGGTTCCGTAGTAATTGCCGACGCCGGCGTGATCGCGGCCGACGATGAAGTGGCTGCAACCGTAGTTCTGGCGCGCGATGGCGTGTTTGATCGCCTCACGCGGTCCGGCATAGCGCATGGCCGCTGGGAACACGCCGAGCAGGATGCGATCCTGCGGGTAGTAGCGCTCCAGGATCACCTCGTAGGTGCGGATGCGCAGGTCGGCGGGGATGTCGTCGGACTTGGTCTGGCCCACCAGCGGGTGCACGAACAGCCCGTCCACGCCTTCGAGCGCGACCTTCTGCAGGTATTCGTGCGCGCGATGGATCGGGTTGCGGGTCTGGAAGGCCGCTATCCTGCGCCAGCCGCGCCGGGCGAATGCCGCGCGGCTTTGCGCCGGCGTGTAGCGGTAGGCCGCGAAGTCGCCGTGCAGCTCAGGGTTGATCAGATGGACGCGTCCGGCGAGGTAGAACTCTCCGAGGGCACGCACGGCGGTCACGCCGGGGTGCTCGGCGTCGTCCACGCCGTAGACCGCGAGCGCTTCCAGCGCCTTGTCGGCGCGGTAGGATTCGGCGATTTCCAGCGTGGCGACCACGCGCCCGTCCCAGCTCAGGGCGATTTCCGCGGCATCGCCGATTTCGGCCAAGGTCGCCGCATCGGCGTCGAAGACCACCGGAATCGGCCACAGCGTACCGTCCGTCAGACGCATCTCGCGCAGGACCCGCCGATAGTCGCGTTCATGCATGAAGCCCTCCAGCGGCGAGTACACGCCGGTGGCGAGACATTCCAGGTCGGCCAGCTGGCGAGTGCTCAGCGCCAGCCTGGGCAGGGTGGCGGCGCGGCGCAGCGCGGCTTCGCGTTCCTCGGGCGGAACGACGAGGTCGATCAGTCGCCCGCCGTGGGGCGCAATGAGTGCGGCGGTGTCGAGCGTGTTCATGCGGATTTCCTGGGTCTCAGGTTGAGGATCAAAGTAGGGCGTACACGGCTTCGTGCCGTTCGCGTTGCGGGCGCGCGATAACCGGCGGAGTGCCGTACCAATGCAGTCTTTCCGCGAGCGCGGTGGTCTTGCCCACCATCAGCAGGGCAGGTGACGCAATCTCGCGTTGCTCGGCCAGTCGCGGCAGTGTGCTCAGCGTGCCGAGCAGCACTTGCTGCCCGGCCTGCGTGCCCTCGGCGACCAACGCCGCCGGCCAGTCGGGCGGCAAGCCGTGTGCGGCAAGCTGCGTGCAGATGGCGTCCAGTTCGTGCAGCGGCATGTAGAACACCAGGGTGTGCCGGCGCTTGGCCAGGGCGCTCCAATCGTGTTCGCTGCCGTCCGGGTGGGCGCAGCCGGAGGTGATCACCACGGTGTGCGCATGTTCGCGATGGGTCAGCGGAATGCCGGCGTAGGCGGCGCAGCCGTTTGCGGCGCTGATGCCGGGCACGACCTCGAAGGCGATGCCCGCGCGCGACAGGGCCTCGGCCTCCTCGCCGCCGCGGCCGAAGACCATCGGATCGCCGCCCTTCAGGCGGACCACGCGCAGCCCCTGGCGGGCGTAATCGATCATCTGCCGCTGGATCTCATGCTGCGGGGTATGCACGCCGCCGGCCCGCTTGCCGACGAACACGCGCTCGGCCTCCGGGCGTACCAGCTCCATGATCGGCGCGGATACCAGGGCGTCGTACAGCACCACGTCGCAGCCCTGAATCAGTTGTAATGCCCTGAGCGTGAGCAGTTGCGGGTCGCCGGGTCCGGCGCCGACCAGCGCGACCGGCGGGGGCGCAGCTTCGGCGCCCTGCTCCAGTTCACGCCAGGCGTCGCGTACCCGGTGCGCGTCGATCAGCGTCAGCTCGGGGCCGCCCAGCATGCGTTCCCAGAACGCGCGCCGCGCGGGCAGCGTGGAGAAGCGCGCCTTGACCCGCTCGCGCAGCCCGCCCATCAGCTCGGCTGCGGACGACAGCGAGCGCGGCAGCCGCGCCTCGATCCAGGTCTTGACGTGACGCGCCAGCATCGGTGCCTGCCCGCCGGACGAGATCGCCACGAGCAGCGGCGAGCGGTCCACGATGGCCGGCAGGATGAAGTCGCAGTGCTGCGGATCGTCCACCACATTGACCGGAACGCCCGCCGCGCGCGCATCGACGGCGACACTGCGGTTGGTCTCGGGGTCGTCGGTGGCGGCGATCGCCAGATGCCGTCCGCGCAGCACGTCGCCGGCATAGCGGCCGGCGACGTGCGCAATGCGTCCCGCCTCCAGATCGTCGCGCAGCTCCGCGCCGAGGCGCTCGGCTGCGACGCACACCGATGCGCCTGAACGGAGCAGCGCCCTGACCTTGCGCGCGGCCACCTTGCCGCCGCCGACCACGAGCACGGAGCGACCGCGCAGGTTCCAGAACACGGGATACCAATGCATGGTCAGCTCGGCAGCAGGGTGTAGCGCAGATACGGGCGCGGCGCTTCCCAGCCCTGCGGGAACAGTTCGCGCGCACGCTCGTCGGAGACCGCCGGCGGGATGATCACGCGCTCGCCCGGACGCCAGTTGACCGGGGTGGCCACCGTCGCGCGGTCGCTGGTCTGCAGGGCGTCGACCACGCGCAGGATCTCGTCGAAATTGCGTCCCACCGAGGGCGGATAGGTGAGGCTCAGGCGCAGGCGCTTCTGCGGGTCGATCACGAACACGGCGCGCACCGTCACCTTGGGGTCCGCCTCGGGGTGCACCATGCCGTAGGCCGTCGACACGATGCGATCCTGGTCGGCGATCAGCGGGAAATTCAGCGCATGGCCCTGGGTATCGCGGATGTCGTCGGCCCAGCCGAGGTGATCGTCTAGCGGGTCGACGGACAGGCCGATCAGCTTCACGCCGCGCGCCGCGAATTCCGGCTGCAGGCGCGAGGCCTCGCCCAGCTCGGTGGTGCATACCGGCGTGAAGTCGGCCGGGTGCGAGAACAGAATCGCCCACTGGTCGCCGATCCAGTCGTGGAAGTCGATGGGGCCTTCGGTGGTCGCGACGCTGAAGTCGGGGACGATCTGATTGAGTTGCAGGGTCATGTGCGGGTTCCTCGTGAGGTGGTTGAAGTGGCCCCGATCAGTTCGAGGCGGTGCAGAAAATCGCCGAAGCCTTCGCCCGCGGCGCGTTCCTCGGCAAAGCGCGCGAACAGCGGGCGCAGGGTGTCGACCAGCGCGGCTTCGTCCACGGCTTCGCGCACCCGCGTGTTGAGCCGGGTGCCGGCGCGGTCGCTGCCCAGATACAGGTCGTAGAGCCCCGGTGCCTTGCCGACCAGGCCGATCTCGGCCAGGTACGGCCGGGCGCAGCCATTGGGGCAGCCAGTCATGCGCAGCGACAGGTCCTCGCGCGCCAGGCCGAACTCGTCCAGCAGCCCGTTGAGTCGGCGGATCAGTTGCGGCAGGTAGCGCTCGCTTTCGGCCATCGCCAGCGGGCAGGTGGGCAGGGCGACGCAGGCCATGGCGCCGCTCTCCAGCGGCGTGAGCCGCGGGGCCAGCTCCAGCGCACGACGGGCGAGCAGCGCCTCGATGCGTGAGCGCGCCTCGGTGGTGACGCCGACCAGCACCAGATTCTGGTTGCAGGTCAGGTGCAGTTCGCCGCCGTGGGTTTCGACGAGTTCGTCCAGATCGCTCAGCGGCAGGTATTCCGGACTGTCGTCCACGATGCGCCCGCCCGGCACGTAAAGCGTGAGGCTGGCCGTGCCGTCGGCATGTTCGACCCAGCCGAACTCATCGCTGGAGGTGTCGAAGGCGGCGGGCCGTGCCGGCGCCAGTGCGAAACCGCAGCGGTGCGTCACGTCCGCGACGAAGGCGTCCAGCCCCATGCGGTCGATGGTGTACTTGAGGCGGGCCTGGGCGCGGTCGCTGCGGTTGCCGTGATCGCGCTGCGTGGCGACCACCGCCTCGGTCACGACGAGCACCTGCTCCGGCGCGCAGAACCCGATCACGTCGGCCACGCGCGGATAGGTCGCCGGGTTGGTGTGGCTGCGCCCCAGCCCGCCGCCGACGGTGACGTTGAACCCGGCGAGGCGGCCGTGTTCCTCGATGGCAATGAAACCCAGGTCATGGGCGAACACGTCCACGTCGTTGGACGGCGGGATGGCCAGGGCGATCTTGAACTTGCGCGGCAGGTAGGTCGGTCCGTACAGCGGCTCGGGTTCCGGCTGCACCGCCGACTCGCCGTCCAGCCAGATCTCGTGATAGGCACGCGATTCGGGCAGCAGGCGTTCGGCGATGCGGCATGCCCAGCCGTACACCGCGCCGTGCAGGCTGGAGCGGTTCGGATTGGCGCAGGCGATGACGTTGCGGTTGATGTCGCCGCAGGCGCTGATGGTGTCCAGCAGCACGCGGTCCAGTGCCTGCACGGCCGGCTTGAGGTCCTGCTTGAACAGGCCGTGGAACTGGATGCTCTGGCGGCTGGTGATGCGCAGGCTGCCGTTGCCGTATTCGCGGGCAATGCGCCCCAATGCCAGCCACTGCGTGCTGCTCAGCACGCCGCCGGGCAGACGCAGGCGGGCCATGAACTGATACTGCGGCTCCAGCTTGCGGCGCTGGCGCTCGGCGCGCAGGTCGCGGTCGTCCTGCTGGTAGATGCCGTGAAACTTGATCACCTGCGTGTCGTCGGCGTGCACCGCGCCGGTGTGGCCCAGCGCCAGACTCTCGACCAGACTGCCGCGCAGGCCGCGACTCGCGGCCTTGATGCGCTCGACATCGGAAAGCGGTTTTTCAGTAGACATCGCGGTGGTATCTCCCGGTGTGCTTGAGGTCCTCGACGTAGCCCTCGGCCCGTTCGGCGGTCAGCCCGCCGGCCGCGCCGACCAGATCGATCAATGCCCGGTGCACGTCATGGCCCAGCCGCTCCGAGCCGCAGACATAGATCGCCGCGCCTTCTTCCAGCCAGGCATAAACCTCGGCGCCGCGCTCGCGCAGGCGGTCCTGCACGTAGACCTTGCGCGGCTGGTCGCGCGAGAAGGCCACGTCCAGACGGGTCAGCAGGCCGCCCTCCAGCCAGTGCAGCCATTCGCGTTGATAGAGGAAGTCGGTACGGCGGTTGCGGTCGCCGAAAAACAGCCAATTGCGCCCCTGCGCGCCCAGCGCCTCGCGCTCCTGCAGAAAGGCGCGATAGGGCGCGACGCCGGTGCCGGCGCCGATCAGGATGATCGGGCGCGCCGGGTCTTCCGGCAGGCGGAAGGCTGCGTGTCCTTCGATGAACACAGGCACCTCCCCGCCCTCGGCCAGGCGTTCGACCAGCAGGGTCGAGGCCACCCCCAGGCGCACCCGGCCGCGGCTCTCCCAACGCACCGGCGCCACGGTCAGATGGGCCTCGTCGGGATAGGCGAGCGGGCTGGAGGCGATGGAGTAGCGCCGTGCGGGCAGCACGCGCAGCAGGTCGCCGAAATCCTGCGCGGACAGGTCCTGCGCCGGATGCTCATGGATCAGGTCGAGCACGTCGCGCCCGGTCATCCATGCGGTCAGCGCTTCGCCGTCGCGCGCCAGTCCGCGCAATGCGTCCGAGTCGGCGAGCTCGGCGTAGCGTTCCACCAGGGGGCGCGTCAGCCGCGAGATTTCGTAGCGCGAGGCGAGCGCCTCGGCCAGCGAGCACTCGCCATGCCGGGTTGCGATCGTGGCGTCGCCGTTCAGACCCAGCCGGGTCACCAGCGAGTCCACCAGTTCGGGCGGGTTCGACGGCACGATGGAGAGGCAGTCGCCGGCGGCGAAGTCGATGCCCGAGCCGGCCAGATCCAGCTCCAGGTGCCACACGCGACGGGTCGAACCCTCGGCGGTCAGCGGCAGGCGTTCGAGTAGCGGGGCGGCGAAGGGCCTGTGCCGCGTCCACGAGACCGGTTCAGTGGCCGCGGACACGGCGGATACCGTCGACGCCCCGCTTCGCGGCTCGTCGAACAATCCCAGGACGCGTTCGGTCCAGACCTGAGCGTCGTCCTCGTAGTCCACATCGCAATCGACGCGTTCGGCGAGGCGCGTGGCGCCGGCGGCGACCAACGCCTCATCGAACTCCCTGCCCGTCTGGCAGAAGCGCGGGTAACTCGCGTCGCCCAGGGCGAGCACGGCGTAGCGCGTGCCGGTCAGGTCCGGCGCGCGCGGTCCGGTCAGCAGCGCGTGCAGCTCCTGTGCGCTGTCCGGCGGCTCGCCGTCGCCCTGGGTGCTGACGACAACCAGCAGGTTGCGGTCCTCGCGCAGCCGCGCGCGTCGGTAGCTCCGCATGTCCAGGGCCTCGGCCGCAAAGCCGAGCGCGCTGGCGCGGCGCGCCACGCGTTCGGCCAGGGCCGCGGCGGTCCCGGTCTGCGAGCCGTAGAGCACCGCGAGGCGCACGCTTTCGGTCGCGGGCTGCGTGGCCGGCAGGGCGGACGTCGAGCCCTGCAGTCCGGCGAGATAGCCGCTGGCCCACAGCAGCTGCTCGGGGTTCAGGGCGTCGGCGAGGCGCCGCAGGTCCTGAAACTGACGCTCGTTGAGCAGCGGCGCGGAAATCCGCTGAGGCATTTCGACGACCGTGCTCATGCGCTCGCGCTCCCGTCGGCGTAACGGTGCAGGCCGCATTCCTTGGACTCGGGCAACTCCCACCACCAGCGTCCGGCGCGAATATCCTCGCCCTGCGCAATGGCCCGTGTGCAGGGTGCGCAGCCGATGCTGGGGAAATGGCGGTCGTGCAGCGTGTTGTAGGGCAGCCTGCGGCTGCGGATGTATCCCCAGATTTCAGCCTCGCCCCAGTCGGCCAGCGGGTTGAACTTGAACAGGCCATTCCCCTCGTCCCATTCGCGCACGTCCAGGCCCTGGCGCGTCACCGACTGTTCGCGGCGCAGGCCCGTCACCCAGGACTTGTATCCATGCAGGGCGCGGCGCAGCGGCTCGATCTTGCGGACCGCGCAGCAGCGCTTGCGCAGCGCCACGCTGTCGTAGAACGCGTTGGCGCCGAACGCGTTGACGAAGGTTTCGAGCGCCTCGGTGTCCGGGCAGTGGACGCGCGGAGCGCGGCCGTAGCGCGCGCGCACCCGTTCCAGCAGCGCGTAGGTCTCCGCCGGCAGGCGTCCGGTATCGAGCATGAAATCGTCGATCTCGGGCACCTGGCGGTAGATCAGATCCGTCAGCACGATGTCCTCCGCGCCGAGGCTGTTGGCAAAGGTCGCGGGTGCGTCCGCAGTTGCGGCGAGACGCAGAATCTCGACGCTGTGGGCGATCCGGTTGTGCAGGTTATGGGGTAGCGCAGACATGAGCGGTCCTCGTGGTCGGTCAGGCGATGAGCGTGATCGAGGCGCCGGCCAGCAACGCGGCCGTGGCAAGGCGCAACCATCGATCGGGGAGGCGGTGCATCAGCTGCCGACCGAGCCAGATGCCGGGCAGCGAGCCGATCGACAGATCGACGGCGGCGCGCCAGTCGACCTGTCCCGAAAGGAAGTGCGCGCCCGCGGCCAGCGCGGCCAGCGGTACGGCCATGGCCAGCTCGGTGCCGACGATTTCGGCCAGCGGGCGTTCGGGATAAAGGCGCGTCAGCAGGGCGCCGGTCAGCGTGCCCGCGCCGATGGACGACAGCGTGACCAGCACGGCCACGGCGGCGCCGCCGGCGATCAGCCAGCGTCGAATGGCGGCTGGTGGCCTAGCGACATGATCGCGTCGACGCGGCAGCAACATCCCGAGCGCGCTCAGGGCGAGCACGCAAGCGACCGCGGTGCCGACCAGGCGGTCCTGCAGTGCGGCGTCGTGAAACGAACTCAGGAACAGATGCGCGGCGGCCACGCCCGGCACACCGCCGGCCAGCAGCCAGCCGACCGTCGCCCAGTCGACGCGGCCGTCACGCGCGTAGCCAAGCAGCGCGCCGCTCTTGGTGAACGTGGCATACAGCAGGTCGGTGCCCACCGCGGTGGTGGGCGCAAGGCCGCAGCCGAGGATCAGTGCGGGCGTCATCAGCGAGCCGCCGCCGATGCCGGTGACGGCAATCAGGGCGGCGACCAGCAATCCGGTGGTGACGAGCGTCCAGTCCATGTCCATGCCTGCGGTGAAGTACGCTGCAGACACTACCGACGATACTTATTCCAAACAAAGATCGATTTATTACATGCTTATGCCTGGACGGAATATGCGGCCGGCAGTAGGCTGGATGCTTGTTCAAGCGGTTTCGGTAAGCCGGGTGGCCAGATGAAGCTCCGTCAGATTCAGTACGTCTGCGCTGTGGTGCAGCAGGGTTTCAGCGTCTCCGCCGCGGCCGAGGCCCTGTATACCTCGCAGCCCGGGGTGAGCAAGCAGATCAGGATGCTGGAAGACGAGTTGGGCTCGCCGATCTTCGAGCGCAGCGGAAAATCGTTTACCCGGCTGACCGAATTCGGGCAGGCGATCATGCCCTACCTGGAACGCATTCTGGCCGAAACCGAAAACGTGCGGCGCCGGGCCACCGAGCTCACGTCGCCGGCCTCGGGCACGCTGTCCATCGCCACGACGCACACTCAGGCACGCTACATGCTGCCGCCCATCATCGCCGAGTTCCGCGCACGCTATCCCGACGTGAAACTCAATCTGCACCAGGGCACGCCGGAACAGATTGCGGAGCTGGCCGTGAGCGGAAAGGTCGATTTCGCCATCGCAACCGAAGGACTCGATCACTTCGAGGATCTGGTGCTGCTGCCCTGCTATAAATGGAACCGCGCGGTGCTGGTCCCGCACGATCACCCGCTGGCGCATGCCAAGCGCCTGAGCCTGGAAGACATCGCAAAATTTCCGCTGGTGACATACGTCTTCGGTTTCGACGACCGCTCGGAAATGTCCGCGACCTTCGCCAGAAAACGTCTGCAGCCCAATCTCGTGCTGACCGCCGTCGATGCCGACGTGATCAAGACCTACGTGCGCACCGGGCTGGGCGTCGGCCTGCTCGCCAGGATGGCGTACGAGCCGGAGCGTGACGGCGACCTGGTCTGTCTGGATGTGCGCCATCTGTTCCCGCACGAGGTCACCAGCATCGGCCTGCGCCGGGGCCTGGTGCTGCGGGACTACATGTACGACTTCATCCACCGGTTCGCACCGCATCTCGACCGCGTCGCGGTTGACATGATGGTGCTCGCGCACGACCGGCACAAGGAAACCCAGCTATACCTCGCGCATCTTCCATATCTCACCTTGAGGTGAAAAATCGGGCGTATAAAACGGGTTTGGACGCTGCCCAACGAATGAATAGCGAAAGGAAATAAATGATGTGTGCGCGTGATCGAGCGCAAACAGATATTTACGGAGATTTCCAGACACTTGCTTATTGGAGAGAAAAGCCGGTCGGGATGGTGATTTAAGAAATCAACGAACGTCGCAGCCAACGCGACTTATGCCGCGTTGGCTGGACGGTCTGCAGGAGGAGAGCTTTTTGGTACGACTAGATATAACCGAGGAAAGCACCTAGCAATGGCATGGATGCGCCAAGTCCGCGCAATTCAGCCATGCTTTTTACCGTATTGACATCGAGTGTGTTATGAAAATACCCAATAGCGGCAACAACCACGAAAATAATCAGCAACGTAGGCCCTGATCCAGTGCCGTCGAATATTGCAGACTTTGTTGCGGCTGAGTTGGTTTCGTAAGACGAAATATCCTTGGTGATGGAACTCACGGTCAAACCTCCTCTGGCGGGTTTTTCACCCACTCGATATATGATTATCAACAAACGCTTCTGGCACCGCAGGCTTGACGAATCTTAGGTTTCAGAATATTCCAGTCCGATGGATACGCCATCAAGCAGCACTACCGGCTGGCAAAAACCCTTCAGACAAACTTGCAAACGCAGATGGATCGTAAGGGCTGCGACAGGTTGCGCAATTGACTCCGATCAATAACCACGAAAAGAATGAGGAAATTAAGCCGGGGCATGCATTCAGCTTATGGGCTTGGCCCCATATCTTTCGTCATGAGTCGCTTACGACCCAAGCGTTCGGCCTTGCTGCGGCCCAGGATTGTGCAGTGCCCTGCGGCGAGCGAAACGAGCACCTTGTCTCAGGAAGCGCATTCAAGCAGCGCGTTGCGCGCTTGCGTGATGCGCAGAAACTGTTCGTGGCTGCCGCCGGAATCGGGGTGCGCCTTCTGGGCGAGTCGGCGGAAGGCCTTTTTGATCTGGGTCGCTTCGAGCCGGCCTTCTGCGGGCAGGTTGAGGGCTTCGCGGTGCCGTCTTTCGTCGGCGAGATCGAACAGGTTGTCCTGACGCGCGTTGCGGCGCTGGTTGTAGCGCGCGAATTCCTCTTCCATCCGTTCCTGAGCGGCGCGGCGGAGTCTCAGCGACTCCCGCCTCAGCTCGACCTGATCCGCCTGCCAACGCTGGCGCGACATGACGACGCACGCAGCGAAGGCAATCCGCCCTTTCGTGAGCAGTTCATCCAGGCTGAACGGTCCGACCATGTCGAACGGCTCTTCCAGCCAGGCCTGTCTGCCCTCAGCTCCCGACTCGACCTCGCCGATGGTCGACGTGGTGACGAGACCTTGTTCGCCGTTCCAGATGACCCAGAGTTCCTCGTCGTCGAAATCGAGCGCGTCAGACATGCCTCGCTCCTCTGGCGCCGAGAAGGTTCGCAGGGAGGTTCGGCACTGGAATGCAGTCGCTCCACAGGTGTAATGCGGAGGCGGAGCTTGCAACAAATGTAGGAAGGCTTGAATGGAACACGACAAGTACAGCCTATGAGCCGGAATTGAATGGGCGCCGCAACGCTAGCCATGCCGATGGTTCGTCAGGGTTGTAAGCGAGCAGCGGCTTTTACAGGTTGTGAAGTTGCAAGATTCGATCCTAATCTGTAACGCGCAGGACGATATTCGAATGCGGTCCGTCGCAGCGTAGACGTTATAAGCGATAATTGAGCTGGGGAGTCTGGAAGCGGCCAATAACCGCCATTCCGGGTTTCTCGCTGAATGGCGGTTATATGCTGAATTGCTGCCGCTGGTTCCATTCGTTCGACTTATGGCGTCCACTTGATTAGTGAAACTGATTAGCCGAATTATTCTCTCGCCGACCGAGACTGTATCTACGTGGGTAAAACCACGATTACTCCATCCATGATGAATGGATAGCCCCCATAACTCTTGAGTGGATAGAAAGTGTAATCGGTTGCGCTATAGGCCACATGTATTGGGCAGTAGTAATGATGCAAGCCGGGCTGTTTGAGAGTCAGCGTACCGGCTCCCCCTCTTGAATTAAGTGTAATGGGCGAGATTGAATTCATACGCTGCTGCCACAGCTTATCCTCCATATCAGCCTCGCCGAATTTATGCTTGGGCATCAACATCGGCTCAGGCGAAGGCATGACTATGTGTGTATCCATGTCCTTATTGGTAAAGGTGACGGATTCGTTTGCACGGACCACGCATGCCCAAGGTTCGAAGGTCATGTATGAATCAGGTATGGTAACGCGCCTCGCTGTCGGATTGAGTCCGCCTCCATGGCGATCAGTGACGAGTATCACCATATAAGCTGGCATCGGAAACTGCCTTGATTCCTTGCGAGCGGCAACTTGTCCGACTTTGGTATCGAAGCGCGTCGTGATCCCGTTATACAAAAGGTAAAGTCCGGGCTTGTTGAAGCGTAGATGCGCTTTATCCTTCGGTGCGAGCGTCAGATTTATTTTTTCCGGAGTGCTGGGAGCGCTGATCAATTTCAGTATCTCGTTAGACACTGATTCAAGCTCAAGAACTGCTCCAGTAATAACGTGTGACATCATGGGATAAAAACCATGACCATGAAAAACGACACTGGACTGCGTTGCAGCCGTGTCTGCTGCAAGCACTTGGCGTGAAGGTACAAGGCTGCTGATCGCCATGCTGCCAATTCCCGCGCCGATACCGCTGAGGAATTTTCTGCGATTGATTTTATTCATTGTGTGGTGTCCCCAAGATGTAAGGTCTGCACCTGGTTCTTGCAGCTAGGCTCCGTCGTGTGCGAGTGTCATTTACCCGGAGTTAATTGGAGAAAGTAATTCGCCGAGGTATCAAGACCTTGAGCCAAATCGAAACGCAGCAAAGAACCAATCGTTGCCAATCATTAGTACACCTTGTCTGGTTACGCGTTTGATCGTGATTGGTGATCAATAGACAGGGAATACTAAGTAATCAATTTGGTTGCGTAATGGCGGCCTGAATTGAAGGCATTTCTTGTTGGACAAGATACCGGCACGATGAATGCCGTCACGCAAGTCTATTCAAGCGTTATCTATGCGCGGAGGTTTGGTAAGCGGGGAAAGATAGCGACCTAGGACAAGAGGCTTTTCCCGGGTTGGTTTCTGCTTTGAGGAAGCGTAGCTTGCAGCGACATACGTAGAGATCAGGGCTACACATAGTGCCGTGCTGCCATGGCAGCAGTTCCAGCCGATGGAACGGTTTGGTACGTGATGTGCCAGTATGGAAGTAATGCTTAGGGTGGTTTGCTGTGAATGATCCGGTGCGGACAAGGGTAAGCCGTGCTGAGCGTTGAGTGCGGAGATGATGGCCGTGCTCAGGGGGTTCGCAATCATCACGAACAAGATGAGCAAGAGCACACCACGATGGGACATTCTCGAATGCATCCTATCAATGTAAACCCTGTACCCAAGTTTAGGGTCAAGACCTTAAGGGTCTGAAAGACGAATTTGCTGATCCTCCTCAGAATTTACGCAGGATCGCTTGACCCTAAACCTAACAACAGGGTTTAAGCTCCGTACATGCTTGTGTTGCATGCTAAGCATGGAGCGAGATATGAATACCCCTCTCACGATCGGTGCTTTAGCTCGGCGCGAAGGTGTTACTGCCGAGGCACTTCGCTATTACGAACGACTGGGGCTCATCGAATCAAGTCGCCGTACGGCCTCGAATTATCGCTTGTATGACGGTGAGGCCAGGCGTCGGTTACGGTTTGTAAGACGCGCCCAGGAATTGGGCTTTTCACTGACCCAGATCGGTGAGATGTTGTCACTCCATGCTCGCCCTGAAGCGGATATGAGTGAGGTCAAGGTTCTGGCCGAGAGCAAGATCGCCGACATTTCCGCCAAGATCAACGATCTGCAACGCATGAAATCAGGGTTGGAAGCCCTCACGGCACATTGCCCAGGGCACGGCCTGATCGCCGGCTGCCCGATTTTGAATGCATTGCTAAAGGAGGACCCAGAATGAGCGCGGTCCCAGAACGGCAATATCAACAAGCCAAACTCATGCCCCTGAGATTGGATGTCGAGGGAATGACCTGTGCTTCATGTAGCTCACGCGTTGAGCGAGCATTGAACAAACTGCCTGGCGTTCACGAAGCCGCCGTCAATCTCGCAACCGAACGAGCTGAACTGGAGTATGACCCGAGCATCGTAACCCCACAGGCGATCTTTTCGACGGTGAGTGAGACCGGCTATACACCCGTAGACACTGAACTCCAGCTCGCCGTGGAAGGTATGACTTGTGCTTCCTGCGTGGGTCGTGTGGAACGTGCGCTGCAGCGCGTACCCGGCGTGCTTGAGGCCAGTGTGAATCTGGCAACGGAACAGGCCAAGGTCCGTTTTTTACCCGCCATGACCGATGTGGATGCGCTCACTTCGGCTGTCGCCGAAGCAGGATACAGCGCGCATACGCTTGACGATGCCAACAGTACCGAAACTGAAGCAGATAAGCGCCAACGAGCGATTCATGCCATGGGTCGTGACGTGCTGATCGCTACAGTGCTAGGTGTCCTCGTCCTTATTCTGTCTATGGGAGGCACCTTCATCCCTGCCTTCAATCACGCCTTGCGCGCGATCAGTCCATTCCCGCATTTTTGGGATTGGGTGCAATTCGTTCTCGCGACAGTGGTACTCGTGGTACCTGGAAGGCGTTTCTTTCGCCCCGGCATCATCGCCTACCGCCATCTTTCTCCGGACATGAATTCCCTGGTGGCAACGGGAACCGGAGCCGCCTGGGCCTATAGTGCTCTGGTACTCATCGCGCCCGCATTGTTCCCGCCAGCGGCTAGACATATTTACTTCGATTCGGCCGCCATCGTGATCGCCGCCGTATTGTTCGGCAAGTATCTGGAAGAATTGGCAAAAGGCAGAACCTCGGCGGCAATCCGGAAACTCGTCGATTTGCAAGCCAAGACAGCCAGAATCCTGGATGCCGATGGCAATGAATCAGAGATCCCGATAGCTCAATTACACGTCGGAGATCGCCTCTCGGTTAGACCTGGCGAGCGACTTCCCGTTGACGGCAAAGTGGTTGAGGGGCGTGCGCATGTAGATGAATCCATGCTCACGGGCGAGCCCCTACCGGTGGTAAAACAAGCCGGCGATGCCGTAGTCGGTGGTACGGTCGATCAGGATGGAAAACTCGTTATCGAGGCAACCTCGGTCGGACGCGACACTGTGCTGGCGCAGATCATCAAGTTGGTGGAGAGCGCTCAGACCGGCAAATTACCAATCCAGGGTGTTGCCGACCGCGTCGTGCGTGTATTTACGCCGGTAGTGATTGCCATTGCTTTATTAGCCTTTGTTGTCTGGCTCGTGCTCGGCGCCAATATCAGCGTTGCCTTGGTGGCAGCGGTAGCCGTGCTCGTGGTGGCTTGCCCATGCGCAATGGGCTTGGCGACTCCGGCGGCGATCATGGTCGGGACCGGTCGCGCGGCTGAACTGGGCGTCCTGTTCCGCAAAGGCGAGGCATTGGAGACGTTCTCGCATGTCGATACGGTATTGTTCGATAAAACGGGGACTCTGACGGAGGGCCGTCCGACGCTGGTCGATCGAGCTGGGGCGTCGCCAGACGAGGCACTGACTTTGGCTGCTGCCTTGGAATCGGCCTCAGAGCATCCATTGGGAAGAGCCATCACCACCGCGGCAAAGGAACAAGGCATTGACGTTCCAGTCGTGCAAGATTTCCGCGCAGTCGCTGGTTACGGCATTGAAGGCCGTGTCGGCGAGCGTCTCGTGCGCGTCGGTGCGCGGCGCTTCATGGAACACGAAGGCATCGACCTGGATGAACAGAGTACTCAGGCCCAAGAACTCGAAGGAGCCGGGCGCACGGTCGTTTATGTGGCGGCTGATGGCAAGCTGCTCGGGCTCCTGGCGATAGCTGATCGCATCAAACCGGAAGCACTTGCTGTCGTCAAAGGTCTCATTGCCCGAGGGTTAACCGTCGCCATGGTGACGGGTGATGCACGGCGCACGGCTGAATCTGTTGCCTCTGACCTGGGTATTTCCGAAGTGCATGCCGAGGTACTTCCTCAAGACAAGGCGAAGGTGGTCACGGACTTGCAGCAAGCCGGGCGCCGGGTCGCCTTTGTCGGCGATGGTATCAACGATGCGCCAGCACTGGCCCAGGCGGATGTAGGCATTGCCCTGGCGACGGGGACGGATATTGCCATTGAGGCAGCGGACATCACCCTGACGCGTGGCGGGCTGGATGAGGTAGTGACTGCGTTGGCTGCGGCACGCAGCACCCTGGGTAATATTCGTGGGAATCTGTTCTGGGCATTTTTTTACAACATCCTCCTGATTCCAATTGCAGCTGGCGTAGCTGCCCCGATCGGTATTCACCTTAACCCCATGGTGGCTGGCGTGGCGATGGGACTTTCGTCGGTATTTGTGCTGGGCAATAGCTTACGACTCAAGCGATTGAAGGCATTTCATATGCCTGCGACTGCCTGAGCGACTTTCATTCCCTTTAGTGAAGGATTGGATCAATGAGTCAATTCGCGTTTACGGTAAAGAGCAACAGATCGTTCGACGAGACCGTGGCACAGGTGACCGACGCGCTAAAAACCGAAGGCTTCGGTGTGCTCACTACGATTGATGTTGCGTCGACGCTCAAAGCCAAGCTGGGCTTGGATCAAGCCCCCTATGTGATCCTTGGCGCCTGCAACCCCAAGTACGCTCACCAGGCTCTCCAGGCCGAACCCGATATTGGGGCCTTACTGCCTTGCAACGTGGTGGTGCGCGAAGAAGCCGACAAAACAATCAGTGTTGTGTTCATGGATCCCAAGGCCGTGCTCGGCATGGTCGACAACCCGGTCGTCAATCCACTTGCCGATGAAGTCGGGGCAAAGTTGAAGCGCGTGGCTGAAATGCTGTCTGCATGACCGCGGCAGCCATCTATCGACAATCCCAGGAAAGGAGAACCGAGATGAGTGAGATCAACCTCAAAATTACCGGCATGACCTGCGAACATTGTGTACGTGCTGCGACCAAAGCCCTTGAACACGTGCCCGGTGTGGAAAAGGCCGAAGTCACCCTGACGCCAGGTGGCGCAGTGGTGCATGGCACCGCCGATCCTTCCAAGTTGATTACAGCGGTCAAAGAAGAGGGTTATGAAGCCGAGGTTCAGGATTAAATCCCTGCGATCAACGATGGCCAGTGTTCTCCTCTACACCAGTCCTGGGTGTCCTGATTGCGCTGCGGTCAGGCGATATTTAAATCAACACCATATCGAGTTCACGGAACGCGATGTTACTCAACCTGGGGTGGCTGATGAAGCCAAATCACGTTACGGCGTCCGTGTAGCGCCGATTACGGTTATCGACAATGTCCCCATCTGGGGTACTTTCGCAGATCAAAAGGCTGAACTCGATACACACTTCGATGTTTAAGTAGCGAATGTAAGGGGGGTAAGCATGTACCACTCAGGAGGCATGTATGGCTTGGGTAGCACGATGTGGGGAATACCGATAGTGGGTTTTCTAGTCATGCTGGCGATTTTTGCTGTCGTCGTTTGGGTGATTGTGTCGATAGCGCGCTCCGCTGGGGGGCATCGTGACACACCCACGCCGTCAGGGCGTGATCCGGCACTGGATGTATTGCGAGAACGCTATGCGCGCGGTGAAATCGATAGCCAGACATATGAACGGATGAGGCATGAACTCGAACGCTGAATCTGATGAGAATTAATCGGGTGATGGGTATCGATTCGAAGGTTACGCTCCAGCCGCATCAGAGGGTTAAATGACATCATGAAGGCAAAGCCGAAAATATTGTTCATAAGTATCGCCATCCTGGTCACAACCAGCATTGTCAGTTGGCTGTTTCTCGGCTCATCCGGTAATCAAGCCCCCAATGTACAAATGACCCTACTTAACGGAAAGAAGCTCGATCTGCGTTCATTCCACGGTCATCCGGTTTTAATCAACTTCTGGGCCACAACCTGCCCAGGCTGTGTAGAAGAAATTCCATCTCTAGCCAAACTGTATAAACAACTTTCGCCACAGGGTTTTGAGATCATAGGAGTAGCCATGTCCTATGACATCCCATCTCAAGTTAAAACCATGACTCAGGATAAACATATTCCCTATCCAATCACGATCGATCGGAGCGATAGCATCTCCAAGGCCTTCGGCACGATCCGGCTTACACCGACGTCTTTCCTGATCAATCCGAAAGGGCAAATCGTTTATCAGAAGATTGGCAACGTGGACACCGCCAAACTAAAAGCACAAGTGGAACAGATGCTTCGGCAAAGCAGCTAACCGAATTCAACAATGTTCAACTGGAAATGATTCGCTTGCGAACCTGGAAATAGAATGCCATTGCGTCACAGGAAAAAATGGTCTCTGATTTTTCTGGCAGGCCTGTTTGGGCTTGTGCTCGCGAATTCAGCTTCGGCAGATGCTGGTATCTCAGTTGGACCTCAAGCTGAAGCCGAGCGTGGAGATGCGATTGCCCAGGAAAAAATCGCGACGGCATATCTCAAAAAGGCAGAAAAACTTTCAATATCTGAGCAGCCGAGGAACGCTGGCAGGGCCGCAGATTTATTTCTTAAAGCCATGTCCTGGTACAGGAAATCCGCCGATCAAGGTAACTACGATGCGCAATTCCATATGGGAGACGCTTACGCCAAAGGTCTTGGTGCGCCACGTGACAAAACTAAGGCCGCGTACTGGTACAGGAAGGCAATTGATGGGGTAAGGAAAGCCGCTCAACAGGGTATTGTCGACGCGCAGTACCAGCTAGGACGAGCCTATATGTTGGGCAAGGGTATTTCGCAGGACAAAACCAAGGCTGCTTACTGGGTTGCCGTGGCTGCTAAACAGGGCTACGCGAAGGCTCAGTACAGTTTGGGTGAAGACTATATTCATGGATGGGGGTTGCCGAAGAATGATGCCAAGGCTTACCACTGGTACACGAAAGCCGCGAAGCAGGGATACGACAAGGCTTTGAGCCGGCTTGTGACCGCTTACCAGTACGGCGGCTGGGGGGTGCCAAAAAACCCCGCCAAAGCCGCCTACTGGCTCAAGCGGGCTGCCGAACATGGCGAAGTCGGTGCAGAGCAGCAACTCGCTGAGGCTTATTACTTCGGCGGATCAGGCATGGCCAAGAACAAATCCAAGGGTATCTATTGGTACAAAAAGGCAGCTAAACAGGGCGATAAAATCGCTCAGATGGCTCTTGACGAATACCAAGATAATCTAAGCCCGTGATTGTACATTTCGCAAACTCGTTAGAGCGGATGTTTAAACTTAGCGTTAACGTCCCCTATTTGTCTGACAGCGGACTATGCCGCGCAGTAGACGAAGGACTGCTCAGGGTCCAGGCCGTGTGAAAACGCGATTATTGGGGCACTGCCAGCACGAACGGATTTAATTTCACCATCATTGTTTCATGGCGTCACTAGAGGCCTGTAATAATTCGTCGGATTATTTATTGTTTTTTTTGTCTTGGTCCAGAAAATGGTCGCCGTTGTCCCGCCGAAAGTCGGCAACGGTCTTGAAGTCCGGGGCCAGCCGGCCCGTCAATCACATCAACTCGACGTTGCGTTGTGCCTCTCGCTCCAGACGGCGTGAGGACTGCACACGATTGAGATAACCGTAGATAAACAGCTTGAGCAGCGTCGCCGGATGGTAGCCCGGACGGCCCGTGGCTTCGGCGGTGGTCTTGAAGCCCAGCCCCGACAGACTCAGCTCATCAACAAACACATCCACCACGCGAACCGGGTTGTCTTCGGCAACGAACTCATCAAGACTTTCCGGGAACAAGGTCGCCTGCTGACGATGCTCGCCTTCGATAAATCGCTTCATCTGCAGCCCCGAGTTGCCAACCTATTAATTGGATCATCTGGGGTAGGCTTGGTTTGCGTATTTCGGCGCAACGTGACCGGTCATTTCGCTCGAACGTGACCGCCCGTTTCGGATCAACGTGACCGGCCATTTCGTTTGATCGTGACCGATTTCGGCTCTTTTTCCGAAATCGGCGGTCACGTTCCTCCGTCATCTCATCCAAGCCACTGGAATTCTTTCACTTATTCCGGCACAACCGCGCTCCTTTGCTCACTCAAGGAGACAGCGGTGCCGGCAGCGAGGATTCCAATGAAGCATGTCATCGAGGTGCTGCGCCTCAAATACGCAGCCCAACTCAGCCACGCGCAGATCAGCCGCGCCTGCGGCCTGTCCAAGGGCGCGGTCAACAAGTACGTCAACCTGGCCAGGGCTCAAGGCATCACCTGGCCGTTGCCTGCGGACATGGACGAGGCCGCCCTGGAGGCACGTCTGTTTCCCGCCAAGGCGCCCTCGAGCCGGTTCGTCGTCCCCGACGGCTTCCAGATCCATCAGGAACTCAAGCGCAAGGGCGTGACCCTGCAACTGCTCTGGGCCGAGTACTGCGCCGCGCACGGCGAGCGCGCGTACGCGTATACCCAGTTCTGTCACCATTACCGGCAGTGGCGAGAGCGGCAGAAGCGCAGCCTGCGCCAGCACCATCAGGCCGGGGAAAAGGTCTTCATCGATTACTGCGGGCCCACGGTCGACATCGTCGACCGTCACACCGGCGAGGTGCGTACCGCACAGATCTTTGTCGGCGTGCTCGGGGCCTCCAGCTACACCTATGTCGAGGCTACCTGGACCCAGTCGCTGCCCGACTGGATCGCCTCCCACCAGCGCATGCTGGGCTTCTTCGGCGGGGTGCCGGCGCTGCTGGTGCCGGACAACCTCAAGGCGGCGGTTCAGCGCGCCGAGCGCTACGCGCCGCAGCTCAACGCCACCTATGCCGAGATGGCGGCGCACTACGGCACCGCCGTGCTGCCGGCGCGGCCCTACAAGCCCAAGGACAAGGCCAAGGTCGAAGTGGCGGTGCAGGTGGTCGAGCGCTGGATCCTGGCGCGGCTGCGCCACCACCGCTTCTTCTCGCTGGCCGAGTTGAACCGGGCCATCGCCGCGCTGTTGCCTGAACTGAACGAGCGGCTCTTCCAGGGTCGCACCGAGAGCCGTCGCGACCTGTTCGAGAGCCTCGATCGGCCCGCGCTGCGCCCGCTGCCGGGCGAGGCTTACGTCTACGCCGAGTGGCGACGCGCCCGGCCCGGCATCGACTACCACGTCGAGGTCGACAAGCGCTGCTACAGCGTCCCGCATGCCCTGGTCGGCCAGGTGCTGGACCTGCGCATCACCGCCACCACGATCGAGGTGCTGCACCGGGGTCAGCGCGTGGCCCTGCATCCGCGCCACCACGGCCCGGGCCGCTACGTCACCGTCACCGAGCACATGCCCAAGACCCATCAGGTGCACCGTGACTGGTCACCCAAGCGCTTCCTGCGCTGGGCGAGCCAGATCGGCCCCAGCACGGCCGAGGTGGTACGCCGCCAGCTGACCGACCGGCCTCATCCGGAGCACGGCTACCGCGCCTGCCTGGGGCTGCTCAGCCTCGCTCGGCGTTACCGCCCGGCGCGCCTGGAGGCGGCCTGCGCTCGAGCCTTGGCCATCGACTCGGCCCGTTACCAGAGCGTCAAGTCGATCCTCGCCCGCGGCCTTGACCAACAGCCCCTCGATCAGAGCCCGGCCCAGGAGGCACTGCCCCTGCACGCCAATGTCCGCGGCGCCAACTACTATCACTGAGGAGCTCCACGCCATGCTCAATCAACAGACCCGCCAACAGCTGCGCACCCTCAACCTCACCGGCATGCTCGCCGCCCTCGAGCAACAACAGGGCCAACCCCAGACCCATGCGCTGTCCTTCGACGAGCGCCTCGCCCTGCTCATCGAGCACGAGGTGCTGCACCGCGAGAACCGACGCCTCACCCGCCTGCTCAAGGCCGCCCGCCTGCGCGTGCCGGCCTGCGTCGAGGACATCGACTACCACCACCGCCGGGGCCTGGAAAAGCCCCGCATGGCCCAACTGGCCAGCCTCGACTGGATACACCAGGCACTGAACCTGTGCCTCACCGGACCGACCGGCTGCGGCAAGACCTGGCTCGCCTGCGCACTGGGCAATCAGGCCTGCCGGCGCGGCCTGTCGGTGCGCTACCTGCGCCTGCCGGCGCTGTTCGAGCAGCTGCGCATCGCCCACGGCGACGGCTCCTACGTCCGGCTCATGGGCCAGCTCCTCAAAACCGACCTGCTGATCCTCGACGACTGGGGCATCCAAAAGCTCAACACCGCACAGCGCAACGACCTGATGGAAGTCATCGAGGATCGCCACGGCCGACGCTCCACCCTGATCGCCAGCCAGTTGCCTATCGAACACTGGCACGACTACCTCGGTGAAGCCACCCTGGCCGACGCTATCCTCGACCGCCTCCTGCACGGCTCACACCGACTCAACCTGACCGGCGAGTCCATGCGCAAGATCCAGGCTCCGGTTGACGGATCGTGACCGCTCAGGATAGAAAAACCACTCCAGTGCGCAACCAATGAGAGCAGCGGTCACGTTCACCGAAATCGGCGGTCACCTTCGACGAAATGCGCATGGTTCACGTTTTCACACAGCCTGGGTCGGAAACGGAACGTCCGATAACCTTAATCGGCAAGCTTTCCTTTAGCTCGTTCAAATTAACCGGCGATTTTCTACCCCCTTATTGCCTTGCCTCGCGGGGATGCGACTGATTGGGGTCGACCCGGAGGACCCGGGCCGAGCAGCCCGCGCCCGGACGGCGCTTGGCTGCGGCCGCGACCAGACGTATTCACGCGAGGTTGCCCGTAGGGCCAAGGCGATCCGGGCGAATTTCTTTGGTGACTTTCTTTGTTCGTCCGTAACTACTCAGCTAATTCTCAGAGATCGCCAGAGCAAAAGCCGGTAGCTTGCGATCGAATACTAGGCGCAACGCCTCCGAAGCCGTGACCCCCTGCTTTCGGCAGGTCGATAGATATCCCCGTATGCGGCAAAACATCGCGGCACCCTCCAGGCTGCGGAAGCAGCCGGAGATCTTCTGCTGCACTTTGGTCATACGGATATCGTTCTCCGCCTGATTGTTCGTGAACGGCACATTGACGTCCACCATGAAACGCAGCACATCGTCTTCATAGGCCATCAGACGCTCCAGCAGATTGCGGGCCTTGCTCCGCTTGATCCGCCCCCGAGGCTTGTTGTCGGGTGGTTTTTCCGGCTCAGGGCATTCCAGTTGCCCCGCCTCGAGCACATCTCGGTAGCGCTGCCGGTAAGCATTGGCCTCGGTCAGCGGCAGGATGCCGCCAGCGTTCTCGACGGCCTGATGAATCTCTCTGAGCAGCTTGCCCATCGCTTCCGCCCATTGTTGTCCGTCCTGCTCGAATGCTCGTTCCAGTTCGCGCAGGTGGTGGGCATTGCACAGGGCATGGGTGCAGTCCCGATAACGGTAATAGGGTTTCCAATGGTCATGACACAGCACACCGCGGAACCGTGGCAGGATCCCGATCGCGTCCATCGCCTCCTGGCCTCGCTTACTGTGGACCTGATAATGCGTCCAATCAGCATTGGACAGAGCATGCAGCCAATGGCGTTTGCCATCAATGTTGACCCCGGTCTCGTCGGCATGAGCGGACACGGCTTTGGCCAATGCCGTTTTGCTGATCGCCTCAAAGGCCGCCAGGCGGGTAAATGCCTCGCGATTGAAGTTCACCAGTGAACCATCGCTCAAAGGGATGCCCAACTGATCGGCAAAGTAATCCTGGATCCGCTTGTAGGGCAAGAGCTGATATTGGGACAGATAGACGGCATGGGCCTTGAGGCCGGAACCATACTGCACCTTCTTATCCACCCCTTCCGGGAATGAAGCCACAAAACGTTGGCCTGATTCATTCTCCAGGATCTGCGCCCGATACTCGGTCACGATCCGGCTGATGTCGATATCAAAAACCTGGCGAGTCTCGAAACCCGCCTCGGTATAGCAGCCTTTCGGCAAGCGACGACGATCGATCTTGAGGACCTCGATCTCATCGGGATGCTCGACCGGGCGCAAGGTCTTGCCCACGTGCCCCGGCTGGCCACCGGAAGGTCGGCTTGAGCGCACACGCTGGCTGCGTGGCCGATTGGGATCCGATGCCGGCGGCTGACTGCTGTTGCGGCTATTGAGCCCGAGACGGTTGAGTAACACGACGAACAACATGAGCATCATCTCGATACTGGCGCGGAGTGCCGGAGATAGGTCTTTCTCCTGCTCCAGTTGCGCCCTGACCTGTGCCAGGGTGATCTCGATATCGACGCCGTCGATCCGCACGCAAGACTGCTCCAAAGAAGTAATGAAGCTATTATCTCACGGGTTTTGAAGTGCCAATTTTCTCGTTTGTAAGGCGATCTGGCGGCGTAAAATAATTGACTGACGGTGGGGCAGTGCCTCGCGTGATGTCGCAAGGAAGACTACGCCTCTGTCGCTTTCGGAGACCAATAATCGCACTCGTTACAGCGCCGCCATATTTTCAAAAAAACTACCAAAAACCCTGTCAAGTACTTTTTGTAATTATTTTCACTGAGTAGTTACGTTCGTCCAAAGAAAGTCACTCGCCCGCCCGCGCCAAAACTAATTAAGAACACCGATGCTCAAGGCGTGTGAAACGATACCGCCGAATCCGTGCAAGAACATGCGGCAGTCTTGCTTAAAGGACTGCTTTACTCACCCCGCATCACTGAAATAGCTAACTCAGTAGTCACAGCAACCACCCCGTCCGCCTCTGCCCCCCAAAGCTCTTCCTCGCTTCCATACCCCCACAGCACTCCCAGCGAAGCCATCCCATTGACCCGCGCGGCGCGGATGTCCTGGGCGCGGTCGCCGACCATGATGGCGTCCATGGGGTCCATGTCTTCCTGTTCCAGGAGATGCGCGAGGAGTTTGCGTTTGTCGGCGCGGGTGCCGTCGAGTTCGCTGCCGTAGATGCCATGGAAGAGGCTGGCCAGACCGCAGTGTTCGAGGATCTGCCGGGCATACACGGTCGGCTTGGAGGTGGCGAGGCATATTCTGGCGCCGCTTTCGGCTATGGCGTGCAGGGCCTCGGGGATGCCGGGGTAGAGTTCGGTTTCGAAGATGCCGGTGTCGACGTAGCGTTCGCGGTAGAGGCCGATGGCGTCCTGCACGCGGTCGCCGTGCGTGTCGCCGAGCAGCAGCGCGAGAGTCTCGCCGAGCGGCGGGCCGATGTGGGAGGCGATGCGGTCGGCGGGCGGCGGTTCGACGCCGAGGCGGACTAGCGCGTATTCGACGGAGTTGACGAAGCCCTGCCGGGGATCGACCAGAGTGCCGTCGAGGTCGAGCAGGACGTTGCGAATGCCGGTGCGCGGTGTGGCGATCACATTTCTCCTTGAGGATCTGCGGCGCGGGCGCGTTCCGCCCATTCCTGTTTGAGAATGCAGTAAAGCTCGATGTCTTCCGGCCGGCCATGCCGGAGGTGGTGCTGGCGGCGGTGGCCTTCGTGGCGCATGCCGAGCTTCTGCATGACGCGACCGGAGGCCGGGTTGCGGCTCAGGTGCAGCGCGTGCACGCGGATCAGGCCGAGTTCGCCGAAGACGTGGCGCAACATCGCCTCGCCGGCCTCGGTGCAGTAGCCGTTGCCCCAGTACGGCCGGCCGATCCAGTAGCCGAGTTCGGCCTGATGGCCGGGTGCGATCTGCATCAGGCTGATGGCGCCGATCAGGTCGCCGCCGCTGCGCGCCGCGATGGCGAGGCTGAGCCCGGTGCCCTGGGCGAAGGCCTCGGCGCGGGTGGCGATCCAGCTTTCGGCGACGCCGTCCTCATAGGGGTGCGGGATGTGTGCCGTGGTGTCGGCGATGGCGAAGTCGCCGGCCAGCCGCTGCACGTCCGGCGCGTCGGTCGCGGCGAAGGGGCGCAGGCGCAGCCGCGGCGTTTCGAGCGTCGGGAGTGGCGACATATGCGCTACCTGTCGGATGCGTGGCGGAGGGTTCGGCGGACCCGAGCATTGTGCTGGAATCGGGCCCGGCTGGCGATGTGCGGCGCGGCGTTTTTATGTGTTGACGATGTGACAAGGCCAACATATCATAACAAGTACATACAAGACATGCTCGGATGAGACAGCGATGACGAAGCAAGAAGATTCGAAGTTGGGCGCAAGCGGCCTGAAACTGGTGTCGCCGGTCCCGCTGTATGGCCAGATCAAGGACATGCTGCGCAAGAAGATTCTCGACGGCAGTTACCCCCCGCACAGCAAGCTGCCTTCGGAAAGCGAGCTGATGGCGCTGTTCGACGTCAGCCGTATCACGGCGCGCCAGGCGATCCGCGATCTGCAGAAGGAAGGCCTGGTGTTCACCATCCAGGGCAAGGGCAGCTTCGTCACCAAGCCGAAGGCGGTGCAGGACCTGACCCGCCTGGAAGGCTTCGGCGAGGCGATGAACAGCAAGGGCTACGAGACCTATTCGCGGCTGATCGGCGCCCGCGAGGTGCCGGCGAGCAGCGAGGTGGCGCACGCCCTGAAGGTGAGCCGCGACACTCCGGTGATCGAGATCGAGCGCGTGCGCTATCTGAACCGTTCGCCGATCTCGCTCGACGTCAGCTACTTCACGCTGGACGTCGGCCGCCGGCTGATGGACGAGGATCTGGAGACGCGCGACATCTTCGTGATCCTGGAAAACGACTACGCCTTCCCGCTGGGTGCGGCGGACATCGTGATCAACGCGGCGGTGGCCGACGAGAAGGAGGCCGAGCTGCTGGCCGTCGAGGCCGGCGCGCCGATCCTGCGCATGGAGCGCCTCACCTTCACCCAGGACGGTCGTCCGATCGACTACGAGCACCTGTACTACATCGGTGACGCCTACCAGTACCGCCTGCGCGTCGAACGACGTTAATTCAAGCGAGGTAACGTTCATGAATGCCCCAACAACGCCAGCAGAAATCTTCGATACGGACATCCTGGTCATCGGCGGCGGCACGGCGGGCCCGATGGCCGCCGTGGCCAGCAAGGAGCGCAACCCCGAACTGCGCGTGACGCTGCTCGAAAAGGCCAACGTGAAGCGCAGCGGCGCGATCAGCATGGGCATGGACGGGCTGAACAACGCCATCATCCCCGGCCACGCGACGCCCGAGCAGTACGTGAAGGAAATCACCGTGGCCAACGATGGCATCGTCAACCAGAAGACGGTGATGGCCTACGCGAAGCGCAGCTTCGACATGATCAACAAGCTGGACAGCTGGGGCGTGAAGTTCGAGAAGGACGAGACCGGCGACTACAGCGTGAAGAAGGTCCACCACATGGGCACCTACGTGCTGCCCATGCCGGAGGGCCACCACATGAAGAAGATCCTGTACCGCCAGCTGCGCCGCAAGCGCGTCGACGTGGTCAACCGCTTCGTGGTCACCCGTCTGCTCAAGGACGCCAGCGGGCGCATCGCCGGCGCGATGATGGTGAACAGCCGCACTGCCGAGATCGCGGTGATCCGCGCCAAGGCGGTGATCCTGGCGACCGGCGCGGCGGGGCGTCTCGGCCTGCCCGCCTCCGGCTACCTGTTCGGCACCTACGAGAACCCGACCAACGCCGGTGACGGCTACAGCATGGCCTACCGCGCGGGCGCCGAGCTGTCGGGCATCGAGTGCTACCAGATCAATCCGCTGATCAAGGACTACAACGGCCCGGCCTGCGCCTACGTGACCGGCCCGCTGGGCGGCTACACGGCCAACTCCAAGGGCGACCGCTTCATCGAGTGCGACTACTGGAGCGGACAGATGATGCTGGAGTTCTACCGCGAGCTGGAAGGCGGCAAGGGGCCGGTGTTCCTCAAGCTCGACCACCTGGCCGAGGAGACGATCCAGGAGATCGAGACCATCCTGCACAGCAACGAGCGCCCGAGCCGCGGTCGCTTCCACGCGCAGCGCGGCACCAACTACCGCGAGCGCATGGTCGAGATGCACATCTCCGAGATCGGCCTGTGTAGTGGCCACAGCGCGTCCGGCGTGTGGGTGGACGAGAACGCGCGCACCACGGTGCCGGGGCTGTACGCCGCGGGCGACCTGGCCTGCGTGCCGCACAACTACATGCTCGGCGCCTTCGTCTACGGCGAGATCGCCGGTCACGACGCGGCGGATTACTGCGCGAGCGTGGACATGCCGGTGCTCGACGAGACCGAGGTCGCCGCCGAGGCCGCGCGCATCCAGGCCCCGCTGAAGGTCGCCGACGGCATCACGCCGTACCAGATGGAGTACAAGCTGCGCCGCATGGTGAACGACTACCTGCAGCCGCCGAAGGTCACCACCAAGATGGAAATCGGCCTCGACCGCTTCATGGAGATCCGCGAGGACATGGCCATGCTGGCCGCGTCCGACCCGCACGACCTGATGCGCGCGATGGAGGTGCACGCCATCCTCGACTGCGCGGAGATGGCCGCACGCGCCTCGCTGTATCGCACCGAAAGCCGCTGGGGCCTGTACCACTATCGCGTCGACTATCCCGAGCGCAACCAGGACGACTGGTTCTGCCACGTCCAGGTCAAGCAGGGCGAGAACGGGGACATGACCTGCTTCAAGCGTCCGATCGACCCCTACGTGGTCGAGCTCGACGAGGACGAGACCCAGGCTTACGACAACCTGCGCATCGCCGCCACCGCACAGTAACCAGGGAGCACCGACATGCCGCTTGCCCAGACCAAAACCAGCGTTCCGGTCATCGTGGACAACGAAAAATGCATCGCCGACAAGGGGTGCACCGTATGCGTGGACGTCTGCCCGCTGGATGTCCTGGCGATCGATCTGCTCATCAACAAGGCCTACATGAAGTACGACGAGTGCTGGTACTGCACGCCGTGCGAGGCCGACTGCCCGACCGGGGCGGTGACGGTGAACATTCCCTATCTGCTGCGCTGAGAGGTCGCCATGGCCATGCTTTTCGATACTTCCCCGGACCTTGAGGACATCCGCGAGCGGCTGCAGAGCGAGGATGCCGCGGTGCGCCGCATGGCGGTGCTCAGCATCGGCGAGACGGCCGACCCCGATGCCGTCGGGCTGCTGGTGCAGGCGCTCGGCGACGCGGACGCGGACGTGCGCGCCGAGGCGGCGCGCGTGCTCGACGAATTCGACACGGTCGACGGCGTCGAGGCGCTGATCGCCGTGCTGTCGGATACGGACGAGGCGGTGCGCACCTCGGCCGCCGAGACGCTGTCCGAGATCAAGTCGCCGGAGGCGGCGCCGTTTCTGTTGCGCGGCCTGGCCACGCACGACCCCTTCGCCAAGGCCGCGCTGCTGCGTGCGATCAAGCCGCTGCGCGTGCGCGATGCGCTGGAGCCGGCGATGAACGCCCTCGGCAGCGGCAACGTGCAGGTGCGCCGCGAGGCGGTGGGCGTGCTGGCCTACCTCAAGTCGGAGACCGTGCTGCCGGCGCTACTCGACGTGGCGCGCAACGACCCGGACGCGCAGGTGCGCCGCGCGGCGGTGGGCGCGCTGGTGTTCGCCGACGGCGGCCGCGTGCGCGAGACCCTGGTGTATGCGCTCACCGATGTCGACTGGCAGGTGCGCGAGGAGGCCGCGCTGGTAATCGGCCGCCTGCACGTCGGCGACGCCGTGGACGCGTTGATCGACGCGCTGGACGACGACTACTGGCAGGTGCGTCAGAAGGCCGCGTGCAGCCTGGGGCAGCTCGGCAATCCGGCCGCGGTGGATGCCCTCGGTGCCGCCTTCGCGCATCCGATCAGCAACCTGCGCAAGGAAATCGTCGGCGCGATGGGCGAGATCGCGGACGCCGCAGCGACGCCGTATCTCGAAGTCGCGCTCACCGACGAGGACCCGGACGTGCGCAAGCTGGCGGCCTGGGCGCTGAGCAAGATCGGCTGAACGCCCCCCGGATGGAACGAACCGCCACGGCGACGTGGCGCAACTGCAAAGGACCGAAGACATGACGTACGTGGTGACCGACAACTGCATCCGCTGCAAGTACACCGACTGCGTGGACGTGTGCCCGGTGGACTGCTTCCACGAGGGGCCGAATTTCCTGGTGATCGATCCGGCGGAGTGCATCGACTGCTCCCTGTGCGTGCCCGAATGCCCGGTGGATGCGATCTACGCCGAGGGCGACCTGCCGGACGAATTCGCCGATTTCATCAAGATCAACGCGGACCTCGCCGGGCGCTGGCCGGTCATCGCAGCCAGCCAGGAACCGCTGCCGGAGGCGGAGCGCTGGGCCGAGGTGGAAGGCAAGCGACAATTTCTGGAGCTGGGCGACTCTGTCGACGTCTAACATATTATGACAAGTAATGCCGTGAGGTCCGGCCGCGCGAGAGGTGCTCCATGGAACAGGTGTTGACACTGAACTTGCCCGGATTCGGGTACGAGGATCTGTACCGTGCGGAACGTCTGCCGGCGCTCGACCGTGCGTTCGCGACGTATCTTGAGGCCCATGACGCGGAGCTGGCGGCGAGCTTCGCGCGTTATCGCGCGCAGGCGGCGTTCGAGGCCGGTGCGGAGTCGGAGCTGCTGATTGCCGTCGCCGGGGTGCTGGAGGATTTCATCGCCGAGGTCTTCGGCGTGCGTCGCGAGTGCGACGCGCTGGGCGGACATGCCGGCAGGAGCGCGCTGGTGTGGGCGTTCAAGAACGACTTCGTGAAGCGCAGCCTGCAGGCCGCCGGCGACGCGCAGGCGCACGACTTCGCGGCGCTCGACGCCTGCGTGGACGCCTGGCTGGGCGAGGTCGGCGGCGCCGACCGCGAGTACGCGGTGGCGCAGCTGTGGCGCCATGCGGCGGACGCGGGCGACGAGCAGCGCATCGCCACCCTGGCGGCCTGGGTGCGTGCGGCGGCCACCTGTGAGGCCGGTCGCGCGGCGACCGCCGGCTGGGGCAGTTTCCGTTTTCCGGCGAGGCGCGATTTCGCCGCGCTGGTGCGCACCGAGTTGCAACCGGCGGCCCGCGGCTGCGGCGTGGAGGTGAAGCCGGCGGCGCGCCGGCAGCGCGACGGCTTCGCGCTGACCGATATGCGCTACGCGCGCGGCGAGGTGCTCGATCAGGTGCATTACTGCAAGTTCTGCCATTCGCACCAGGGCGATTATTGTTCCAAGGGCTTTCCGGGGAAGGGCGAGGAAAAGACGCGCAGCAATCCCCTGGGCGTGCCGCTCGAAGGCTGCCCGCTGGAGGAGAAGATCTCCGAGGCCAATGCGCTGATGCGCGACGGCCACACCCTCGGCGCGCTGGCCACGATCATGATCGACAATCCGCTGGTGCCGGCGACCGGGCACCGCATCTGCAACGACTGCATGAAGAGCTGCATCTACCAGAAGCAGGACCCGGTCGACATGCCGCAGATCGAGACGCGCATCCTCGACGACGTGCTGAACCTGCCCTGGGGCTACGAGATCTATTTCCTGCTCACCCGCTGGAATCCGCTGAACCGCGAGCGCCCGTACACCCTGCCCTATCACGGCACCGACGTGCTCTGCGTGGGCGCGGGCCCGGCGGGCTTCAACCTGTCGCATCACCTGCTGCAGGCGGGCTTCGGCGTGGTCGGCGTGGACGGCCTCAAGATCGAGCCGCTGCCGGCGGATCTGACCGGCGCCGACGGGCGGACGCCGCGGCCGGTGCGCGAGGTGGCGGCGCTGCGCGAGTCGCTGGACGAGCGCGTGATGGCGGGTTTCGGCGGCGTGGCCGAGTACGGCATCACCGTGCGCTGGGACAAGAATTTCCTCAAGATCATCCACCTGACGCTGGCGCGCAGCCGGCACTACCGGCTGTACGGCGGCATCCGCTTCGGCGGCACGCTGACCATCGACGATGCCTGGGACTACGGTTTCGAGCACATCGCGCTGGCCATCGGCGCAGGCCGGCCGACCATCGTGCCGGTGAAAAACCATCTCGCCCGCGGCATCCGCCAGGCGAGCGATTTCCTGATGGGCCTGCAGCTGACCGGCGCGGCCAAGCGCGCGAGCCTGGCGAACCTGCAGGTCCGCCTGCCGGCCGTGGTGATCGGCGGCGGGCTGACCGCGATCGACACCGCCACCGAGGTGCAGGCCTATTACATCCGCCAGGTGGAAAAGCTGCTCGAACGCTGCGAGACGCTGGGCATGGCCGCGGTTGAGCGGACGCTGGACGGCGAGGAAGCGGCCATCCTGGAAGAATTCCTCGCCCACGGTCGCGAGGTCAAACGCGAGCGCGAGCGCGCGCGGCGGCTGGGCGTCGCACCGGATTTCGCCGGGCTGGTCGACCGTTGGGGCGGCGTCACCGTAGCCTACCGGCGGCGCATGGGCGATTCGCCGGCGTATCTGCGCAATCACGAGGAAATCGAAAAGGCGCTGGAGGAAGGCATCCGCTATGCGGAGGGCCTGAATCCGCGCGAGGCGCTGGTGGATCGCAACGGCCACGTGCGCGCGATGGTCTTCGACGGCGCGGACGGCGAGCGGGTGGATCTGCCCGCGCGTGCCGTGCTCATGGCCGCGGGCAGCGTGCCCAACACCAGCTACGAGCGCGAACACGCGGACACCTTCGAGATGGACGGACGCTTTTATGCGGCCTATGGGCTCGACGGCGAACGCGCCGCGGCCGGCGACCGCGAGGCGGTGTTCACCTCCTACCGCAAGGACGGCCGGCGCATTTCCTTCCTGGGCGACAACCATCCCGTCTACAGCGGCAGCGTGGTGCGCGCGATGGCCTCGGGCCGGGCGGGAGCGCGGGCGCTCGTGCGCCTGTTCGCGGAACGCATCGGCGACGGCGGATACGCGACGAAGTGGGATGCGCTGTGCGCGCGGCTCGACGAAAACCTGCGCCCGCGGATCGTGGCGGTGACGCGCCTGGCCGAGCATCTGGTGAGCATCGCCGTGCATGCACCGCAGGCCAGCCGCAACTGGCAGCCGGGGCAGGTCTACCGGCTGCAGAATTTCGAGACGCGGGTGGCGCGCGGCCTCGGCACCGCCCTGCAGATGGAGGGCATGGCGGTGGACGGCGTGCAGGTGGACAAGGCGCAGGGGCGCATCCATCTGCTGATCAACGAGGTGGGCACTTCCAGCCGGCTGGCCGGTGCCCTCGCCGCGGGCGATCCGGTGGTCCTGATGGGCCCGACCGGCACCTCGCTGCCGATGCCGGCGGGCCAGACGATCACGGTGATCGGCGGACATTCCGCGGTGACCAGCATGATCGACGGCAGTCACGCCTGGAAGGAGGCGGGCAACCGCGTGCTGATGGTCGCGCACCTGGCCGAACGCCAGCGCGCCGGGGCGCTGCAGACGCTGGTGCAGGAAGCGGCCGACGAGGTCGTGTGGGTGCTCGACGGCGACGAGCCGCTGGACGGCCTGCGCGCGCAGGACCGCTGCGTCACGGGTGGCATGGCAGCCTATCTGCGTGCGGTGGCGGCAGAAGGCGGCGACACCGGCGGGTGGGTCGAGGCCAGCGACCAGTTCGTGATTTCCGACCGACCGGACGTGATGGACCTGCTGGTGACCGCGTTCAAGGGCGATCTGGCCGCGCGGCTCAAGCCCGGGGCGCACGGCACCGCCGTGGTCAACAGCCCGATGCAGTGCATGCTCAAGGAGGTCTGCGCGCAGTGCCTGTGCCAGCACCGGCGCGGCGACGACCCCGACGCTGCGCCGAAGACCGTGTTTTCCTGCTTCAACCAGCACCAGCCGCTGTTCGACGTCGATTTCGACAACCTGCGCCTGCGCCAGCGGCAGAACGCGCTGCAGGAGCGCATCGCCTCGCTGTGGCTGAGCCACGTGCAGTCGTCCGCCCCCACGGCGCTGGCCGAGTCCCGCTAGACACCTCTTTCCTCGTCGTTTCCCCCTTCTTCCCGCCGGTCACTGCGTGCGTGCCGGCGGGTTTTTTTCGTGGTCGGATCCGATCGGCCGGCGTGGGCGGGGCCCGGTCCGGCCGCCGGCGGTGCGCGGGGCACAGAAACTGTGCGGATATGCACCGGGATCACCAAAGTGGGGCGCTCGCGGGCGGTCGTCTGCAGGGGCTGAATTCGGATTTATCCCAATAAAAAACAATCGCTTGGCTTCGATCAATCGAGGCGGACTTTATTGGCACAATCCGTGCTGTCTTTTGATGACCTGTCCTGTTATGACATGTTGTCGGGAATTGAGGGGCGGTGGGCTTACGCCAGGGTTATAGACATCGTTTATTCGATCAATCTGGGAGGGTGTGTGTCATGCGAATGCTTGGGAAAAACGGGGTGCGCGCGTCGCTGATGGCGCTTTGCGCCGCAGCAGGGGTCGCCGCGACGCCTGCGTACAGCAAGACGATCACGATCGGTATCGGCATCCAGAATATGTGCACCGACACGTATCAGGGCGGGACGATCATCCGCGGCCTCAAACTGCTGCCCAAGTATCTGCCGCACGACGGCAAGTACAAGGACGTCAAGTACAAGATCGTCTGGCGCAACTACGATTCGGGCGGCCCGATCACCAACATGATGATCGCCGGCAAGCTCGCGTTCGGCGTGATGGGCGATTACCCGCTGGTGGTCAACGGCGCGAAATTCCAGCAGACACGCGGCGAGCGCTCGCTGATGATCTCGTTCACCGCCTACAACCTCGACGGCGCCGGCAACGGCATCGTGGTGCCGGTGAAGTCCGACATCTACAGCGTCGATCAGCTCAAGGGCAAGACCGTGTCGGTGCCGGTGGGCAGCGCGGCCTGGGGCATGCTCTTCAACATGATGAAGGAAAAGCATTACCCCAAGGATTATTTCCACATGATCAACCAGGGCCCGATGGTCGGCATCGCGGCGATCGCGAACGACAAGGTCGCCGCCCACGCGGACTTCTGTCCGATGTCCGAGCTGATGGAATACAAGGGCACCGGCCGCATGATCTACAACGGCGCCGAGGCCGGCATTCCGTATCTGCACGGCGTGGTGGTGCGCAAGTCCTTCGCCGAGAAATATCCTGAAGTCGTGGTCGGTTATCTCGAGGCGCTGATCAAGGCCGGCCAGTGGGTGCAGGACGATCCGCAGCATGCCGCGAAGATGATCTCGAAGTGGACGATGATCCCCAAGGAAGTGCTGTACCTGTACTTCAGCAAGGGCGGCTATCTGACCCCCGATCCGACCTTCAAGCCGAAGTTCATCAAGACCCTGGCCTACGATCACGAGGTCCTGATGAAGTACGCCAATATGCCGCCGCTCGACTTCAAGCCGTGGGTGGCGCCGCAGTATCTCAAGGCGGCCTACAAGAAGCTCGGTCTGAATTACGAGCAGCAGCTCAAGACCTTCTACCACCCGAAGGAAAACATCCATCTGCCCGACGAAATCTGGATCAACGGCGAGAAGATCCATCAGTACGCGAACGTGGCCGAGATGCTCAAGAGCTACGCGCAGTACAAAAAGGCGGGCAAGACGATCGACGCAACCTACGTGTACGACCAGAAGACCGGTCTGAAGCTGTTCGGCAAGAACGCCTTCTACGTGGAGGACGGCAAGACGTTCGATGCCTTCATGCTCAAGAGCGAGGCCGACAAGTACGCCAAGGCGCACGCGGGCAAGGTGATGACCTTCGCGGAGGTCACCAAGGCCTGATCTGAATGCGGGCCGGCGGGAGGTTTCTCCGCCGGCCCGGACGGGCAAAACGGCTGCGGCGGCGTCCGCAGCCGTCGTACCTCACGCAGCGATGACGGGTGATGCAATGAGCAGCGATGTGCAGACGGATTCCAACATGGTCGTGCGCAAGTTATTCGACCTCGACCGGGAGATGGTGCTGGAGCGGCTGAAGCGCCATTCCATTCAGGTGCTCTCCCTGGTCGTCGGCGTGGTGATCTGGCAGATACTGACCGTCAAGGGCGTGCAGTTCATCCTGAATTTCAACAATCTGCCGACACCGGTGCAGGTCGGGCAGCAGTTTTACCAGCTGATCGGCACGAAGACGTTTTATATCGATATCGGCACCAGTCTGCGCCGTATCGGGATTTCGTTTCTGTTCGCGGTCGTGATCGGCATGACGGCGGGCATCGCGATGGGGCGTTCGCGCCTCGCGCGCGACATCATCTTTCCCTACATCGAAATCCTGCGCCCGATTCCTGCGGTGGCATGGATTCCGCTGTCGATCATCATGTGGCCGACCAACGAGGCCAGCATTCTTTTCATCACCTTCCTGGGTGCGGTGTTTCCCATCGCCATCAACACCATGCAGGGCGTGCAGCAGACCCCCGAGCTGCTGATCCGCGCGGCGGCCACGCTGGGCGCGAAGCGCTTTTCCGTGCTGCGCCACGTGATCCTGCCGTCGGCGCTGCCGAGCATCTCGACCGGGCTTGCGGTCGGTATGGGCGTTTCCTGGTTTTCGCTGCTCGCCGGCGAAATCATCAGCGGCCAGTACGGCATCGGCTATTTCACCTGGGAATCGTACGAGCTGATCCGCTACCCGGACGTGGTCGTCGGCATGGTCACGATCGGCGTGCTCGGCACGCTGTCGACCAGCCTGGTACGCCTGGCCGCGCGGCTGCTGCTGCGCTGGGTGCCGCCGGAACAGCGCTGATCCCCGCTCCGTCCACGCATCGAACCGAGAGACGCGACGATGAACAATTCACCGCAGGTGGTAGCCTTGAACGCCAAACACGAACACGCGCAAGCCGCTCACCGCAACGGCAAGTTTTTCCAGGCCGCGATCACCCTGGACGAGGTCTCGGTCGCCTTCGGTCCCGAGAAGCGCAGGAAGACCATCCTGTCCTCGCTGACCATGCACGTCGAGCCGGGCGAATTCGTGGCCCTGCTCGGCCCAAGCGGCTGCGGCAAGTCGACCGTGCTCAACCTCGTCGCCGGCTACCTGAAGCCGAGCACCGGCGCCGTGCTGGTGGACAGCAAGCCCGTGGCCGGGCCTGATCCGCAGCGCGGGATGGTGTTCCAGCAGCACACGCTGTTTCCGTGGAAGACGGTGCAGGAAAACGTCGAATTCGGCCCGAAGATGGCCGGTCAGCCGAAGGCGACCGCCGAGGCCACGGCGCGCACCTTTCTCGACATGGTGGGTCTCAGCAAGGTCGCCGACCACTATCCGTCGCAGCTCTCGGGCGGCATGCAGCACCGCGTGGAGATCGCGCGCGCGCTGGCCAACTATCCGGGTGTGCTGCTGATGGACGAACCCTTCGGCGCGCTCGACGCGCAGACGCGGCTGGTGATGCAGGACGGTCTGCTCAAGCTGTGGGAACAGCTCAAGCCGACGGTGCTGTTCGTGACCCACGACATCGACGAGGCGGTGCTGCTGGCCGACCGCATCCTGATCATGGGCGTCTCGCCCGGCCGGGTGATTTCCGAGATCGAGGTCGACATCGAGCGTCCGCGCAACGTGCGCGCGATGACCGATCCGCGTTTCGGCCGCCTCAAGGGTCAGTGTCTGGACCTACTGGAGCGCGAGAGCCGCAAGGCCTTCGGCCTGCAGGACGACGACGATACGGACGACGAGGCCAGCCCGCTGCGCGCGTAAGGCGCAGGCGACCGGCGCTCAGGGTGCGAGGCCGGCGCCCTGGGCCTTCTGCGCCACTTCGAGCAGCAGAATGACAAAGACGACCACGGCGTAGATCAGGTACGTCGATACGGGTTTCATGCGATTTCCCCCAGCGGCGTGTCCGGTTGCTGGTTGCCTCCGAGTACGGCCGTTGTCGGCCGCGTGTACTACCTAAGCACGCAGCGTCGCGGGCTCGCGTTTCATTGAAATAATTGATTGCCGGATGAGCGGCGGGGGTGCGGCGACGGCGGGGGAGCGCCCGTGGCGGGTGCTCCCGGGGGGTCAGCTTGCGCCGGCGGTCTCGGCCAGGCGCAGCCAGGTGGGGATGACGGTGTCGGGGTTGAGCGAGATGCTCTCGATACCCTGGGCCATCAGCCACTCGGCGAGATCCGGGTGGTCGGACGGTCCCTGGCCGCAGATGCCGACGTACTTGCCGGCCTTGCGGCAGGCCTCGATGGACATGCCGAGCAGGCGCAGCACCGCCGGGTTGCGCTCGTCGAACAGCCCGGCGACCACGCCCGAGTCGCGGTCGAGGCCCAGGGTCAGCTGGGTCATGTCGTTGGAGCCGATCGAGAAGCCGTCGAAGTATTCGAGGAAGTCGTCGGCGAGCAGCGCGTTGGACGGCAGCTCGCACATCATCATCACCTTGAGTCCGGCCTGTCCGCGCGCGAGGCCGTTGGCGGCCAGCAGCTCGGTGACCTGGCGTGCCTCGTCCACGGTGCGCACGAAGGGGATCATGATCTGCACGTTCGTAAGCCCCATGGTCTCGCGCACATAGCGCACCGCGCGGCACTCCAGCTCGAAGCAGGGACGGAACTCCTCGGAGATGTAGCGCGAAGCGCCGCGGAAGCCGAGCATTGGGTTTTCCTCGTCCGGCTCGTAGCGGTGGCCGCCGAGGAGGTTGGCGTATTCGTTCGACTTGAAGTCGGACAGGCGCACGATCACCGTTTCCGGCGCGAAGGCCGCGCCGATGGTGGCGATGCCCTCGGCGAGACGGCGGACGTAGAACTCGATCGGATCGCCGTAGGCCTCGATGCGCTCGCGGATCTCGTCCTGCAGCTCGCTGGGCAGGCGCTCGAATTCGAGCAGCGCCTTGGGATGGATGCCGATCATGCGGTTGATGATGAACTCCAGCCGGGCGAGGCCGACGCCGCGGTGCGGGATGCCGGCGAAAGCGAAGGCACGGTCGGGGTTGCCCACGTTCATCATGATCTTGACCGGGACCTCGGGCATGGCGCCGGTGCTGATCTCGTCCACCGAGAAGTCCAGTCGGCCCGCGTAGACGTAGCCGGTGTCGCCCTCGGCGCAGGAGACGGTGACCTCGGTGCCGTCCACGAGCTGCTCGGTCGCCTGCCCGGTGCCGACCACCGCCGGGATGCCCAGCTCGCGCGCGATGATGGCGGCGTGGCAGGTGCGGCCGCCGCGGTCGGTGACCACCGCCGCCACGCGTTTCATCACCGGCTCCCAGTCGGGGTCGGTCATGCCGGTGACGAGCACGTCGCCGTCGCGCACCTTGTCCATCTCGCTGAGGTCGTGGATCACGCGCACGGTGCCGGCGCCGATGCGGTCGCCGACCGAGCGGCCCTCGGTGAGCACCTTGCGCGGGCGCTTGTCGTTGAGCTGGTAGCGCATCATCGACTGTGCGCTGTGGCTGTGCACGGTCTCGGGCCGCGCCTGCAGCACGTAGACCTGGCCGTCGTGACCGTCCTTGCCCCACTCGATGTCCATCGGCCGGCCGTAGTGCCGCTCGATCAGCAGCGCCTGGCGGGCCAGCGACTCGACGTCGGCGTCGTCGATGCAGAAGCGGCGGCGCTCGGCAGGATCGGTGTCGACGGTGACCACGGTTTCGCCGTGACCGGCGGGGGCGTACACGATCTTGGAGGCCTTGCCGCCGAGGGTGCGGCGCAGGATGGCGGGCCTGCCGGCCTGCAGCGTGGGCTTGTGCACGTAGAACTCGTCCGGGTTGACCGAGCCCTGCACCACCGCCTCGCCGAGGCCGTAGGAGGCGGTCACGAAGACCACGTCGCGGAAGCCGGATTCGGTGTCGATGCTGAACATCACGCCGCTGGCGCCGATGTCCGAGCGCACCATGCGCTGGATGCCGGCGCTGAGGGCGACCTCGCTGTGCGCGAAGCCCTTGTGCACGCGGTAGGAGATGGCGCGGTCGTTGAACAGGCTGGCGAACACGGTGCGCACCGCGTCGAGGATGGCGTCGATGCCGCTGACGTTGAGCAGGGTCTCCTGCTGGCCGGCGAAGGAGGCGTCGGGCAGGTCCTCGGCGGTGGCCGATGAGCGCACGGCGAAAGACGGCGCGGGGCCGCTTTCCGCCTTCAGGCGGGCGAAGGCCTCGCGGATGGCGGCTTCCAGCGCCGGCGGGAAGGGCTGGGCCATGAGCCAGCTGCGGATCTCCGCGCCAGCCGCCGCGAGGGCGTTGACGTCGTCGACGTTCAGGGGCTCCAGCCGCGCACGGATGCGCGCGTCCAGGGATTCGTGGGCGAGGAATTCGCGGTAGGCGTCGGCGGTGGTGGCGAATCCGTTCGGCACCTGCACCCCGAGTTCGCTCAGATGGCTGATCATCTCGCCCAGCGAGGCGTTCTTGCCGCCGACCTCGCCGACTTCGCGCATGCCGACCTGGTTGAACCAGAGCACGTATTCAGTTCCCATGTGCCATCTCCTATGCTTTTGCGTTCGTATGCAACGGTTGGTGCCGGCTAAATGGAGGCGGACAGAGGGATGGGCAAGGTGCGCGGGGTTTTCTTTCTGTCCGACCGGACCGGCATTACCGCGGAAACGCTGGGGAACATGCTGCTCACCCAGTTCTCGGGGGTGCAGTTCGATCGGATCACCATACCCTTTATCAACTCGGCGGCAAAGGCAGAGGAGACCGTGCGGCGCATCAACGCTTACCGCGACCGGCACGGCGAGCCGCCGCTGATCTTCAGCACCGCCGTCGACGACGACATCCGCGCCATCCTGGCGACCGCCGGCGGCGTGTTCATGGACTTCTTCGAGTCCTTCATCGCCCGCCTGGAGGACAGCCTAGGCGCGCCCGCCTCGCACTCCGTGGGCCTGGCCCACGGCGCCAACCCCGGCACCTACCAGCGGCGCATCGAGGCGGTGAACTTCGCGCTGGCGCACGACGACGGCGCGCGCATGGACCACTACGCCGAGGCCGACCTGATCCTGCTCGCGCCCTCGCGCTGCGGCAAGACACCCACCTGCCTGTATCTCGCTCTGCAGCACGGCCTGCGCGCGGCCAATCTGCCGCTGACCGAGGAGGTGCTGGAGGCCGAGCGGCTGCCCGAACCGCTGACCCGCTTCCGCAGCAAGCTGTTCGGGCTGACCATCGACGCCGAGCGGCTGGCGCAGATCCGCAGCGAGCGCCTGCCGAACAGCCGCTACGCCTCGCGCGAACAGTGCGCCCGCGAGCTGCGCCTCGCACAGGGCGTGTACCGCCGGCTGGGCACGCCGTCGCTGGACGCCACGCACGTTTCCGTCGAGGAGATCGCCACCCACATCATTCACCAGATGGGGCTGAAGACGATTCTGCGCTGAGCGACGAGAATGTGCTTGTCAATGTTCGATGGATGTTCTAAATTGGCCTCGCCATCGAACATTCATGGGACGTTCTCATGCATCCGCGCCAATACGAAATCCTGCAGTGCATTCGCGACCACGTCGCCCGCCATGGCCGCTCGCCCACCCTGGCCGAGATCGGCGCCGCGCTGGGCGTCGGCCGCAACACCGTGCACTACCACGTGCAGTCGATGCTTGCCGCCGGTCTGCTGGAGCAGGAATCCGGCTGGCGCGGCCTGCGCATCCCGCAGGATCCGGCCGGCCCCTACGCCATCCCGCTGGCCGGGCGTATCGCCGCCGGCCGCCCGATCGAGGCGATCCCGGGGCAGGAAAGCATCGACCTCGCCGCGCTGCTGCTCGGCCCCGGTCGCTATGCCCTGATCGTCAAGGGCGATTCGATGATCGACGCCGGCATCTTCGACGGCGACTACGTGGTCATGGAGCGGCGCGACAGCGCCGAGGACGGCGACATCGTCGCCGCGCTGATCGACGGCGAGGAGGCGACCCTCAAGCGCCTGCGTCGTACCAGCGGCGGCGAGGTGCTGCTGATCCCGGAGAACGTCGACATGGCGCCCATGCACTTCGACCCCCGCCGCGTGAGCATCCAGGGCGTCCTGGTCGCCCAGCTCCGCCGCTACCGCTAGAGGACGCCGCCATGCGCACAACCGCCACAACGCCCGACAACGACATCGACCGCCGCTGGTCGCGGGCCATCGTCCTGGTCGACATGAATGCCTTCTTCGCCTCGATCGAGCAGCTCGACAACCCGTCGCTGCGCGGCCGGCCGGTGGCCGTCACCAACGGCGACCAGGGCACCTGCATCATCACCTGTTCCTACGAGGCACGCGCCTTCGGCATCCACACCGGCATGCGCCTGCCCGAGGCGCGGCGACGCTGCCCCGAGCTGGTCCGCATCACCGCGCGCTCGACGCGCTACGCGGAGATCTCGGCGCGCATCATGTCCGCGCTGGAGGCGATCACGCCCGACATCGAGGTGTTCTCGGTGGACGAGGCCTTCCTTGACGTCACCCACGTGCAGCGTCTGCACGGCGCCCCACCGGTGATCGCCAAGATGGTGCAGCGGCTGGTGCGCGAGGTTTCCGGGCTGCCCTGTTCGGTCGGCGTCGCCGGCGACAAGACCACCGCCAAGTGGGCGGCCAAGCAGCGCAAGCCGGAAGGCCTGACCGTGGTGCCGCCGTGGGAGACCGCGCTGCGTCTGCACGACGTGCCGGTCACCGAGCTGTGCGGCGTCGGTCGCGGCATCGGCAACTTCCTCGCCAGCCGCGGGGTGGTCACCTGCGGCGACATGGCGCGTCTGCCGGTGAGCGAACTGGCGCAGCGCTGGGGCAACATCGGCCGGCGCATCTGGCTGATGGCGCAGGGACGCGATCCGGAGCCGATCAGGCGCGACGTCGCCGACCCCAAGAGCGTCGGTCACGGCAAGGTGCTGCCGCCGGCGACGCGCGATCCGCAGCTGCTCGCGGCCTACCTCGAACGCATGGCGCACAAGGTCGCCACGCGCCTGCGCCGGCACGGCCTGGAGGCGCAGCAGTATTTCATCGGCCTGCGCACCGACGACGGCTGGCTCGGCGGGCGCCACCTGACGCCGCGGCCGAGCGACGACGGACATGCCATCGCGGCCCTGTGCCGGCGGGTGCTGGCGCGCGCCTGGGAGGGTCAGGGCGTGCATCAGGTACAGGTCACCGCGCTCGATCCGGTAAAGGCCGACTGCCAGCTGGAGCTTTTCGGCGAGCCCGCCGAGCCGCGGCGCCAGGCGGTCAATCGCGCCGTCGACCGCGTCAACCGCCGTTTCGGCGATCAGGCGCTGTCGCCCGCCTCGCTGCTCGGTCGCGTGCCGCTGCACGACGTCATCGCCCCCGCCTGGAAACCCGACGGCATCCGCCGCACGGTGTGACCCGAGCGCGCTTGCGCGCGCATTCAAAAGCGCGGCCTCCTGCGTGTAAACTGCCTGTTTACCACGCGCCCGGCACGTCCCGCCGGCGCGTGGCGCCACAAGATAGCGACGGGGCGGCAGGAGGAGACAAGGTGGCGCAACACAGCGAGGGGCCGGCAGCGGGGGTCGATCGCGAGCGCCTGATCGAGGCGCTCGAGGCAGTGGTTCCGGAGTCCGCCCTGCTTATTTCCGAGGAGGAGCGGCGGCCCTACGAGTGCGACGGGCTGACCGCCTACCGGCGCCTGCCGATGCTGGTGGTGCTGCCCGAGACAGTCGAGCAGGTGCAGGCGGTGCTGCGCATCTGCCATCAGCAACAGGTTCCGGTGGTGGCGCGCGGTGCCGGTACCGGGCTGTCGGGCGGTGCACTGCCGCATGCCGGCGGTGTACTGTTGTCGCTCGCCAGATTCAACCGCATCCTCAAGATCGACACGCTGGCGCGCACCGCGCGCGTGCAGCCCGGTGTGCGCAACCTCGCGATCAGCGAGGCGGCGCGTCCCTACGGCCTCTACTACGCCCCCGACCCCTCGTCGCAGATCGCCTGCAGCATCGGCGGCAACGTCGCGGAAAACGCGGGTGGGGTGCACTGCCTGAAGTACGGCCTGACCGTACACAACGTGCTGAAGCTCGAAATGGTCACCATCGAGGGCGAGCGGATCACGCTGGGCGGCGATGCACTGGATGCGCCGGGCTACGATCTGCTCGCGCTGATGCACGGTTCGGAGGGCATGCTCGGGGTGATCGTCGAGATCACCGTGCGTCTGCTGCCGGTGCCCGAGCGGGCGCAGGTGGTGATGGCCGCATTCGACAGCGTGGCCGCCGCCGGCGCCGCGGTCGGTGCGATCATCGCGGCGGGCATCGTCCCGGCGGGTCTGGAGATGATGGACGGTTTCGCGATCGAGGCGGCGGAGGCCTTCGTGCACGCCGGCTATCCGCTGGACGCCGCGGCCATCCTGCTGGTCGAGCTCGACGGTACCAACGAGGAGGTGTCCGACCAGATCCTCCAGATCCACGACCTGCTCAAGCAGGCGGGGGCGACCGGCCTGCGCACGGCGCAGGACGAGGCCGAGCGCCAGCGCCTGTGGCTAGGGCGCAAGGCGGCCTTCCCCGCTGTCGGGCGGCTGTCGCCGGACTACTACTGTATGGACGGGACCATTCCGCGCGGCCGCCTGCCCGAGGTGCTGAACGGCATCGCCGCGCTCAGCCGCGAATACGGCCTGCGCGTGGCCAACGTGTTCCACGCCGGCGACGGCAACCTGCACCCGCTGATCCTCTACGACGCCAACGTGCCCAGCGAACTGGACAGTACCGAGGAATTCGGCGGCCGTATCCTGGAGCTGTGCGTAGCCGTCGGCGGCACGGTGACCGGCGAACATGGCGTCGGCGTGGAGAAGATCGACCAGATGTGCGTGCAGTTCGCCAGCGCCGAGCTGAGCCAGTTCCATGCCGTCAAGGCGGCCTTCGACGCGGCGGGCCTGCTCAATCCGGGCAAGGCCGTGCCCACCCTGCAGCGCTGTGCCGAATTCGGCGCCATGCACGTGCACGGCGGCGCGCTGCCCTTCCCCGAACTGGAGCGCTTCTAGGATGGCGGACTCGGACATCGCCGCGGCATTGGCCGACGAGGTGCGTGCGGCCGCCGAAGCCGGGCGCGGCCTGCAGATCGTCGGCAGCGGCAGCAAGGGTTTTCTCGGACGCTCCGGCGCCGAGATCGCGCTCGCGGTCGGCGGACATTGCGGTATCGTGCACTACGAGCCGGTGGAACTGGTGCTCACCGCACGCGCCGGCACGCCGCTTGCGGAGATCGAGGCCGCGCTGGCCGAACACGGCCAGATGCTGCCCTTCGAGCCGCCGCACTTCGGCCCCGATGCGACCCTGGGTGGCACGCTGGCAACCAATCTTTCCGGTCCACGGCGGCCTTTCGCCGGTGCCGCGCGCGACTTCGTGCTCGGCACCCGCGTGGTCAATGGCCGCGGCGAGGTGCTGCGCTTCGGCGGCGAGGTGATGAAGAACGTCGCCGGCTACGACGTGTCGCGCCTGATGGCCGGCAGCCACGGCACCCTGGGCGTGTTGCTGGAGGCCAGCCTCAAGGTGCTGCCGCGTCCGCAGGTCGAGATGACCCTGCGCCAGGAGTTCGCGCCCGCGGAGGCGATCCGCCAGCTCAACCTCTGGGCCGCTCAGCCGCTACCGTTGAGCGCCGGTGCCTACGACGGCGAGCACGTCTACGTCCGGCTTTCCGGTACCGAAACCGGGGTGCTGGCCGCGCATCGGCGGATCGGCGGCGAGGCGGTGGCGGACGGCAAGGCCTACTGGCGCCGGTTGCGCGAGCACGAACACGCCTTTTTCGACCATCCGGGACCACTGTGGCGGTTCAGCGTGGCGCCGACCGCCGCCCCGATCGAGCTGCCCGGACACTGGCTGGTCGACTGGGCCGGGGCCCAGCGCTGGTACAGCGGCGACGCGGAACCCGGCGCGGTGCGCCAGGCCGCGGCGCGCGCCGGCGGGCATGCCACGCTGTGGCGCGGCGAGGTCGACGCGCCACGCTACACGCCGCTGGCCCCCGCGCTGCTCGCGCTGCACCGGCGGGTGAAGGCCGCCCTGGACCCGTTCGGCATCTTCAATCCGGGCCATCCCCTGTATCCGCAGGCCTAGCGCCGTGACGATCCTGCGAGGAGCTTCATGCAGACCCATCTGAGCCAGGCATTGCTGAACACCGCCGACGGGCGCGAGGCGGAATCCATCCTGCGCGCCTGCGTGCACTGCGGCTTCTGCAACGCCACCTGTCCGACCTACCAGCTGCTCGGCGACGAACTGGACGGTCCGCGCGGGCGCATCTACCAGATCAAGCAGATGCTGGAAGGTGAGCCGGCCGGCCCGCAGACCCGGCTGCATCTCGACCGTTGCCTGCAGTGCCGAGCCTGCGAGACCACCTGTCCCTCGGGGGTGCACTACGCGAGGCTGGCCGAAATCGGACGTGCCGCGATCGAACTTCAACAGCCGCGAGGCTGGCGCGCCGCGCTGTTCCGTTGGGGGCTGCGCCGGGTGCTGCCGTATACGGGCCGCTTCGCCGCCCTGCTCTGGCTGGGCCGCATGGCCGAGCCGTTCATCCCGCGCCGGATACGCCCGACCCTGCCCCAGGTTCGACCGGCCGGCGCGTGGCCGCGCATGCGTCACGACCGGACGATGCTGCTGCTGGACGGCTGCGTGCAGCCGGCAGCCACGCCGCTCACCAATGCGGCCACGGCGCGCGTGTTCGAGCGCCTGGGCATCCGCCTGGAGCGGCCGTCGGGTCAGGGCTGTTGCGGCGCGGTCAGCTACCACCTCAACGCGCGCGAGGAAGGGCTCACGCATGCAAGACGCAATATCGACGCCTGGTGGCCGGCGATCGAAGCCGGTGCCGAAGCGCTGGTGATCACGGCGAGCGGTTGTGGGCTGCAGGTCAAGGAATACGGCGAGCTGCTGCGCGAGGACCCGGCGTATGCCGAAAAGGCCGCACGCATCAGCGCGCTGGCGCGCGACGTGGCCGAGGTGCTGACGGTCGAGGACCTGTCGTCCCTGCCCCGCGGCGACGGGCGGCGCGTCGCCTTTCATGCGCCCTGCACGCTGCAGCACGGACAGCGCCAGAACGGCACGGTAGAGGGCATCCTGCGCAGGCTGGGCTACGAACTGACGCCGGTGGCTGACGCACACCTGTGCTGCGGCAGCGCCGGAACCTACTCGATCCTGCAGCCGGAACTCTCGCGGCAGCTGCGCGACGGCAAGCTGCGCGCGCTGACCGCGGGCGAACCGGAAGTCATCGCCACCGCCAACGTCGGCTGCCAGCTGCACCTGCAGCAGGGCTGCAACAGCCACGTGCGCCACTGGATCGAGTTGCTCGACCCGGCACCGCCGGGCTGAGATCGCGCGTTCACGGCGTCTGGCGCCATTCTCCGGGCACCAGCCCATCCAGCGTCCACGAGCCGATGCGGTAGCGGATCAGGCGCAGCGTGGGGTGGCCGACCGCGGCGGTCATGCGGCGCACCTGGCGGTTGCGGCCCTCGTTCAGCGTGAGCAGCAGCCAGCTGGTGGGAATCGCGCGGCGCACGCGGATCGGCGGGTCGCGCGGCCACAGGATTGGCGGCACCTCGATGCGCACCGCCTTGGCCGGCAGCGTGAGGCCGTCGCGTAGCTCCACACCGCTGCGCAGCAAGGCGAGCGCGGCCTCGTCGGGCTCGCCTTCCACCTGCACCCAATAGGCCTTGCTCATCTTCTGCGCCGGGTCGGCGATGCGATGCTGCAGCGAGCCGTCGTCGGTGAGCAGCAGCAGGCCCTCGCTGTCGCGGTCCAGGCGCCCCGCGGCATACACGCCGGGCACGGGGATGTAGTCCGCCAGCGTCTGCCGGCCGTCCCCATCGGTGAATTGCGGCAGCACCCCGTAGGGCTTGTTGAACAGGATCAGCACGGCGCCCGCCTCAGCGGCGGAACAGCGTGCGGACGACGAGGATGGCGGCGCCGACGGTGATGGCCGAATCGGCGAGGTTGAACACCGGCCAGTGCCACTGTTTGTAATACAGGTCGATGTAGTCGATCACGTGATCGCGCACCACCCGGTCGAGGGCGTTGCTCAGCGCGCCGCCCAGGATCAGCGACACGGCGGCGCCCACCCAGCGCTCGCGCGGGCCGAGCCGGAGCAGCCAGGTCACCAGCGCGAGGGCGACGACCGCGGCCAGCGCGATGAACAGCCAGCGCTGCCAGCCGCCGGCGCCGCTCAGCATGCTGAACGCGGCGCCGGTGTTGAACACCAGGGTGAGGTTGAAGCCCGGGAGGATCGGCACCGGCCGGCCGTAGGGCAGCGCCTGCAGGGCCAGCCACTTGCTCGCCTGATCGAGGGCGATGACGATCGCGGCGAGCCAGAGCCAGCGTAGCCCGCGACGGTTCATGCGAAACGCCGCGTTTCGCCGTCGCCGGCCACGTTCTCGACGCAGCGCCCGCACAGCTCAGGATGCGCGGCATCCTGGCCGATGTCGGCGCGATGATGCCAGCAGCGCGGGCACTTGGCGTGCGCACTGGCCGTCGCGACGATGTGCAGCGTCTCGCCGTTGGCGAGGGTCTGCGCCGCGGCGTCGGCCGGTGCGGGCTCGCGGCTGACCGCAGCCTCGGAGGTAATCAGCACGAAGCGCAGCTCGTCGCCCAGGCGCGCCAGCGTCTCGGCGGTCTGCGGGCCGCAGTGCAGCGTCACCTCGGCGTCGAGGTTGGCGCCGATGGCGCCGCCCTGGCGCAGGCCTTCCAGCACCTTGTTGACCGCCTCGCGCACCTCGATCACCGCGTCCCAATAGGCCGGATCCATGTCCGCGGGCAGCACGCTGGCGTCGGCCAGCCTCGCCGGGAAGTCGTACCAGGTGGCGAGCAGTACCGAGTCGGCGCGTTCGCCCGGCACGTGGCGCCAGATCTCCTCGGCGGTGAAGCTCAGGATCGGCGCCAGCCAGCGCGGCAGCGCCTCGGCGAGGTGGTACAGCGCGGTCTGCGCCGAGCGCCGCGCCAGGCTGTCGGCCTGGGTGGTGTACTGACGGTCCTTGATGATGTCGAGATACAGCGAGCCCAGTTCGACCGAACAGAAGTTGTGCACCTTCTGGTAGATCAGGTGGAACTCGTAGCGCGCGTAGGCCTCGCGCAGCTCGCTCTGCAGGGCCGCGGCGCGGCTGCAGATCCAGGCGTCGAGCGGCAGCATGTCCGTCGGCGCGACGAGGTTGGCCGCGGGATCGAAGCCGGCCAGGTTGGCGAGCAGGAAGCGCGCGGTGTTGCGGATGCGCCGGTAGGCGTCCGACATGCGTTTGAGGATCTCGTCGGACACGGCCATCTCGCGGCGGTAGTCGCCGGAGGCGACCCACAGGCGGATGATGTCGGCGCCCAGCGTGTCCACCACCTTCTGCGGCGAGATCACGTTGCCGAGCGACTTGGACATCTTGCGGCCCTTCTCGTCGACGGTGAAGCCGTGGGTGAGGACGCCGCGGTAGGGCGGCACGCCGCGCATGGCCACCGAGGAGAGCAGCGAGGACTGGAACCAGCCGCGGTGCTGGTCCGAGCCTTCAAGGTAGAGGTCGGCGGGGAAGCCGAGCTCGGGGCGGCGGTCGAGCACGCTGGCGTGGGTGGTGCCCGAGTCGAACCACACGTCGAGGATGTCGGTGACCTTTTCGTAATCCGCCACCTCGGCGCCCAGCACCTCGGCCGGGTCGAGGTCGAACCAGGCGTCGACGCCGCGCTGCTCGACGCGCTCGGCCACCGCCTCGATCAGGCGCGGCGTGTCGGGGTGCAGCTCGCCGCTGATGCGGTGCACGAACAGCGCCAGCGGCACGCCCCAGTTGCGCTGGCGCGAGATGCACCAGTCGGGTCGGTTGGTGACCATGCCGGCGAGGCGCTCGCGCCCCCAGTCCGGGGTGAACTGGATGTCGGGCAGGGCCGCGAGCGCGGTGGCGCGCAGGCCTTCCTTGTCCATGCTGATGAACCACTGCGGCGTGGCGCGGAAGATCAGCGGGGTCTTGTGGCGCCAGCAGTGCGGGTAGCTGTGGCGCAGCTTCTCGGCGTGCACCAGCGTCCCTCTGTCGCGCAGCACCTCGATCACGTGGGTATTGGCGTCGAATACCTTTTCGCCGGCGAAAAACGGCGTGTCGGCGCGGAAGCTCCCGTCCGGGCCGACCGGATGGTCGACCTCGAGGCCGTAGCGCAGGCCGGCGACATAGTCCTCCTGGCCGTGGCCGGGTGCGGTGTGCACGGCGCCGGTGCCGGCATCGAGGGTCACGTGATCGCCCAGGATCACGGGTACCACGCGGTCGAGGAAGGGGTGGTGCAGCTTCACGCCTTCGAGGTCGGCGCCGCGGCAGCGCGCGACCGTGCGCCAGGTCTCGATGCCCCAGCGCTGCAGGGCCGATGCGGCGAGTTCGGCGGCGAGCAGCAGGCGTTCCACGCCGTTCGGTCCCTCGCAGGCGACGACCGCATAGTCCAGCTCGGCGTTCAGCGCCACGGCCTGGTTCGCCGGCAGCGTCCACGGCGTGGTGGTCCAGATCACCACCGACAGCGGACCCGTCGCGCCGGTATCTTCGACCTGGCAGCGGCGCAGCAGGTCGTCGGCGTCGACGGCGGCGAAGCGCACATCGATCGCCGGCGAGGTCTTGTCCTCGTATTCCACCTCGGCCTCGGCCAGCGCCGAGCCGCAGTCCACGCACCAGTGCACCGGCTTGTAGCCCTTGATTACGTGGCCGCGTTCGATGGTGCGGCCGAGCGCGCGGATGATATCCGCCTCGGTGCGGAAATTCATCGTGAGGTAGGGCTCGTCCCAGTCGCCGACGATGCCGAGGCGCTTGAAATCGCGGCGCTGGCCTTCGATCTGCCCGGCGGCGTACTCGCGGCAGGCCTTGCGGAAGGTGTCCGGCTCGATGCCTTCGCCGACCTTGCCCACGGTCTGCTCGACCTTGTGTTCGATGGGCAGGCCGTGGCAGTCCCAGCCGGGGACGTAGGGCGCGTCCAGCCCGTCGAGGCTGCGGCTCTTGACGATGATGTCCTTGAGCACCTTGTTGACCGCGTGGCCGATATGGATATCGCCGTTGGCGTAGGGCGGACCGTCGTGGAGAATGAAGCGCTCACGCCCGGCGCGCTCGCGGCGCAGCCGATGGTAAATGTCCAGCTCGGCCCAGCGCGTGAGGGTGTCTGGCTCGCGTCGGGCGAGGTCGCCGCGCATCGGGAAATCCGTCTGCGGGAGATTAAGCGTGTGCTTATAGTCGGTCACGAGGGTGTCTGCCGTCTGGTCGTCGTCGGGTTCGGAAGTGGTCAGGTGTCTTGGGCCAGCAGGGCCTCGGCGAGGCTGGCGTCGTGGCGAATCTGGTGCATCAGGGCATCGAGCGATTCGAAGCGTTTTTCGTCGCGCAGCTTGTGACGTAGGGTCACGCACAGGTGCTGGCGGTAGAGGTCGCCGCTGAAGGACAGTACATGGACTTCCAGCAGCAGGTGCTGCCCGTCCACCGTCGGTCGGGTGCCGATGTTGGCGACCCCGTTGGCGTTCAGGCCGGCGTCGGAGGTGACACTGACGGCGTAGACGCCGCGCAGCGGGGTGCTGTTCCGGGGCAGCGCGATGTTGGCGGTGGGAAAGCCGATGCTGCGTCCGCGCGCGGCGCCGCTGCGCACGCGCCCGCTGAAGGCATAGGGACGGCCGAGCAGTCTATGGGCGGCTTCTAGATCGCCTTCGGCGAGGGCCTGGCGGATACGCGTGCTGCTCACCCGAGCGCCGTCCTGTTCGAAGGTCTCGTGCTTGATGACCTCGAAGACATGTGCCTCGCCGGCGGCGCGCAGGGTGGCGAAGTCACCGGCGCGGTCGCGACCGAAGCGGAAGTCGTCGCCGACGATCATCGCGCGCACGCCGAGACCGTCTACCACCACGCGTTCGACGAAGTGGTTCGCTTCGAGGCCCGCGAGCTTGCGGTCGAAGCGCAGCAGCAGGACGCGGTCGACGCCGTGGCGGGCGAATTCGCGCAGGCGTTCGCGCAGCCCGGTCAGGCGCGCGGGGGCGTGCGTGCCGCGGAAGAACTCGTGCGGCAGCGGCTCGAAGGTGATGACGGCGCTGGGCAGGCCCCGCGCGTCGGCCTCGCGGCGCAGCTGTTCGAGGATGGCCTGATGTCCCAGGTGCACCCCGTCGAAGTTGCCGATGGTGGCCACGCAGCCGCGATGCTGCGCACGCAGATTGTGGGCACCGCGTATGAGCTCCATGACAGGCGCGCGTCTCCGGGTAGGGTAAATGCCCGATTATACGCAGGCCGGAGCGGGGACTTTAAGGGTTTCGCCGCAATCGGATGTCCGGCGTGCGACGGCTGCCGCACGCCGGGAGCAGGGTCACTTCCTGAGCTGGGACGCCAGGCCGGTCATCAGACGCAGGGCGTCGAGGGTCTGCGGGTCGCGGGCGACGCGCAGCATCTCTCCCAGGCCGCCGCTCGAAGGCGGTGCCGAGCGCAGTTCGGCGCGGGCTGCGCCGAGCCCTTCGAGCAGCGTGGCGAGGGTATCCAGCACCCCGTCGCGTTCGAGCAGGGCGAGCAGGTGCGGCACGGCCGGCGAGCGTGTGACGCGGTCGGCGAGCGCTAGGCCGTCGGCGGCCAGCCCCGCCAGCCGTCCGATCATGTCGTCGGTCAGCGCGTCCTCGGCCGAGCCGAGCAGGCGGGCGAGATGGGTGATGCGCTCCAGGTCGCCATTGTCGACCATCGCGGCGATCGCCGGCAGGGCGCGGATCACGCCGCTGCGGTTGACCCGGTCGAGCATGTCGAGGCCGTCGCCGGCGATGCCGGCCAGGCGGCCCACCATGTCGTCGGTGAGCGCATCCTGCGCCGCCCCGACGAGGCGCGCCAGATGCACCAGGCTGTCGAGATCGCCGTTGTCGACCAGTTCGCCGACCAGCGCATCGATGCGTGTCCGCGTGTCCGCGGTCTTGTCTGCGGTTTCGGTCATGGTGATCTCCTCACAGCAGGCCGCGGGCGGAGGCCCAGTAGAGCTGGTTATAGGCCATCTTGAACCAGTGCACGGCGCGGTTCGGCGGCTTCGGCGCGGGCGGCTGGTTGTAGTTGAACATGGCGTAGGTGGCGCGGTCGCTGCCGGCCTCGATGAAGCAGAACACCTTGCCGTCGTAGTCGCGCACCGGCTCGCCTAGCTTGACGATGGCGGCCAGGTTCTCGGCCAGCGCTTCGGCCTCGAAGTGGGCGGTGGAGCCGGCCTTGGAGATCGGCAGGTTGGTGGTGTCGCCGAGCACGTAGACGTTGTCGCGCCCTTCCATCTTCAGGCTGTGGCGGTCGGTGGGAATCCAGCCGCTCTGGCCGAGGCCGTTCTCCTCGATCACCGCCATGCCCTTGTGCGGCGGCACCGCGACCAGCAGGTCGTAGTGGCTCTGGGTGCCCTCCTCGCTGTGCACCACCTTGTTGGCGCCGTCGACCTCCTTCATGTTGAACAGGGTCTCGTACTGGATGCCCAGGCGGTCGAACTCGCCCTTGGCCCATTCGCCGACGGGCGCCAGCGAATGGATGCGGCCGATCGGATAGGTGTACTGGAACTTGACCTTGTCGAGGATGCCGCGCTCCTTGAAGTAGTCGTGCAGCACGAAGGTGACTTCCAGCGGGATCATCGGGCACTTGTGCGGTACGCCGACGGCGATGGTCACGGTGCCGCCCTGGAACTCGCGCACCTGACGCCACATCTCGATCGCGTTGGCCTCGGTGTAGCAGTTGACTGAGTTCTCGGCCAGCCCCGGGATGGTCTCGGGCATGGCGCGCGAGCCGGTGGCGATGACCAGCATGTCGTAGCCGTAGGTCTTGCCGCTCTGCGTGGTGACCTGGTTCTGGTCGAGCGTGAAGGTGGTCACAGGGTCGACGTGGAACTCGATCTCCGGCTCCAGCAACGAGGTCTGTTCGCGGTAGAGCGCGTCGGTGGCCATGCGGCCGATACTGACGTAGAGCAGTCCGGGCTGATACATGTGCCGGTCGCTGGCCGACAGCATGGTGATCTGCGCCTTGCCCTGCTTGAGCTCGTGCTTGAGGCGATGTGCGAGGTTGTTGGCGAGGATGGTGCCGCCCATCCCGCCGCCGACGATCAGTATCTTCATGGCCTTCTCCTTTGGCTTTGCGTTGTCGCTGTTGTCGCGCTCCCGCGCTGCGGGGCGCCGGTTCTACTTCGACTTGCGGACGACGACGTGCCAGACGTCGCCGTTCTGGAAGCTTTCAACCATCTCGTGCCCCACCTTCTTCACCCACTCCGGGATGTCGTTGGCGGAACCCTCGTCGGTGGACAGCACCTCGAGTTCGTCGCCTACCTCCGCCTGTTTGATGCGTGCGATGAGTTCCATTAGGGGACCCGGGCAGAAACTGCCGCGGGCGTCGATCGTTTGTCGTTCTGACATTGCCGGCTCTCCGTGCGGTGTGGATTTAGAAACTCCAGGTCTGTGCGCCCTGTGCCTCGCTCAGGAACTTGGTCAGCCCGAGCGGTGCACCGAGGAACGGCAGCAGGTCGTCGCGTCCCACGCCCATGACATCCATCGCCATGGAACATGGATGGACTTTGGCATCGCCAAGTTCCACGGCCTGCTCGAAAAGCTGCAGGAAGGGCGGGGCCTTCTTGTCCAGCAGCAACTGGCCGAACGGGCCTTCGTCGGTGATCGCGTCTGCGCCGTCCTTGAGGAACGGCGCCAGCGCGTTCATCGACAGAAACACCAGCACGTCGCTGCCGCTGACCGCTCCGACCGAAGCGAGCATGCCGGCCATCTGCAGTTTTTCGCGGGCGGACGAGGTGACGAGGATGCAAATCCTTTCCATTGTGTCGACTCCCTGCTTGTACGAATTGTCGAACCTTTCTACTCAAGACTTGTGCCAGCCCGGCAAGGCTGACGCTGCCTGGGTTTGCGCGTATGCTTTGACCTATTGCTGTCACTTTTGACATGACGAAACTGACGGGTGTGACATGTCAACACCGATGCGAGCGCAACGCAATGCCGGGTCCCCAGCGCAGGACGATGGCGAGGCCCTGACCCAATCCTTGATCGATGCGCACGAATACCCCTTCGTGCTGATCGATGACGACTACCGCCTGGTCGCCGCCAATCGCGCGTATCGGCGTGCCTACGGACTCGACGAGCATGCCGGGTTGGTTGGGCGGCGCTGCTACGAGGTGTCGCATCGGCTCGACCAGCCGTGTCACCTCAACGGCGAGGACTGTCCGCACCGCCAGGTGTTCGCCACCGGCGAAATGCACGAGGTGCTGCACACCCATTACGACGGCCGCGGCCAGGCCGAACGGGTACGCATCCGCGGCCACGCGATTCGCGGTCCGGCCGGGCGGCTGTGGCTGGGAGAATCCATCGAACGTCTGACCACGCCGGAACCGCGCGGCTGCGAGCGACGCATGATCGGGTTCTCCCCACGCTATCTGCGCATGCTGCAGCAACTCGGCCAGGCGGCCGCCAGCCAGGCCAGCGTGTTGCTGCAGGGCGAGAGCGGCGTCGGCAAGGAGCTCGCCGCACAGTTCATCCATCACCGCAGTCCGCGCACCGACGGGCCCATGATTACCGTGGACTGCACCACGCTCAACGCGAACCTGTTCGAGGCCGAGCTGTTCGGCCACGAGCGCGGCGCCTACACCGGTAGCGTCGGGCGGCGCCCCGGCTTGTTCGAGCAGGCCGACAAGGGCACGTTGTTTCTTGATGAGGTCGGCGAGCTGCCGCTGGAGCTGCAGGCCAAGCTGCTGCGCGTGCTCGAATCCGGTGAATTCCGCCGCGTCGGCGGGCGCAGCCAGCTACGCGCGGACGTGCGCGTGGTCGCTGCCACCAACCGCGACCTCCGGCGTAGTGTGAACGACGGGACCTTCCGCGGGGATCTCTATTACCGGCTGGCCTGCATCGTGGTCGGCTTACCGCCGCTGCGCGAGCGGCGCGAGGACATCCCCGCGCTGGCCGATGCCCTGCTCAACCAACTGTGCCGTGAACACGGGCGCCCCTGCTACATGACCCGCGAGGCGGTGGACTGCCTGATGGAATACGACTTTCCCGGCAACATCCGCGAACTCAAGAACGTGCTGCAACGGGCCGTCGCGTTGTCGTCGGACGGCGTGATCGACGTACGCCAGCTCGACCTGTGTCCTGGTGGCCCGGCGAAGCGTCGCGCGCATGCGGTCGAGCCGGGCGGGGCGCCATCGCTGCGCCGGGTCGAGAGCCGCTACATCGAGGAACTGCTTGCCGAGCACGGCGGGCACCGCCGGCGGGTGGCCGAGGCGCTCGGCGTCAGCGAACGGACCCTGTACCGCAAGCTGCGTCGTTACGGTCTGGGCTGAACCGGTTCAGCCGCGGGGGCGTCCGAGCAGCGCGCGCGGGCGCACGCCGAGCAGCCACAGCGGTATCGCATAGGCCAGCGCGCCGGCGCCGACCAATCCGCCGAGATGCAGCGCGCGATGCAGCGCATCCCACCCCGTCCAGGCCGTGGCCGGCGGCGTCAGCCAGTACAGGCAGCCAGCCATGGCGGCACCGGAGACCAGCGCGCGCCAGCCGTAGCCGCCCCAGCGCGGGGTGGCATACACGCCGTCGTGGCGCAGCCGGCGGTATAGCAATCCGGCGTTGAGATAGGCGGCCAGCGAGGTGGACAGCGCCAGCCCGGCGTGCGGTCCCGGCAGTTTGAGCAGATACCAGGGCGTGACGATCAGCGCGGTCAGCGCCATGTTGACCAGCATCGCGACGATGCCGATGCGCACCGGTGTGCGCGTGTCCTGACGGGAATAGAAGCCGGGAGCGAGCACCTTGATGAGCATGAACGCCGGCAGGCCGCTGGCGAAGGCGGCAAGGCTCATCGAGGCCATGCGCGCGTCCTCGGCATTGAAGGCGCGGTATTCGATCAAGGCGGAGAGAATCGGGCCGGACAGCAGGGCGAGCCCCAGCGCGGCGGGCACGGCGACGACCAGCGCGATGCGGATCGCCCATTCCAGGGTCGCCTCGAAATCGGCGGCCGCGCCCTGCGCCTTGTGCTGCGAGAGTTGCGGCAGGATCACGGTGCCGAGCGCGATGCCGAACAGCGCCAGCGGCAGCTCGACGAATCGATCCGAGTAATACAGCCACGAGATGCTGCCGGCGGCCAGGAACGAGGCCACCAGGGTGTCGAACAGCAGGTTGACCTGCACCACCGAAGATCCGAACAGCGCCGGCACCATCAGGCGCATGATCCGACGCACGCCCTCGTGCGCCCAGGCAAGCCGGGGGCGCGGTAGCAGGCCGAGACGCAGCAGGAACGGCAACTGGAAGAGCAGCTGCAGCACGCCCGCGATCAGCACGCCGATGGCCAGCGCGACCACCGGTTCGTGCAGGTGCGGCGACAGCCACAGGGTGGCGCCGATCAGCGAGAGGTTGAGCAGCACCGGGGTCACCGCGGGCACCGCGAAGCGGCCGAAGCTGTTGAGCACGCCCCCGGCCAGCGCGGTCAGGGCGATGAACAGCAGATACGGGAAGGTGATGCGCAGCATCTCGCTGGCCAGCGCATAGCGCGCCGGGTCCGTGGTGAAGCCCGGCGCGAACACGAAGATCAGCACGGGTGCCGCGACGACGCCGAGCGCGGTGACCACGAACAGCACGCCGCTCAGGGTACCCGCGGTGCTGGCTAGCAGTTCGCGCAGCTCCTCTGGCGACTGGCGTTCCTTGTACTCGGTGAACACCGGCACGAAGGCCTGCGAGAAGGCACCCTCGGCGAACAGTCGGCGCAGGAAGTTGGGGATGCGGAAGGCGACGAAGAAGGCGTCGGTCGCGCCGTTGGCGCCGAAATAGACCGCAAGCACCATGTCGCGCAGATAACCGAAGATCCGTGAGACCAGCGTCATGCCGCTGACGACGGCGGTTGAGCGGAACAGCTTGCGGCTCAGGGGCGTGTCCTCGATGCTCTGGATGGTGGCGCGGTCCGCGCAGGGCGACACGATAGGCAGCGCAACCCCGGCGCGCAAGTGCCGCCGCTGACGATATCGGCATCCGCCGCCGCTGGAGCATTGACAGGGAGCCCGCTCCCGAGCAAAATACGCGACCTTTCGCTTCACCCAGAATTCAGCTTAGGAGTTTCCCTTGGCCAACATCGCCTCTGCCAAGAAACGCGCCCGTCAGGCCGTGGTCCGCCGCGAGCACAACGTCATGCTCACCTCGCGCATGCGCACCGCCGTGAAGAAGGTCATCAAGGCCATCCACTCCGGCGACAAGAGCGCCGCCGAGCAGGCCTACCGCTCCGCCATGCCGGTGGTCGACAGTTCCGTGAACAAGGGACTGATCCATCGCAACAAGGCTGCGCGCCACAAGAGCCGCCTGAACGCCCGCATCCGCGAGATGTGATCGCGCCTCGCCGGCGCTTGCCGTCGGCGAAGCAGCAAAGAGGCCCTGCAGGGAATCCTGCAGGGCCTCTTTGCGTTTGTCCGCGGCCTATATCAGGACGAGATTGTCGCGGTGGATCAGCTCGGGCTCGTCGACGTAGCCGAGCACACGTTCGATCGACTCGCTGGGCAGGCGCATGATGCGGCGGGTCTCTTCCGCCGCGTAGTTGACCAGGCCGCGGGCGATCTCGCGGCCTTCCGGGTTGCGCACGGAAACCACCTCGCCGCGCGCGAATTCGCCGCGCACCTCGGTGACGCCGACCGGCAGCAGGCTGCGTCCCGATGTGTGCAGCGCGTGTTCCGCGCCGGCGTCGACCCAGATCTCTCCGCGTAGCTTGAGCTGGCTCGCGATCCACTGTTTGCGTGCGACCAGCGGCTCGCGGTCGGGCCGCAGCAGGGTGCCCAGGCGCTCGCCCTCGGCCAGACGCAGCAGGCAGTCCGGTTCGCGTCCGGCGCAGATCACCGTGGCGGCCCCCGAGCGTGCAGCCCGTCGCGCTGCCGCAACCTTGGTGGCCATGCCTCCGCGTCCGAGTGCACCGACGCCGGAGGCCGCATAGCCCTGCAGGCGGACATCGCTGGCCTGCCCCTCGGCGATTAGCACGGCATCGGCATGCTGGCGCGGATCGCGGTCGAACAGGCCGCTCTGGTCGGTCAGGATCACCAACAGGTCGGCCTCGACCAGATTCGCCACCAGTGCGCCGAGCGTGTCGTTGTCGCCGAAGCGAATCTCGTCAGAGGCGACGGTGTCGTTCTCGTTCACCACCGGGATGGCGTCGAGTTCGAGCAATGCGCGCAAGGTGCTGCGCGCATTGAGGTAGCGGTGCCGGTCGGCCAGGTCGTCGTGGGTGAGCAGCACCTGGGCGGCCAGCAGTTCCTGGCGCGCGAATTCATCCTGGTAGGCCTGGATCAGGCCCATCTGGCCGACCGCGGCGGCGGCCTGGAGTTGGTGCAGCGCGCTGGGGCGTGTCTTCCAGCCAAGCCGGTTCATGCCCTCGGCCACCGCGCCGGAAGAGACCAGCACGATCTGCTTACCGGCGGCACGCAGGCGCGCGATCTGTCCGGCCCAGCCGGCCAGCGCGGTGTGATCCAGGCCGCGGCCGTCTGCGGTCAGCAGCGAACTGCCGATTTTCACCACCCAGCGTCGACCCTGCGTCGGCTCGCGCTTATTCATCGTCGTCGTCCTGGGTGTCGGACGGCGACGCGGGATTTTCCGCGCGCATCGTCTTGATGTGGTCCATCACCGCGCGTGATAGCTCCGCAGTGCCGGCGCCGGTGGCGGCGGAAATGCAGAAGCGCGGTCCCTCCCAGCCGAGCGACTCGGCCAGTGCGGCGCAGCGGGTTTCCGCCTCGCCTGGCGGGAGGGCATCGGACTTGTTGCAGACCAGCCAGCGCGGGCGCGTGGCCAGATCGTGGCTGAACTTGTCCAGCTCGGCCAATACGGTGCGCGCATCCTCGGCCGGATCGTGCGCGTCGAGTGGGGCGATGTCGACCAGATGCAGCAGCAGACGCGTACGCTGCAAGTGCTTGAGGAAGCGATGGCCCAGTCCGGCACCCTCGGCTGCACCCTCGATGAGCCCGGGAATGTCGGCCATGACGAAGCTTTCCAGCGAGCCGACGCCGACCACGCCGAGGTTGGGGTGTAGCGTGGTGAACGGATAGTCCGCGATCTTCGGGCGTGCGTGCGAAAGCTGGCTGATCAGGGTCGATTTGCCCGCATTGGGCAGGCCGAGCAGCCCCACGTCGGCGAGCAGCTTGAGCTCGAGCTCAAGGTTGCGCAGGTCGCCTGGGCTGCCGGGCGTGGATTGTCGCGGTGCGCGGTTGGTCGAGCTTTTGAAATGCGCGTTGCCGAGCCCGCGGAAGCCGCCCTGGGCCACCTTGAGGCGCTGCCCCGGCTGCACCAGATCGCCGATGGTCTCGCCGGTATCGGCATCGCGCACCACGGTACCCACGGGTACGGGGATGTCCAGATCGGCACCGGCGCGCCCGGTCATGTCGCGGCCCATGCCGTTCTGGCCGCGTTCGGCATGGAAGAAACGCCTGTAGCGGAAGTCGCTGAGCGTGTTCAGTCCGCTGTCGGCGACCAGATAGACGCTACCGCCGTCGCCGCCGTCGCCGCCGTTGGGACCGCCGAAGGGGATGTATTTTTCGCGCCGGAACGAGACGCAGCCATTGCCGCCGTCACCGGCCTGAACCTTGATACGGGCTTCGTCTACGAACTTCATGGCGTTAGCATCGGTCGCCGCGGGGGCGTGCGCAAGCCTGACGGCAAGCGGATACGCGAAAGCCCCGCCGGGGCGGGGCTTTCGCCGGGGTGTCTGCCCGCGGAAGCGGGGTCAGACGGGCAGTACGTTGACGTACTTGCGATTATTGGGGCCCTTCACCACGAAGCTGACCTGACCGTCGATCTTGGAGAACAACGTATGGTCACGTCCCAGGCCGACGTTGAGGCCGGGGTGAAACTGGGTGCCGCGCTGACGGACGATGATGCTGCCGGCGCTGACAACCTGGCCGCCAAAGCGCTTGACGCCCAGGCGTTTCGATTCCGAATCGCGGCCGTTACGCGTGCTGCCGCCTGCCTTTTTATGTGCCATTTCCGATTACCTCTCGCGTTTCGCCGCTCAGCCCTGGATGGCGCCGATCTGAACTTCGGTGTAGTCCTGACGATGCCCCATCTGCTTGCGATGGTGCTTGCGTCGACGCATTTTCACGATTTCGATCTTTTCGCCGCGGCCGTGCTTGCGCACCGTGGCAGCGACCTTGCCGCCATCGATGTAGGGCTTGCCCACGGTGACGTTCTCGCCGGCGCCGACCATCAGCACCTTGTCGAACTCAACTTCGCCGCCGACATCCACGGCCAGGCGTTCGACCTGAATCACGTCGCCTTCCGCGACTCGGTATTGCTTGCCGCCCGTAGCGATCACCGCGTACATGATGGAATCTCCGCAACTGCTGCCAAAAAAGAGGCGGGATTCTAGCTCGCCACGCACATCAGGGTCAATGCCCGCAAGCGTGACCGACTCCGCGGTACGCTTGACACCCTGGCCACCCCTCCCTAGCATGCGCGGACCGCGCCAATATTAAACTTCGACTTATTTCCATAACACGAGCAAGGCCGTACTTTAAATCTATGGAGCTGAGCGCAATTCGTTTGCTGGTCGAGGCCGAGATGCGGGCCGTGGACGAGCACATCATTCGCCATCTGCGCTCCGATGTGATCCTGATCAACCAGTTGGGCAGCTACATCGTCGATAGCGGCGGTAAGCGCCTGCGCCCCCTGTTGGCTCTGCTCAGTGCCAAGGCCTGCGGCTACGCCGATACGGGGCATATCGGCCTGGCAGCCATCATCGAGTTGATCCACACGGCCACGCTGCTGCACGACGACGTCGTCGACGATTCGCAGCTGCGCCGCAACCGCGAAACCGCCAATGCCATCTGGGGCAACGAGGCCGCCGTGCTGGTCGGCGATTTTCTCTATACTCGTGCCTTCCAGATGATGGTCGACCTCGGCAGCATGCGAATTCTGGATATTCTCGCCCAGGCAACCAACACCATTGCCGAAGGCGAAGTGCTGCAATTGCTCAACTGCAACGACCCGGACACCACCGAGGCGAGCTACATGGAGGTCATCCACTCCAAGACCGCCAAGCTGTTCGAGGCTGCGACGCAGATCGGCGCGGTTCTGGCCGGGCGCCCCGAGGCCGAGGAACAGGCACTGGCTGCCTACGGGATGCACGCGGGCACCGCATTCCAGCTCATCGACGACGTCCTAGACTATCGCGCCTCGGCCGAGCAGATGGGCAAGAACGTGGGCGACGATCTGGCCGAGGGCAAGCCGACCCTGCCACTGATCTACGCGATGCGCAGCGGCAACGAAGCGCAGCGTGATGTCATCCGCAAGGCGATCGAACAGGGCGGTCTGAATCGGCTGGACGAGGTGCTTGATGCCATTGAATCGACCGGCTCTATTGCGTACACTGAGTCGGTTGCGCGGCGCGAAGCGCAGCTTGCCGCCTCACAGCTCGATGTCCTGCCGGATTCCCCGTACAAGGAAGCGCTGGTCTCGCTGACACGCGTGGCCGTGGAGCGGCAATCCTGAGCGTCGGGCGGTAAAATTTAGATTCGGAGTGTAGCTCAGCTTGGTAGAGCACTGCCTTCGGGAGGCAGGGGTCGAAGGTTCGAATCCTTTCACTCCGACCAAATCAGCAGTAACGAAGAAGCCCCGGCCCTGTGCCGGGGCTTCTTCGTTTACGGCGTTCAGGCCTGCGTGCAGCGGCGTGCCTGGTGGTGCAGCTCGCCAAGGAGATCCTGTAGCTCGTCGATCCGGTCTGTACCCAGGCCGGCAGGGTCGTGCTGCCAGGTTTGCAGGGATTCGGCGGCATGGGCTAGCAATCGTTCCAGGGCGGCGCGAATGTCGTCATAGGCCGCCAGATTCATGCCGCTGGGCATTTGCCGGCCAAGCCAGCGGATGAGGGGGAGCTTGCCGGGGTTTAGCAGATGCAGCAGTACGGGCGGCGCTGGTTGCAGTTCGAGTGCCAGCTCGAAGAGATGCACGACCGCGGCGACCTGGGCCACCATCACCTGCAGCCCAAGCAGGTCATCGAAGGCGGGGCTCGCGGCGATATCGGTGCCGGGTTCGTGGGCGGCCGTCCATGCATCGAATTCGTCGATGGGCAGGGCCGGGCTGAAGTAGTAGCCCTGTCCGTAGCGGATGCCGAGATCGAGCAGCATATCTCTTTCGGCGCGGTTTTCGATGCCCTCGGCGACCAGATGCAGGTCATCGAGCATGGCCAGCACGCTCATCGACGCGGCAATCCCGAGGTTATGGGGGTTTTCCAGGATGCCGCGCACGAACCTGACATCGAGCTTGATGCCCGCAATGGGCAGGGCCTGCAGCCATTCCAGGGTGGCGTAGGCAGTGCCGAAATCGTCGAGATGCGCGCGCACGCCGCGTCGGGCTGCCCATTCGAGATGCCGGCCTACACGCTCTGGGTTGCCCAGGGCTTCGCGTTCGGTGATTTCGATGCCCAGATGTCCGGCGGCCCGCGGGTAACGCGCGATGACTTCGTCTATGTCTTCGGTGAAATGGCCGCCAGCAAGGTGCTTGAGTCCGATATTCACGTTGAGATCGTAATTCAGCCCCTGCCGTGACCACGTGTCGAGTTGGTCGGCCGCGCGCAGCAGGATGTTGAGGCCGAGAGCCCGACTGAGTTCGGTATCGGATTCAACCTCGCCGATGAACTGGTCGGGAGGCAGTACCCGGTCGCCGTCCTGCCAGCGCACCAGGACCTCGGCGCCGAGTACGCGGTCATTCAGCAGGTCGATTTGCGGCTGGTAGTAGAGCACGATCTGGCCCGCATGCAGGGCATTGGTGAAGTTGTTGCGTACGTGATTACGCGCATGGATTTCGGCTTCCAGCCCGGTATCGAAGAAGGCATAACCGTGTCCACCCCGGCTTTTGACGCGGTAGAGGGCGTAGTCGGCGCGTTTGAGCAGATCCTCCGTGGTGAGCTCGGACGAGGCAGTGGAGACTCCGATGCTGGCACCGATGCCCTGCTGACTGCCGTCGGGGAGTTCGACCGGCTGCTTCACTGCGTTGAGCATGCGGTCGAGTATCCCGCGCAGCATGTGCACGTCCTGAACGCCCGGCAGCAGCAAGCCGAATTCGTCTCCTCCCAAACGTGCGAGCGTGTCTCCTGCGCGCAGGATGGGGCGCAGTCTTTGAGCGATGACCGTGAGCAGATGGTCTCCGGCACCATGTCCAAAATGATCATTGACGCTTTTAAAATCGTCCAGATCTAGCAGTGCGACGGCATGCAGATCGGGCTGGCGCGTGACCTCGTGGAGCATCTGGTGCAGACGATCCTGAAAAACGGAGCGGTTGTGCAACCCCGTCATCGGATCGTGCAGGGCGAGATATTCTAGGTTTCGCCCGCGGTCGTAATCGTCGAGACCGAAGGTGATGTTGTGGGCAAGGCGCTGCATCAGGTCGACCAGGGGCGCGCTGAATAGATCGGGTTGTCGTGAGCTGACGCTGACCACGCCGACAATTTCGCCGCCGCGCTTGAATGGAAAGGCAGCAACGGCACGCAGTTCGCTACGCGAGTGAATGGAACGCCAATGCGAAAAGTGTTCGTCGTGCGTAAGGTCCTTGACCACCTGCATGCGCCCGGTACGGATGGCTCGCCCGGCTGGTCCGTGGCCGCTGGGCTGGCCTGCCGCTGCAGACAAGTCGAGGGCATAGGGATCGAATTCGAGGTCCGGCGCTGTGGCGCAGGCAACCACACGGATACGCAGATCGGGTTGCAGCAGGCCAACCCAGATTGCATCCATGCTGGCATGATCGAGGATCAAGGTGCAGAGCCCCTCGAACAGAGTGTCCGGATCCGGCCGGCGCGTGATGAGTCGGTTGATCTCCGAGACGGCGGCATAAAAGTCGCGGGTCAGACGCAATTCGCGTTCGCGTTCGAGTGCTACGAACCCGAGGTTGATCGTGTCGACGATTTCCTGGTAACAGATAAGAGTTTCCGAACCGAAGCCACTGGATTTGGGGGCAAACAGGATCAGGGCCGCGGTACGTCGTCCACCGTGGCCCAAGGGCAGGGCCAGCATGGAGCGGACTCCGGTGCGTTCGGCCCAGAGGCATTCATCCGGCGTTGCCTCGTCGGCACTCAGTTCCTCGATGCCGCATATCCTGCCGCTTGCAAGGCTTTCTGCCACGGTGCGTGCGATGGCGGCTTCGTTGTCCGTGATAGGGGGAGGTTCGGCGTCGCCAGGCTCTGACGTTAACCCCATTAATATCGGCGGGGCGTCAGTCTGTCCGGGTAGCGCTACCCAGGCACGCAGTTCAGGGAGGTTCTGCATCAGTGCAACGCACGCGTGCCGGTAGAGGGTATCCGGCTCGGGTTGCTCGGCGAAAACCCGCAATATGGCCGAACGCGCAGTCAACAGCCGCTGCTGGTCGGTGACCATGCGATTCAGGCGTTGCAGTTCGGTGATGTCGGTTTCGATGACGCCCATCAACCGTGGATGGGATGAATTATCGGTGCGCGCGTATTCCAGAGAGACGAAGCGTACGCGTGTATGCAGGACTTGGCCGTCCTGGCGGTAGCTCAGCAAGGTCAAGACGCAGGCTGTGCCGTCGCGAATCGCCTCACGACCACGGTCAAGCGACTCGACGTGGTCTGTGTCGTCCTCAGGGCCGGAGTGCAGATGCGTCCAACTGTTCCCGCGCAACTTGTCCTGGGGGTAGCCGTAGAGGCGGCTCAAGGCGGGATTGCAGGCGATGATCGGCTGAAGTGGGTCGGTGGCGTCGACCAGGAAGGCGGCCTCGTCGCTATGCGCGGTCAGCGCGGCCTGCATATCCATCGCACTTGACACCTGATCCCGCATGTCATCCATCGTTGGGGAGGAAGGCTGCAACGCTGTGAGCAGCGCGGTGGATGCGTGCTGTCGCTATCACCAGTTCTGGGAATTTGATTCGCATTCCTTATTAATTGTTGACTGGTTTAGTAAGTATTGGTCCTGACAATTTATATAGCATATGCAGGATAAATATCTTGCCCTTCGGATATTTCGCTTTCCCATCGGCCGAGCGGCCTTGCACCCATCGCGTTCAAGCGCTAGTTTTGCACCGCGCTGCGATATTCGCAGTTTGTCTCTCCAGATCCATTCACGATTTACCTCGCTACTTATCTGCTCAGCGTTCGCCGTGACCGTTGGTTCAACGCATTTCGTTATTCAGGAGGTGCCATGAATTACCGTCAATTGGGACGTACCGGCCTCAAGGTTTCGGAGTTGTGCCTGGGGGCCATGACCTTCGGCTCCAATTTCCTGTCGATCGCCGTCGTCGGCCAGAACGATGCCGACGCGCTGGTCTCGCGCGCCATCGAATCGGGCGTCAATTTCTTCGACACGGCGGATGTGTATTCCTACGGCGAATCGGAAGAAATTCTCGGCAAGGCGCTCAAGCAGGCCCCGCTCACGCGCGATCAGGCCGTCATCGCGACCAAGGTACGCAGCCCGATGAGCCGCGCCGCCAGCGAGGGCAGCGGCGATCCGAACAACGTGGGCCTGTCGCGCAAGCACATCATGACCGCCTGCGAGGCCAGCCTGCGCCGCTTGGGTACCGATTACATCGATCTGTATCAGGTGCACGGCTGGGATATCCGCACGCCGCTGGAGGAAGCCCTGCGCACGCTGGATGACCTCGTGCGCCAGGGCAAGGTGCGCTACATCGGCGCCTCCAACTGGTCCGTGCGCCATCTGGCGCAGGCGGTCACCCTGGCCGACGCCAAGGGTTGGGAGCGCTTCGCCTCGCTGCAGGCCTATTACGCGCTGGCCGGGCGCGATCTCGAACACGAACTGCAGCCCTACTGCGTCGAGGCCGGCCTCGGCATCATGCCCTGGTCGCCCCTGGCGGGCGGCTACCTCACCGGCAAGTTCCGTCGCGATCACAGCGGGCCGGAAGGCGCGCGCCGCAGCGGTTTCGATTTTCCGCCGGTGGATGCACGGGTCTACGACGCCATCGACGCGCTGGAGGCGGTTGCCGGCGAAACCGGGGCCAGCGTTCCGCAGGTGGCGCTGGCCTGGCTGCTCACGCGACCCGGGGTCAGCTCGGTCATCATCGGTGCGAAAAACATGGCTCAGCTCGAGGACAATCTCGGCGCGCCGGCCGTGTCGCTGACCGAAGAACAGATCGCTCGACTATCGGCGACGACCGCGCCGCTGGCGCAGTATCCGGCGTGGATGATCGAGCGCCAGAACAGCGGGCGCTGAATTTTCTCGGCAACATCTTGCGATAAGAAATACAAATTAATTAATATTGGTCAGCGTCGCGCAGGCAATCCGTCGAGAGCGGCGGATTGCCTGAATTTGCGCCATCCGTGCTTCGAATTGCAGCAGAAAATCCCGCGTATTATTTAAATACCCATTGAATTTATGCGGCCAAATCGTCTGGCGCGCAAATTGCTCCCTTCCCGATGTGTTTGTGCAAGTCGGACCGAGGTGAGAAATATGAATTCATGGGACGGTGCATCCAAGATCTACCATTGGCTGCTCTCGTTTGCGATCAGCTTCGAGCTGTTCAGCAGCACGCTGATGTCGGACGTATCCACAAATTCCGCATTTCCCGCGCCCTCCTCCGTCGGCGTATTCGATGCCCACCAGATCGGCGGCATCCTGTGTGCGGTCGTGCTCGGTGCATACCTGCATCGAGTGCGGCGCGATACCAGAGTGCGTGAGCGGCTGTTCCCCTGGCTGCATCGCGGGGGCATGGCTCCCGTCTGGTCGGAAACCCGGGCGTTGCTGCGCGGTCGGCTGCCGCCAGCCGGTGCGGCGGCGGGACTGCCTGGGTTCGTGCACGGTCTCGGGGTGTTGATCATGATCGGCATGGCCCTGACCGGCGTGCTCAACATCCTGCTGCGGCCTGGAGTGACCATTCCGTTCAGCTTCGGCTTTGCGCCGACCTTCTTCATCTATTCGGTCGAGTCGGTGGTGCACAACGCCATCTCGGTGATGGCCTGGGCGTATTGGATCGGCCACGTCGCCTTCGCGGTGATTCATGAGGCCGCCGGTCAGGGTGTGATTCGCGGCATGTTCCTGCCGGCGGAAACGCCCCGCGCGGAAGCCGGCGATACCAGCCTGCGGGAGCCCATGCAATGAGCGGGGCAAGCGTATCCGCACCGCTGCCGGCGCAGCTGCCTCAGGCCCTTACGCGGCTGTGCATCGCCATGCTGTTTGCGCTGCTGACGGTGGATGTGGTGGCAACCCTGGCGATGCACTGGATGCTGCACTGGCCCCTGCATAGTTTGGCGGACTGGCCACAGGCGCTGGCCGGCGTCTATGTGGCGGCGGAATTTCCTTGGTACGTGATCCAGCACGGCGTCACCTCCGTCTTCGGCCTGACCGCATTCGAGGATCGCCTGATCGAGCCCTACCAGGGTTCCATGCCGATCGAGATGCTGGCCATCGCAATACCCGTCGCCTGGGTCATCCTGAGCTATCTCGGGGTGCTCTGGCTCGCCGCACGCGGTCGACGTCTGGCCGACGTTTCCGGTGCCCCGCCGTACACCCTGCGCGGGCTTGCCGTGGGCATGGGCTTCGCGCTGCTGTACGTCGTCGCGATCCTACTGACCGTGCACATCGCCGTGGACGGCTTCGCGGTGCTCGATTTCAAGCTGCTCGCGCGCTGAAGACAGGGCGCATCCCGCCGGGGTTAGAATCGGGGCGTCATCGAATCCGCGAGAGGCCCATGTCGACCACCGATACCCTGGAAACGCTGCGCGAGGCCCTGGAGCGCTTCGCGCAGGAGCGCGAATGGGAACGCTTCCACTCGCCGAAGAACCTCGCCATGGCCCTGTCGGTGGAAGCGGCCGAACTGCTCGAATGCTTCCAGTGGCTGACACCCGAGGAAAGCGCCGCGCCGGATGCCAAGCGGCGACGCGAAATCGAGCACGAGATGGCCGACGTGCTGCTCTACCTGATCCGCCTCGCCGACCGCCTGGACGTCGACCTGCGCGCCGCCGCGCTGCGCAAGCTCGAACTCAACCGCGCCAAGTATCCCGTCGAGCGCGTGCGCGGACAGTCGCGCAAATACGACGAATACGACGAATACGTGCCGCCGGAGGACGGCGACTGAGGCTCAGCCCAGGCGAAGGGCGGCCAGCGCCGCGGTGAGCAGGGCCAGCGGCAGCGCGCCGTAAGGCCAGGCGCGGGCGTAGACGCGCCCCATGCCGCCGGCCAGCCCGGCGAGCGCGACGGCCATTTCGATGCGGATCGGCGAGAGTGCGGTCAGCGCGCTGCCGGCCACGTTCTGTACCGCGGCAAGCCAGGGCAGCAGCGATGTGTGTGTGCCCGCCATCGCCGCCTGCAAGGGCATCATCAAGGCATTGGAGGCCGTGTTGCTTGCCGTTAGCAGTCCGGCAAGGCCACCGAGCAGCGGCGAGGCATAAAGCGCTAAAGAGCCGGCCGCGGCTTGCCAGCCGGCAGCGAGCCGGGTGGGGATGCCGGCGTCGCTCATCAGCTGTGCCATCACCACGAACAGCACGGTGGTACGCACCGCCGGCCAGCCCATGCGCGCGCCTTGCCGCAGCAGCGCCCCCCAGGCAAGCGTGCCGGCCGGCCGCGTGAGGCCGTATGCGAGAGCCGCCGCGCAAAGCCAGAATGGCACTTCGTAGAACGGCGGAAAGGCGGGCCAGCCCGCAGCCGGCTGCCAGACCCACAGATGCTCCAGCATGCGTCGCAGCGGCGGCAGCGCGTGGGTGAACAGCAGCAGCATCACGAGCAGGAGATAGGACGCCGCCGCGCGCGGCGCCGAGCCACTCGGCCGTCGTGGGCCGATGGTCGCGCCAGTGGCGTGCGATGAGCAGGACGCCGGTCGCAAACAGTCCGGCGACGGGTACCGCGATCACGGCATTGCCGAGGATCAGCAATCCCGCGAGGAGACCAGCCCAGCAGAGATCGTCCAGTCGCTGGCGCGGGTTCGGACGCAGACCCTCGGCGGCGGCCAGATGCCAGAACAGGGCGAGATAGCCGGCGAGCAGCAACGCTGTCAGGGCGGCGCTGGCCATGCCAAGCGCGCGCAGATCGATGCCGGCCAGGGCCGCGCCGACGGTGGTGCCAACCGCCATGCCGCCCCAGGGCACCAGCATCTGGCTGTACAGCGCGAGCACGGCAGCCGTAGTTGGCGCAATGCCCAGGCGCAACATCAGCGGCAAGGTCACGACCAGCCCGATCCCGAACCCGGTGGCCGCTTCGAAAAACGGGCCGAGCAGGAAACACAGTGCGAACAGCATCCGGTAGCGCGCCGTGGGTGACAAGCTTCCCGGCGTTGGGTCCGCGGGCTCTGATCGAGCGCGCGCGTGCTCGACGACCTGATGGAACAGCAAGCCTGCGAGGATCACCGAGATGGCCAGCCAGCTCACCCACAGTCCATGCAGGACGGAAACGCCGATCCCGGTGAACGCGGCGTGGACGTCCGGCGCCCCCTGCAGTGCAGCCGGCAGACTGAGGACGGCGCCGGCGAGCGCCGCGGCCCAGATCCCAGCACGGCGGCTGGCGAGCACCGCCAGCAATCCTGCGAAGGGCAGCAGGTCGAGAATCACGCCGCGCCCGGTGCCGCTCCGCATTCGCGTGCGATCAGGGCGAGGTAGGCGTCCTGGATCGCGCGCGTGACCGGGCCGGGGCAGGACGGCAACGCGCGGCCGTCGATCTCGCGCACCGGCAGCAGTTCGGCGGCGGTGCCGGTGAGGAAGCACTCCTCGGCCGTGTGCAGTTCGTAGGGCGCGAGCGAGGCCTCGCGCGCCGGCCGGCCGAGCGCGGCGGCCAGTTCCAGCACGACCGCCCGGGTGACGCCCTCCAGCGCGCCGTCGATACCGGGTGGGGTGAGCAGTTCGCCGCCGCGCACCACGAACACGTTGTCGCCACTGCCTTCGGTCACCCGGCCCTGGGCGTTGAGCAGCAGCGCCTCGTCGGCGCCGGCACGGCTCGCCTCCATCCGCGCGAGGATGTGGTTGAGGTAGTTGAGGCTCTTGATGCGCGGATCGAGGCCGTCCGCCGGCAGGCGCCGGGTGGCCGCGATGGCCACGCGCAGGCCGCGGGTGCGGCTGGATTCGGCGGCGAGCACGATGCGGTCGGCGACGACGAACACGCTGGGCCGAGCGCAGCTGCGCGGATCGATGCCGAGGGTGCCGATGCCGCGCGTCGCCACGAGACGCAGATAGCCGTCATCGAGCGGGCAGGCGGCGATGGTCTCGTGCACCGCCGCCGTCAGCGCCTCGGCGTCGTAGGGCAGTTCCAGGGCGATGGCGCGTACCGAACGCAGCAGTCGGTCGAGGTGCGCCTGCAGGCGGAACGGACGGCGGGCGTAGAAGCGGATGCCCTCGAACACGCCGTCGCCATAGAGCAGGCCGTGGTCGTAGACCGAGATCTGCGGCGCGGCGGGATCGACCAGGCGGCCGTTGAACCAGCAGCGCGCAACGCTTTGCTCAGGCATGCAGCACCCCCGTGAACACCGTCACCGCGCGCCCGCCGATGCGCACGCGGTCACCGTCCAGTGCCAGCGAAAGCCGGCCGCCGCGTGCCGAGACCTGGTAGGCGTTCAACCGGTCGCGGTCGAGTTCGGCGGCCCAGTAGGGGGCGAGCGTGCAGTGCGCCGAGCCGGTGACCGGGTCTTCGTCGATCCCGACCTGCGGGCCGAAGAAGCGCGAGACGAAGTCGCGGTCGGGCTTGTCGCCCGCCGCGGTCACGATGATGCCGCGTGCCTTGATCCGGCGCAGCGCGGCGAAGTCCGGGGTCAGCCCGCGCACGCTCGCGGCGTCGGCGAGGCGCACCACGAGGTCGACCCGTCCCTGCAGCACCGCGACCGGCTCGGCGCCCAGTGCCGCCGCGAGTCCGGCGGGGGCTGTGCAGGGCGCCGGGGGATCGGCCGGAAAGTCCATTTCGTAACCCTCGTCGCGGCAGCCGACGGTCAGCAGGCCGCTGCGCGTGTGGAAGCGCGCCGGCGTAGCCGCGGCCAGCGTTTCCGTCTCGAACAGCACATGCGCGCTCGCCAGGGTGGCGTGCCCGCACAGATCCACCTCCACCGCGGGCGTGAACCAGCGCAGGTCGAAACCGTCCTCGGCGGGGCTGACGAAGGCGGTTTCCGAGAGGTTCATTTCGGCGGCGACCTGCTGCATCCAGGCGGGCTCGGCGGGCGCGTCGAGCAGGCACACGGCGGCTGGATTGCCGGAGAACGGGCGGTCGGCGAAGGCATCGACCTGGAACAGTCGGAGGTCACGGCGCATGGCTGGGTCCTGGCGGGTTTGTGTCGTCACACTGTAGCGGCCATACTTGCGATGGTACAGATTCAGAAACTTTTAAAATGAACCGATACAGTTTCAATGCCCCGCCAACTGTACCCCTTGCGGGGGCGGCGTTCTGTACCGCCCCGGAGGCCGCATGAGCGCGAGCGTGCCGGGCGTGCTCTACCAGCGGGTCGCCGCACAGATCGCCGAACGCATCGAGCGGATGCAGTACGCGCCCGGCGAGCGCCTGCCGGGCGTGCGCAAGCTGAGCCGGCAGTTCGGCGTCAGCGTGGGCACGGTGGTGCAGGCGCAGCAGCTGCTGGAGGACCAGGGGCGCATCGAGGCGCGGCCGCGCGCGGGCCATTTCGTGCGCGCCCGCACCGCCCTGCCGTCGCCGCCCTCGCCGTCGCTCCCGCAGTCGCGGCCGACCCTGGTCAGCGGGCAGGCCATGGCGCTGCGCCTGGTGCAGGCGACGCACGAACCGGGCGTCGTGTCCTTCGGCGCCGCGGTGCCCGCCGAAGGCTTCCTGCCGGTGCAGGCCGAACGCGCCGCGCTGCGCCGTACGATGACGCACTACGCCGAACGCGCGACGGCCTATGCCTTCCCGCCGGGCGTGCCCGAACTGCGCGTGCAGATCGCCCGGCGCATGGCCGAGGCCGGCTGCGCAGTCGATCCCGACGAGGTGATCGTCACCAGCGGCTGCCAGGAGGCGCTGACCCTGGCGCTGCGCGCGACCACCGCGCCCGGCGACGTGGTCGCGATCGAGTCGCCGACCTTCTACGGCCTGCTGCAGGTCATCGAATCGCTCGGCCTCAAGGCGCTGGAGGTGCCCACAGATCCCGAACGCGGCATATCGCTGGAGGCGCTGCAGGTGGTGCTCGAACGCTGGCCGGTCAAGGCCTGCGTGCTGGTGGCCAACCACAGCAACCCGCTCGGCTACTGCATGCCGGTCGAACGCAAGCACGCGCTGCTCGAACTGCTCGGCGCGCACGACGTGCCGCTGATCGAGGACGATATCTGGGGCGATCTCGGCTTCGGCCACGAGCGTCCGCCGGCGGTGCTCGCGGGCGACCGCGACGGTCGCGTGCTGTACTGCTCGTCCTTCTCCAAGACCCTGTCGCCCGGTCTGCGCGTGGGCTGGATCGTGCCCGGTCGCTACCGCGAGCCGGTCAGCTACTACAAGTACGTCAGCAACCTCGCCACCGCCACGCTGCCGCAGCTCGCGGTCGCCGAGCTGCTCGCGCAGGGCGGCTACGAGCGCCATCTGCGCCGGGTGCGCGGCGAATACGCGACCCACGTCGCGCGTCTCAGCGACGCGGTGGCCGAATACTTTCCGCCGGGCACGCGCATGACGCGACCGCAGGGCGGCTGCGTGCTGTGGGTCGAGCTGCCGCACGCCATCGACAGCCTCGCGCTGCACGAGCGCGCGCGGGCACGCAGAATCAGCATCGCGCCCGGACCGATGTTCTCGGCCACCGGGCGCTACCGCTCCTTCATTCGTCTCAACGCCGCGCTGCCCTGGGGCCGCGCCGTCGAGCAGGCGGTGTTCATTCTCGGCGACCTCGCGCGCCAGCTTGCCGAGGAGGCGTGAGGGAACCCGTCCGCCGCTTGCTTGACCAACTAGACACCAACCCACGCTGCGGACCGCGCCCGGTCTGCACAAACCGAAGAGAGGCCGCCATGGCATCGACCGAGGAATCCCTGCAGGACAGCCGCGACGTCACCCTGACGCTCGGACGCGAACAGCTCGTCATCCATCAGCGCTACGAAACCGCCAGCATTTTCAACGACTTCCTGATCGCCATCTGGTTTCTGGTCGGCAGCGTTTTTTTCCTCTACCCCTCGCTGACCCACATCGGCACCTGGCTGTTCATCCTCGGCAGCGCGCAGTTCCTCGCGCGGCCGATGATCCGTCTGGCGCACCACGTCTATCTGCGCCGGGTGCCACACGGCGGCTGGGACATGTAGGCCTTCGGCCCCGGCGGCCTGTGCCGCCGGGGTTGCCATCGGCCCGGTCAGCGGTTATAAATCGGGCCATGAACACCCGCATTCACACGTTCGACGCACTGCGACTGCGCTAGCCGGCCTCCCCAGGGAGCGTCGGCCCACCGCGTTTTAGCCGTCGAACACACAGAATGCGTCCATGAAATCCATCCCCTCCAAATTGTTTGCCCACGCCGACCTGCGCACCGCGCAGTCGCGTTCGCGCGTGGGCGCGGCGAGCCCCGAGCTTGCCCTGCGTCTAGCCCTTCTGCGACTGAGATAGGGTCGGCGGCCTGGCGCGTGCGCGCATGGCCACCGGCCCCAGCCCTGGTTCACCCCCTCAATCTCAGTTTCAGGAGTACGCCATGAATTTCGATCCCCAGGGCAAATACCGCCCCTTCGAGCCCGTCTACCTGCCGGACCGACAGTGGCCCACGCGCGTCTGCCGCGAGGCGCCGGTGTGGTGCAGCGTCGACCTGCGCGACGGCAACCAGGCGCTCATCGAGCCGATGAACCACGACCGCAAGGCGCGCATGTTCGCGCTGCTGGTGCGCCGCGGCTTCAAGGAGATCGAGGTCGGCTTCCCGGCCGCCTCGCAGACCGACTTCGACTTCGTCCGCTGGCTGATCGAGAGCGACCGGATCCCCGAGGACGTCACCATCCAGGTGCTCACGCAGGCGCGCGACGCGCTCATCGAGCGCACCTTCGAGGCCCTGCGCGGCGCGCGCCGGGCCATCGTGCACCTCTACAACTCCACCTCGCCGGTGCAGCGCCGCGTGGTCTTCGGCCTCGACCGCGCCGGCGTGATCGACATCGCGGTGCGCGGGGCCGAACGGGTGCGGGTCTGCGCCGAGGCCCAGCCGGAGACCGACTGGGTGTTCCAGTATTCGCCGGAAAGCTTCACCGCGACCGAACTGGATTTCGCGGTGGAAATCTGCGACGCGGTCAACGCCGTGTGGCGACCCACGCCCGCGCGCAAGACCATCATCAACCTGCCCGCGACCGTGGAGGTGTCCACGCCCAACGGCTTCGCCGACCAGGTGGAGTGGTTCGGCCGCCACGTGCGCGACCGCGACGCCATCGTGCTCAGCGTGCACCCGCACAACGACCGCGGCTGCGGCGTGGCCGCCGCCGAACTGGCGATGCTCGCCGGCGCCGAGCGCGTCGAGGGGACCCTGTTCGGCAACGGCGAGCGCACCGGCAACGTCGACGTCGTCACCCTGGCGCTCAACCTCTACACCCAGGGCGTCGACCCGCGTCTCGACATGGGCGAGATCAACGAACTGGTGCGCGTGGCCGAATACTGCAACCAGCTTCCGGTGCACCCGCGCCACCCCTATGCCGGCGAACTGGTGTTCACCGCCTTCTCCGGCTCGCACCAGGACGCCATCCGCAAGGGCTTCGCGGCGCAGCGCGCTGATGCGGCCTGGGAGGTGCCCTATCTGCCCATCGACCCGGCCGACCTCGGGCGCAGCTACGAGGCGGTGATCCGGGTCAACAGCCAGTCCGGCAAGGGCGGCGTGGCCTACCTGCTGGAGCAGGACTACGGCATCAGCCTGCCGCGCCGGCTGCAGATCGAGTTCGCCCGGGTGGTGCAGCGCGAGGCCGACGCGAGCGGCGCCGAACTGGGCTCGGCCGACCTGTGGCGCCTGTTCCAGGCCGAATACCTCGCCGGCGGCACGATCGAATTGCGCGGCTACCGCGAACAGCGGGATGATCGCGGAGCGGTCAGGCTTTCCGCCACCCTGTCCGTGGACGGACGCGAGCGCCTGCTCACCGGCCACGGCAAGGGCTCGGTCGACGCCTACGTGCACGTGCTCGAACAGGCGACCGGCGCCGCCATCCGGCTGGTCGACTACCGCGAGCACGGCGCCGGCCCTGGCGCTGACGCCCGTGCCGTCGCCTACGTCGAGATCGCGGCGGCGGACGGCACGGTGTTCGGCGTGGGGCTGCACGACGATGTGCTCAGCGCCTCGATCGACGCCGTGACCTCGGCGGTCAACCGCGCGCTGGCGGCCGGCAGTCTGGCGACGGACGCGGACGCGCGCGACGCCGCACCTTAGAAAACGCAGACGGCGCGCCGGCCATGAGCCGGTGCGCCGACAGGAGAAGCGCCATGTACCTGCCTGCCGCCTTCCGCGAGGAAGACCCCCAGCGCATCGATGCCCTGCTGCGCGCCCATCCGCTGGCCCTGCTCGTTAGCGGGAGCGGCGCGGACGGGCCGCACGTCAGCCACGTGCCCCTGCTGCGCGAGGATATGGGCGGCCCCGGGGACCGGCTGATCGGCCATTTCGCGCGGGCCAATCCTCATGCGACGGCCTTCGATGACGGCGACGCGGTGCTGGCCGTGTTCCGCGGACCGGATGCCTACGTCTCGCCGCTCTGGTACGCGTCGCCCGGCGTGCCGACCTGGAACTTCGCGGCGGTGCACGTGCACGGCCGCATCCGTCGGGTCACCGACCGCGAGGCGCTAAGCGCGCTGATCGGCCGCCTGGCAGCGGCCTTCGAGGCGGATGTCGGCGAAGACTGGCGCTGGGGCGGCAGCGGCGATCCACAGGCCGGAAAGCTCGACTACATCGTCGGCTTCGAAATCGCCATCGAGCGCGTCGAGGCCAAGTTCAAGCTGAGCCAGAACCGGTCCGCGGAGGACCGACATAAGCTCGCCGAACGGCTGGCGGCCTCCCCGCGCGAGGCGGACCGGACTGTGGCGGCGATGATGACGGAAAACGAACGGACGCAAACGCAAAAGGAGTGAAGCGGTGTCGACGGAAGGCGGTGTGGTGACGGGAGACGATCTGACGGCTGCGGACAGCGCAACGGCGTGGCGCACGGTCGAGCGGCTCAATGACGCGCAGATCGACCAACTGGTGGACCTCTACCGGGGCGAATCCTGGTGCGCAAACCGCCGACTCGAGGATGTCGAACGCATGCTCGCGCACACCGACGTGATCGTTGCCCTCGTCGAAGGCCCGGACGACGCCCTCGTCGGCTTCGCCCGCGTGCTCACCGATTTCGTCTACCGCGCCACGCTCTACGACGTCATCGTCCGAGCCGACCGGCGCGGCAGCGGTCTCGGCGCCGAGCTGCTGGATCGCGTGGTCAACACCCCCTCGCCTGCGAGGTGGATTACATCGACCTGTTCTGCGGCCCGAGAATGATCCCGTTTTATCGCCGGTGGGGGTTAGTGAGACATGGGGCGTGTTTGATGATGCGGAGAGAGGGAGGGTGATGTGGGGGGGGTGGTAGAGGGATTGGTCGGCTATCGACCCCTCCAGTCGATCACGTGTCGGGATGCGTAGAAGGCTCCAATTCCACAGCGGGCGTTCAATACCTGAGTTCAGGTGTGTGTTGAGACGACGACCATTTTCACTCCCAGTTCACTGCTTCATTTAGCCCTGCATCGAAAACGGCTTCAAAGAACGAGACAAGCGCGTAGGCAGACTTCTCAACGAAGTAGTAGTCAAACTTGAAATCCATTCTTCGCTAAATTTCAATCAGCTCCGGAGCGATTGCCGCAAGTCCACCAAGGCGTGTTTACATTTGGCCAAGGCGCAGCATTCGAGCAAAGCCACAAATGGGTCACAACGCGAGCCGGCAACGGTAAAACTCGAATGTAACTTTACTCCGCTCCAGGGGGTCGAGAGAAAGGGTCTCGACGGCTATGTAACATTAACCAAGAAGTCGAGACTTGCTTTCAGGTGCGTGCCATGGCCACGGCCATGTTGTCCAGCATGACCACGAGACATGGCATTTGCGTGCGCCGATCGTGCTGTTCGCTATGCCTTAGCGATCGGGCTTCCCGGGTCAAAGCCGATGGAATAGCGCTCACGGTGAGTAATCGACACTGCGGGAAAAGAAGTGCCGACTGACGCCCCCAATAAGCTTTTCCGCACCGAAGCATTGGTGCGGCACGAGCGGAGCTGGCTGGGTCGGGTGCGCGTACAGTCCCCCGTAAGCCACTCCGTCTATGCCGCTTTGGCGCTGGCGCTGACGCTGGCGGTCGCGGCTCTTCTGATCTTTGGACGTTACACCCGGCACCTCAGCGTGAGCGGTATGCTGGTGCCCAGCCAGGGTCTACTCGATGTATCGGTGCCGCTTTCAGGCACGGTGGAGAAGGTCATGGTGCGCTCGGGCGAGACCGTGCCATACGGTGCGCCTCTGATGGAGGTTGCGGTGCATCTGGACAGCCCCGCCGTGGGACAGATCGGCACCGTGATCGCGCAGGCGCTGGGCGAAGAAAAGAATCTCCTGCTGGATAATCTGCAGACGCAGAGATCCGTGTTCGATATCCAGCGCCGCATGCTGACCGGCAAGCTGAAGGATTTGCAGGTACAGCGTGCTCAGGTGGACGCCGAGATCGGCGTGCAGCGCGAAGACGTCGCCACCACCGAGAAAATCCTGAAAGAGTTCCTCAGCGTCAAGCAGCGCGGCCTGGTCTCCGATCCGGAGTTGGAGCAACAACAGCTCACCGTCTACTCCGCCAAGAACCGGCTGCAGGAGCTGCGCGGACAGCACACCGCCTTGACTCAGCAGATCGATGCCGCTCGGCATCAACTGGCGGAACTGCCGCTGAACGCACGCAATCAGGAGAACGCCATCCGCGACAAGCTGGAAACGCTGCGCCAGAGCCTCGCCAAGACGGCCGAAGGCCGTAGCTTACTGTTGCGTGCGTCATCGGCGGGCGTCGTTTCAGCGCTTACGGTCAACCCGGGCCAAGCGGTTTCTGCAGGGGCTTCGGTGCTGTCCATAACGCCCGGCCACGACCCACTAGAGGCGCAGTTGCTGGTGCCGAGCCGCGCGGTTGGATTCCTGCACACGGGATCGACGGTTTTGCTGCATTACGCGGCATTTCCATACCGCGAGTTCGGTGCATTTCGAGGCACGGTGCGCAGCATCTCACCCAGCGCCCTGACGCCGGCGGAAATCACGACACTAACCGCTGGCGGACGCAGTAATGTGCCGCTTTATCGGGTGATGGTGTCGCTACACGACACGGCGGTAACGGTCGGTGGGCGGCCCGCACCGCTGCGCGCAGGCATGCAGTTGCAGGCGGAAGTCACGCTGAACCGGTTGCGGCTGATCCAGTGGGTGTTCGAACCGCTTTACGGACTGGGACATGGCTTTCTTTCCGGCAAGCCTGCATCCGCACCCGCTGCTAAGCCGGCCAACGCGGCACACGAGGGAGCCTCATGAAATCCGGAGGAGCTCTGCTCGGCGGCCTGCGTTTCGGTTTCGGCCGGAGGGTACCCGTCGTACTGCAATCGGAGGCCGCCGAGTGCGGTCTGGCCTGCCTGGCGATGGTCGCCGGCTATCACGGCTACGAGACGGACCTGGGTGAAATGCGACGGCGCTTTACCGCTTCGCTCAAGGGGATGCATCTCTCGCGTCTGATGCAGGTCGCTGCCGAACTGAGGTTGGATGCCCGCGCCGTTCGGTTGGAACTGGACGAACTGGCCCGTCTGCGCCTGCCCTGCATCCTGCACTGGGACATGAACCACTTCGTGGTACTGACGGACGTCGATCGCAACGGAGCGACCATTATCGATCCGGCACACGGTCGGCTTACATTGCCGCTCTCCGAGGTATCCGAAGCGTTCACCGGCGTGGCGCTGGAGCTGGTGCCGGCTGCCAACTTCGAACCGGCGGCGCGAAAACCGAGTGTGTCGCTGCGTGCCCTGGCCGGCTCGGTGGAGGGGCTAAGATCGGCGCTACTGCGGGTATTCGCGCTGGCACTGGTACTGGAGGTGCTAGGCATCCTCGGGCCGTTCTACATGCAGTGGGTGCTCGACGAAGTGCTGGTGATCAACGATCACTCGCTGTTGACCCTGCTGGGGCTCGGGTTCCTGGCGGTGACGCTTTTCACCGCGGCATTTTCCGTGCTGCGCTCGTGGGTCATTCTCTACGTCAACGCGACGCTGGGCGTGCAGTGGGCGACCAACGCCTTTGCGCATCTGATGAAGCTGCCGCTGGACTTTTTCGAGCGGCGCCACATAGGCGACGTTGTCTCGCGCTATGGCGCGATCCAGAACATTCGCCAGACCATCACCACCGAACTGGTCAGCGCGGTGCTCGACGGCATCATGGCGAGCGCCCTGCTGATCGTGATGAGCATCTACAGCCTCGAGTTGACCGCCGTGGCGATCGGCATCTTGCTGCTCTATCTGTTGCTGCGTTGGGTGGCCTACGAACCGCTGCGTGCAGCCACCGAACGGCACATCTACGCCGGGGCGACCCAGCAAAGCCACCTGTTGGAAGCGATTCGGGGCGTGCAGGCGCTCAAGCGCTTCAACGCGGACAGTGCCCGCACTGCACGTTTCGGGAACCTGCTGGTGGAAACCACCAACCAGCAAATCCGCGAACAGCAGCTGTCGATCCTGTTCGGCGCGGCACAACACCTGCTGCTGAGCGCAGGCCACGTTGCGGTGATCTGGCTCGCGGCCCTGCAGGTGATGCACGGTGGCTTCACTATCGGCATGCTGGTCGCCTACGCAGCCTACGCCAGCCAGTTCATCGGGCGCGGCGACGGGCTCATCAACGCCTGGATTTCCTTCCGCATGCTGCGCCTCTATGGCGAGCGGCTGGCCGATATTGCTCTCGCAGCGCCGGAAAAGAACGTCGAATCCACCTATCTGGGGCCCGATCCAGCGCCGCACCTGTTGGCAAAAAACCTCGCCTACCGTTACGGTGCCGACGAGCCGTGGGTGTTGGAGGATGTCTCCTTCGAGCTTGCTCCCGGTGAATCGCTGGCCGTTGTCGGCCTTTCCGGCTGCGGCAAAAGCACGTTGGTCAAGCTCCTGCTCGGATTGCTTACGGCGGAACGAGGGGAACTGTTGATGGGCGAGGTCGACGTGCGCCAACTGGGGCTGCGCCGCTATCGCGCCCTGGTCGGCTCCGTCATGCAGGCCGATACACTGTTTGCAGGCACGCTAGCCGACAACATCGCGCTGGCAAATCCAGAGGCTAGCCTCGACGACATCGTCGCCGCCAGTCGTGCGGCCGCCGTGCACGACGAGATCGCCGCACTGCCCATGGGCTATCAGAGCTTGGTTGGCGATATGGGCTCCGTGCTCTCCGGTGGGCAGCAGCAGCGCGTGCTGTTGGCTCGCGCGCTCCTGGCAAAGCCCCGCGTATTGGTGCTCGACGAGGCGACCAGCCATCTCGACAGCCTGCGCGAGCGCCAAGTGAACGACAACCTTCGTGCACTGGGTATAACCCGCGTGGTGATCGCACATCGCTGGGAAAGCATTGTGCAGTGCGACCGCATCATGCGTCTGAGCGACGGGCGCTTGAAAGAAGTATCGCGCCAAGTGCTCGAAGGGAATCTGCTGCATCAGCCTGATGCGGAGCTTGTCTGAGTTGGGAAGTAAAAGGTGGGGAGACGTCCAGTCAGAACGGATCTGTATCCCCTAAAGTTAGCAAGCTCTTACTGGCGCATGCCCATCCCACGACAAAACGGTTAATGCGCATATCAAATTTGTAATTTTAATTACTTATACATGAAACCAATTGCATGGATTAGGCCCAATCAGTACTGATAACTAGTTCGTCAGCCAATAGATAGCGAATCTCGGCATTGAAAGTTCTTGCATTAAGCGAGAAGCTCGCGGGAAGCGTTCCCGTGATTGTGAGACCAGCGAGGGATGGAATCATGCGTGAATTGACTTTGGATGAAATCGAAGAAGTATCTGGTGGGCTGAGTTTGAAAGGAGGTGTGGAACTCATAGGCGCTGTTGGCGGCGTCGCAGCGGTAATCGGCGCTCCTGCCGCCGCAGGATTTGCTGCTGGGATCGTTCTCGCGTACGCGATTGCCGAGGCTGAAGGGTAAAGCTTAAGTCATGAAACCTGATAGAGGCGGGCTCGGTTTCTTACTATTCTTAGCTCTGTTAATTGTCGGTATAACCGAGCTCGCCTTTTACGCATATCACAGCATTGAAGGTGTTCCAGAAAATTCGAATCAGATAGTCGGCATTGTCGTTACTGTGGCATTCGTGTTCGTCTACGCTTCCGTTTTTTGGGCCTACTTCAGGGGAGCTAGAAAAGGAGCAATAAGGCTAGGTATCGCAACCACCCTCTACAATTTGGTTATGTGTTTATCAATTATCAAGGAAATTCCACTGTGGCTACAAGTAGTAGCTCTTGTGATTTTCTTGGCGGCCATATCTCCTCTCTGGAAAAAGGGGATTTTAGGCTTTCATGAACATAAATAATTTAAGATAAGCAACTTCTCATCAATGTTCTTATGCATATTTTTCTGGCTAATAATCTCTGCGTAAGTTCCGTTTAAATTAAGGATAGCTCCACTTCAGATCCAGGACTTCCCTGCAATTCCATTTTTTTTCATTTGCAGCGATTAACTGTGTGTCATGATGCGCTTTAGCCTTTTTATTTGGGGCTTCACCGGATTGAGTGGGTAACTCACTATATACTGCTTCAAAAATTCGCCTCGCGCGAATTATTCGAAAACCTGTCTCTAGGCTGCATTGACAGTTCTGGTATGGCGCTGCTGAGCGCTATCGCGATTTTTTATAAGAAACATGTAAATGCCCAAGGCGATTGTTGATGCGGGCCTTGAGGTTTGGTTTTGGGGAAGTCCCTAACAATGATCGATAAGAAGTGTGCGTTTTTATTGTTTATTTGTCTGGCGCTTATATTAGATGGAGTCAGCATCGCTCAGGCAAACTCAGGGGGGGGTTCTGCCTACGGCTATAGTGCTGATCCCTGGGATACACAGGCTCTGGTGCCCGAACAAGGTCGTTACAACGCCAACCGTACGAACCTACCAGTAGCGCCGTCAGCTACTCCCCCCATTCCTGGAATGATCGCCCGGCTGCGCTCGTTGCCAGCCTTAACAGCCTGGGCGTTGCAGCACAACCCACAGACGGCCGCGGCCTGGGCATCGCTGCGCGCAGCCGCAGCCGCTCTGGGTGTCGCCAAGGGGGCGTGGTTGCCCACGTCTAGCGTGATAGTCAACGACCAGCGCAGCGGTACCACCTACGACATCGGCATCAGTCCGCCGCCCGTCAACGGCGTCTACAACAGCCTGACGCTGAGCGAGACGCTGTTTCATTTCGGCTACCGCCGGGCGACGGTGGATCAGGCGCGTGCCAATGTCCTGGCGAGCCGCTTCGATGCCAATGCCGCCTTGCAGTCCATCGCCTTGAACGTCGCCGTCGACTATTACGATATGGCTCAGGCCCGTGAAGAGGTCCACATTTACCGTCAGGGCGTCGCCGAGGCACACGAAATTTACGCGGACGCGGAGGCGCAATACCGCGTGCATCTGAAATCCGCAACCGATGTCTATCAGGCACAGATGGAACTGGCACAAGCGCAGGAGCAGCTGCATTCCGCTCAGGGCCAAGCGGCCGCGCAGCGCGGCATACTTGCAGAGGCGGCTGGTCTGCCGGTAACGACGCCCCTGTCCGTCTACCCCTTACCCGTGCCACGCGATACCGTTCCGGCATCCATTCACGCGTTGTTGCGCACCACCCTGCGCAAAAACCCGACCCTGCTGGCGGAGCAAGCCCGCGTACGTGCAGCTAGCGCCGCAGTGCGCCAGGCCGCAAGTGCGGACAGCCCCAGCCTGTCGCTAAACGCCGGTCTGGGGAAAAATGTACTGAGCAATCAGCCGGACGAAAGCAGCTTCAGCATCGGACTCAAGCTCAACATCCCGCTAGATCTCAGTTATTCGGCCGCCTATCAGATGCAACAGAACCGTGCGCTAATGCAAGAAGCGCAGGCACAGGTGCGCGTAACCGCAAACGCCGTTCAACTGTCCGTCTGGGAGAACTACGCGCGCTGGCGCGGCGCCGTGCGCGCCTATAAGGCCGCGCGTCAGCAGGTTGCCAGCGCACGCAAGGCCGTGGACGGCATTCGGACCGAATACCGTATCGGACTGGCGAGCATGCTCGATTTGGTAACGGCGGAACAGAACCTCATCTCGGCGCGTATCGTACTGGTCGAGGTCATGAACGAGGTTGCCGTCGATCGGGCGCAGCTGTACCGCAATGTCGGATTCAATCCTATACCCAGCCGTTGAATTAAATATCGATAAAGCACAACCTCAAAGCGTTCAAGTTGGCGTGATTTTACTGTAATAGTTAAACGCATGAACCTCGAGGTTAAAATTCAACCAAAAATCATGAGCCAATATGCTCGGTAGCTCACTAAGAATAACAAGTTTGAGCGCAAGGCAACGCTGAACGTTTGGCACAACATGGCCGCCCACGTTGTCAATAAATCCAGCCTTTGATCTCCCTGATATGGAGAGATCATGGCTGATCTATTTTGGCCAAAATAGCCTTAATCATATTACATATTCCAGTAGTTTATTAATTCGTGCCGTTGATGTGATTTGTAGTTCTCGTATATTCATTCCTGATGACTCTGATCCTGATTTCGGGCGTGAATCAGTTTTTCTGCTTTTCGATTGACATAGCGACGTGCCCGGCCCGATTTGTTCGACGCATCTTTGCGCCTCACCCCTCCGGGGCTTACGCGATTGTTGTTCACGACGATTTTTTCTTTATTCGCGTAAAGAAATGGACGAAAGAAACGCGCCCGAAACGTCTTGTCCCTTCGGGCAGACCTCGCCCGCACGCGTCGCCGAGGGGCACAGCAGGCATTAGCCGTCCGGGCGAAGCTGCTCGGGCGGCGTCCTGCCGCCCGACCCCACGTCGGCGCGCACGGACGTGGCAAGGCGTAACGGGAAATAAAAAGCATAGGCGTAGCCGTTCGCGTCAGCCCCGTAGGGGTAAGGCGCAGGGATACGCCGTACAAAGTCACTTGCACGCCCGCACCGAAACTAGTCAAGAACGCCATTGCTCAAGGCGTGTGAAATAGACCCGCTGCTTCCTACTAACTGCGCGGGAAGCGCTTACGGCGTGTGAAACTATCGAGCTATTACCGCTCCCCCTGGTCAGCTCCGTCATGCAGGCCGATACACTGTTTGCAGGCGCGCTTGCCGACAACATCGCTTTGGCCAATCCAGAGGCGAGCCTCGACGACATCGTCGCCGCCAGTCGTGCGGCCGCCGTGCACGACGAGATCGCCGCACTGCCCATGGGCTATCAGAGCTTGGTTGGCGATATGGGCTCCGTGCTCTCGGGCGGGCAGCAGCAGCGCGTGCTGTTGGCGCGTGCGCTCCTGGCAAAGCCCCGCGTATTGGTGCTCGACGAGGCGACCAGTCATCTCGACAGCCTGCGCGAGCGCCAAGTGAACGACAACCTTCGTGCGCTGGGTATAACCCGCGTGGTGATCGCACACCGCTGGGAAAGCATCGTGCAGTGCGACCGCATCATGCGTCTGAGTGGCGGGCGCCTGGAAGAGGTTTCACGCCAAGTGCTCGAAGGGAGTCTGCTGCGTCAGTCCGATGCGGAGCCTGTCTGAGTTGGGAAGTAAAAGGTGGGGAGGCGTCCAGTCAGAACGGATCTGTATCCCCTAAAGTTAGCAAGCTCTTACTGGCGCATGCCCATCCCACGACAAAACGGTTAATGCGCATATCAAATTTGTAATTTTAATTACTTATACATGAAACAAATTGCATGGATTAGGATCAATCAGTACTAATAACTAGTTCGTCAGCCAATAAATAGCGAATCTCGGCATTGAAAGTTCTTGCATTAAGCGAGAAGCTCGCGGGAAGCGTTCCCGTGATTGTGAGACCAGCGAGGGATGGAATCATGCGTGAATTGACTTTGGGCGAAATGCAGTTCGTAAGCGGTGGGAGCAGCAATACAAGAAATCAGAACGGTGTTAACTTGGGTGACGTAGCTTTAGGCGCGGGATATTTCGCCCTTGGTGCAGTCGAGTCCTATATGGCCGTGGATACCTTCGGTTTGACACTACCTGGTGCGGGCGCAGCTTTCGCCCACAGCTATGCGGCATTCCAAGCCGCTGATCTTTAAAAGCCCCCCCCCCCCCCAGCCTAAAGCTGGGGGGGGGCTGATTTATTCGATTCAGCTAAATGCGTCCCAATGATAACCATCATGCTGCATTATTGGAACGTAGTTTCCAGATTTGATCAGCGATTCAATTGTCTATTTTAGTCTTCATGACTGAGGGTCTATGTTAGTCACGTTTTTCAAGGTAATTCTATTGGAATTTTTTAATTATATGACTATAACAAACTTATTTATGAGGTGATTCTTGGAAAAGGGCGTTCAGTTTTTTTGCCTGATATTGGTCGTGTTTATAACACTATTGTTTTCTGGCTATGTGACATTTTTTCAGGGAGATGGGCCAGGAAAAACCGCGTGGTTAGCTGCTGTATTTTTCTATCTGTGGACTATCGTTAACTTATTCGGTGTTAGATACAATAGCGAAGAGAAAAGAGGTTTTGTGTATCTCATTTATGGTTTGTCGGTATTTAATTTATATATTTATATATGGCCGGCCTTTGGCGTCAATATAGGGATATGGAATTTGGCGGTGGTGCCCCCGTTCTATGGTTTTATAGTATTTGTATTTTATAAGTTCTTTAAAAGAAAATGGGATGAATTGGCAGCATCATTGAATTATGTGTACTGGTGGTTAAAAAATTTAATTAGAAAAATGTCTTGAATTGTGATATTTGGATATAGCTATTTTTATTGATATTAGAGATAAAAAATAGGCCCCATGGAGTTGATTTAAGGATCGAGTTCATAAAGATAAGAGCGCTGACTATGTTTGCGTTTCCAGTTTCTTTCTATTTTTTGCATGATATATAAGGGTGTGATTTTGTTGGTCGCGTTTTATATTTCGAGATTATAGTAACCGGAATTCAAGCGTGGCTTGGAAGATTTTTAAAAATTCTTGGTTTTGATTTAATTTATTTCACCGCTGTTTATTGTTTGCATGCTGTCTCCCCGCTGCGCCCAAGACAACCGTCGCTAGCCGGCGCGCGGTAATGTCTGGTTTTTTGCCTTACCCATGTAGCAATGACCAATGCCCGGGAAAGGGTTGTCTTGAATAATGCGCCCAATGATGTTCGGTAAGATGCGCACTTTTCCATCATTCGTATTCCTGGCACTTATCTTGAGTGGTATCAGCATCGCTCAGGCAGATTCAGGGGGGGGGCCTACGGCTATAGTGCCGATCCATGGGATACGCAGGCTCTGGTGCCCGAACAAGGTCGTTACAACGCCAACCGTGCTGACCTATCAGTGGCGCCGTCAGCTACTCCCCCAATTCCAGGAATGATCGCCCGGCCGCGCTCGTTGCCGGCCTTAACAGCCTGGGCATTGCAGCACAAGCCACAGACAGCCGCGGCCTGGGCATCACTGCGCGCCGACGCTTCCCACTAACTGCGCGGGAAGCGCTTAAGGCGTGTGAAACCATTCCGCCAACTCCGCTTTTGTTTGATTCGGCAGCGAATGAACACCAGCAACGAGTATTGCGTAAATTGCTCAAGGGCGAGGTGCAGGGATGCGCCGAGTAATGATATTCGCCTGTCCGCACCGAAACTACACAAACTTTCGACCTAATGGACCGCGACAATGAATAATTGCTGCGTCTACTTTTACGATAAACGTCTGCAAAGCACATTGAAAGATTCTGGATGCACGAACCGGGGCGTCATCGATGACCAGAAAAGAGACGACGCCGCTTTCGCGGCATGTGGATGGGATTTACCGCACTGAATCTCGTCGTGTGTTCGCTACCCTGGTTCGTTTGCTCGACGGCGATTTCGATCTCGCCGAAGAGGCCCTGCACGATGCTTTTCGGGCCGCGCTGGAGCAATGGCCGCGCGAGGGCTTGCCGGATAGTCCGCGCGCATGGCTCGTGTCCGTCGGTCGCTTCAAGGCCATCGACCGCAGACGACGCGCCGCGCGTTTTGCAGCGTTGGATGAGATGCCGGAGCCTGGCTGCGACGATGCCGATGATCCTGCAGTGCTGGCCGACGACGACATCGGCGACGATCGCCTCCGCCTGATCTTCACCTGCTGCCACCCGGCGCTGTCGCCCGAGGCCCAGGTGGCGTTGACCCTGCGTGAGGTCTGCGGGTTGACGACGGAGGAGATCGCCCGTGCCTTCCTGAGCGCTCCGGCGACGGTCGCGCAGCGTATCGTGCGCGCCAAGACGAAGATTCGCAATGCAGGCATACCTTACGAAGTGCCTTCGCAGGTAAATCTGCCGGAACGGCTCGATAGCGTGCTGCGCGTGATCTATCTGGTGTTCAACGAGGGCTACGCGGCCTCCGGCGGCAATGCGCTGACCCGGCACGAGTTGTCGGACGAAGCGATCCGTCTGGCGCGGCTGCTGGCAAGTCTGCTGCCGGAAGCCGAAATCCTGGGTCTTCTGGCCTTGATGCTGCTGCACGAATCCCGCCGCTCGGCGCGCACCACGCCAGACGGCGACCTGATCCTGCTGGAGGACCAGGACCGGTCGCGCTGGGACGCGGCATTGATCGCGGAGGGGCAGGCGCTGGTCGACGCCGTCTGGTCAACGCGGCGTGTCGGCCCGTATTCGCTACAGGCCGCCATCGCGGCGGTGCACGGCGGTGCTTCGGAAGCGGCGGCGACCGATTGGGCTCGCATCGTGAGTCTCTACGACCTGCTTGAACGTCTGGAACCGTCGCCCGTGGTGGCGCTCAATCGCGCGGTCGCCGTGGCGATGCACGATGGCCCCGCAGCGGGGCTTGCCTTGATCGACGCCCTGCTGCAGCGCGGCGAGTTGACGGACTACCACCTGACGCATGCGGCGCGGGCCGATCTCAATCGTCGCCTGGGGCAAGTCGAACAGGCCTGTGCGGCCTACGAACAGGCACTCGCGCTCGCGAAACAGGCTCCGGAACGCCTTTTTCTCGAACGGCGGTTGGCGGAGCTGCACGCCGCCGCATCGGACTGAGTGGCGGCCGGTTCTTCACGGTCCCTGCGCCTCGCAAAATTTTTTTCGTGCGGTTGTCGATTCGGACGGCGCCCGTTCGACTACAAGTTGTACACGCCCTCTCCGGAGACCCCTTCATGCCGCACATCACGCCATGCCTATGGTTCGACGACCAGGCCGAGGAGGCCGCACAGTTCTACGTTTCGATCTTCGAAGATGCCCGAATCGGTGCCGTCAGCCATTACGCCGAAGCCGGGCAGGACATACACGGCAAGCCTCCGGGTTCGGTCATGACGGTGTCCTTCGAACTGGCCGGACAGCCGTTTCTCGCCCTCAACGGCGGCCCGGCGTTTCGCTTCAATCAGGCCGTCTCGTTCCAGGTCGTCTGCGAATCGCAGCAGGAGATCGATACCTACTGGGAAAAACTCTCGGCCGGTGGCGACGACGCGGCGCAGCAGTGCGGCTGGCTCAAGGATCGCTTCGGCCTGTCCTGGCAGGTTGTGCCGGCCGAATTGAGCGATTTGCTCGGCGGCCCCGAGCCGGCGCGTGCGCAGCGCGTCATGGCGGCGCTGTTGCTGATGAAGAAGCTCGATCTCGACGCCCTGCGGCAAGCCCACGCGGGCGGATAGCGGGCGCCGCCACGCAACCACACCGATAAACAGAGGAGAACGACCATGCGCTTCATGATCATCGTCAAAGCCACGCAGGATTCCGAGGACGGCGCCATGCCGAGCGAGGCGCTCATCGCCAAAATGACGGCCTACCACGAGGAACTGGCTCAGGCCGGGGTGCTGGTCGATGCATCCGGTCTGCAGCCGAGCAGCCGGGGTTGGCGCATCCGCTATGAGGGGGAAAAGCGCAGCTTCGTCGACGGCCCCTTCACCGAAACCAAGGAGTTGATCGCCGGTTATACGCTCATCGAGGTGGCCTCCCGCGAGGAGGCCGTGACCTGGACCCGGCGCTTCCCCAACCCGGCGATCGACGGCGGCGAGGGCGAGATCGAGGTGCGGCCGGTGTTCGATCTGGACGACTTCGAGCCCAGCGAGTCGGTCGAGCGGTTCCGCAGCCTGGCGGAAGAATTCAGGGCAAGCCGCTAAACGCGGGCTGCCGCCACCAGACGTAGGAGGAGAAAGCAACATGCAAGCTGCTCAGATCAATCCCATCCCGAACGGTATGCACACGGTTACGCCACACCTGGTATGCGCCGGCGCGGCGGATGCCATCGCATTCTACGTACGCGCGTTCGACGCCAAGGAAATGGGCCGGTTGGCGGGCCCGCAAGGCAAGCTCATGCACGCCTACCTGAAAATCGGCGACTCGGCCGTGTTCCTGGTCGACGAATTTCCGGAATGGGGCTCGCTCGGCCCCAAGGCGCTCAAGGGCACGCCGGTGACGATCCACCTCTACGTGGCGGACGTCGATGCGTTCGTCGCACGTGCCGTCGACGCCGGCGCCAAGCTCGCCATGCCTGTGGAGGACATGTTCTGGGGCGATCGCTACGGTGTGCTGGAGGATCCCTTCGGACACAGATGGTCGGTCGCCAGTCACGTGCGCGACGTGAGCCCGGAGGAGATCGAGCAGGCGATGCGGGACATGGCCGCCCGGACGCCGACGCCCTGAGCCGCGACGCGGAGGACTGCGCGATGAAATACCTGTGTCTGGTCTACCTGGACGAGGCCCGCCTGGCGGAACTGCCGGACGAGGACTGCGTCGCCTACGATGCGTTGATCCGGGAAGGCGGCTACTGCATCGCCTCGGAAGCGCTCGAACCCGTGCAAACCGCCACCAGCGTGCGTGTACGCGACGGCAAACTGTCCGTCACCGATGGTCCGTTCGCCGAGACCAAGGAGCAGCTCGCGGGGTTTTACATGATCGAGGCGCGTGATCTCAACGAGGCCATCCGCATTGCCGCCGGAATACCGCCCGCCAGAGTGGGCACGATCGAGGTGCGCCCCATTCGGCCCATCCGCGAGACGGTCGGCCAGCGATTTTCCGGCAGCGCATGATTGACGCAGACGGGCCCGAGTGGATGTCGATCGCGGAGGAAAAGCGGGTAGTTCGCGATTCGTACCGCATTGCGCACTGAGCGCTTGGAAGCGGTCATCCGCTTGCGGTCGTCGTTCGAGCCGGCTGCGAATTTCGCCGTAATCTCCAGCGGCCCCGATCAGCGAGGCGATGCCACACCGCAAACAAAAACGCCGGGCGCGAGGCCCGGCGTTCGATGTTGCGTTGCCGGCAGTCGCCGGCCGGCGAAGGCTCAGCCTTCGCTGTGATATCCGACCACGCGCTCGACTTCGTTCTTGGAGCCGAGGATGACCGGCACGCGCTGGTGCAGGTCGTTGGGCTGGAGGTCGAGGATGCGCACGCGGCCGGTGGAGCTCATGCCGCCGGCCTGCTCAACGATGAAGCTCATCGGGTTGGCTTCGTACATCAGGCGCAGCTTGCCGCCCTGGCCCTTGGACTTGAGCTTTTCGTCGATGGGGTACATGAAGATGCCGCCGCGGGTGAGGATGCGGTGCACTTCGGCGACCATGGAGGCGACCCAGCGCATGTTGAAGTCGCGGCCGCGGGGGCCGGTCTTGCCCTGCACGCATTCGTCGATGTAGCGGCGGACCGGCGGCTCCCAGTGGCGGTAGTTCGACATGTTGATGGCGAACTCGCCGGTGTCGGCCGGGATGGTCATGTTGCGGTGGGTGAGGATGAACTCGCCGATGTCCTTGTCCAGGGTGAAGCCGTTCACGCCCTGGCCGGTGGTCAGCACCATCATGGTGGACGGCCCGTAGAGCGCGTAGCCGGCGCAGACCTGGGTGGTGCCCGGCTGCAGGAAGTCGGCGGCGGTGGGCTTGTCCACGCCCTCGGGTGCGCGCAGGATCGAGAAGATGGTGCCGACGGAGACGTTCACGTCCATGTTGGAGGAGCCGTCCAGCGGATCGAACACCAGCAGGTACTTGCCGCGCGGGTAGCCTTCCGGGATCGGGTAGATGTCGTCCATCTCTTCGGAGCCCATGGCGGCGAGGTGGCCGGCCCACTCGTTGGACTTGAGCATCACGTCGTTGGAGATGATGTCCATCTTCTTCTGCGTTTCGCCCTGCACGTTCTCCGACTCGGCGCTGCCGAGCACGCCGATCAGCTCGCCCTTGTCGACGCCGTTGGAGATGACCTTGCAGGCGGTTACGATATCGTTGAGCAGTCCGGTGAAGTTGCCGGTCGCGGCGTTGGACTTGCGCTGCTCCTCGATGATGAATTGGGTGATGGTGGTGAGGTTCTGTAACATGAAGGTTGCCCCGTCGGATGGAAATCTGGCCCCACGGCCAGTGGGGCAAACGCCAGAATGATAACAGAAATGCCCGCCGGACCCCTCCGCCGGGTAGACGTTGGGCGGGGCGCGGCGTTTAATGCGCCCGGAGCGAGATGCCACGACAGGGAGTGCCGTTGACCGCAAATCTGCTGTACGCGCAATCGGGCGGGATGACCGCGGTGATCAATGCGTCCGCCAGCGGTGTGATCGAGGCGGCGCGGGCCCGTCCCGACTGCTTCGGCAAGGTGTTCGCGGCCCGCGACGGCATCGTCGGCGCGCTGACCGAGCAGCTATACGATCTGGACACGGAGAGCGCGGAGGTCATCGCCGCGCTGCGCCACCTGCCCGGCGGCGCCTTCGGTTCGTGCCGCTACGATCTGCAGGACATCGCCACCCACCGCCATCAGTACGAGCGCCTGATCGAGGTCTTCGCGGCGCACGACATCGGTTACTTCCTCTACAACGGCGGCGGCGGTTCGATGCTCACTGCTGAGCGCCTGTTGCGCGTGGGCGAGGATCTCGGCTATCCGCTCAAGGTCATGGGCGTTCCCAAGACCATCGACAACGATCTGGCCGACTCCGACACCAGCCCCGGCTTTGGCTCGGCGGCGAAGTACGTGGCGGTGTCGGCGCGCGAGGCGGCGCACGACGTGGCCTCGATGGCCGGCAGCTCGACCAAGGTGTTCGTGCTGGAGGTAATGGGGCGGCATGCCGGCTGGCTGGCGGCTGCCGGCGGCCTGGCCGAGCGCACGCCGGGCGAGCTGCCGCTGCTGCTGCTGTTCGCCGAACGCGCCTTCGACGAGGCGACCTTCCTGGCCGCGGTGCGCGCCCGCGTCGAGTCGCGCGGCTATTGCGTCATCGTCGCCAGCGAGGGGCTCAAGGACGCCGCGGGGCAGTTCCTGTCGATCGGCGCGGACAGCCCGGTATACGACTGGATCCAGCTCGGCGGGGTCGCCGCGGGGCTGGCCGACCGGGTCAAGCGCGCGCTGGGCTACCGCACGCACTGGGCGGTGGCCGACTACCTGCAGCGCTCGGCGCGGCACATCGCCTCGCGTACCGACCTGGAACAGGCCTATGCCTGCGGCCGCGCGGCCGTGGAGCTGCTCGCCGGGGACGTGCACGGGCGCATGGTCACGCTGCGCCGCCTGAGCGACGCGCCCTATCGCTGGGAGACGGATTCGGTGCCGCTGGCCACGGTCGCGAACGTCGAATGCACGGTCCCCGACGCCTTCATCGACGCGGAAGGCTTCGGCCTCACCGAGGCCGCCCACCGCCACCTGCGCCCGCTGATCGAGGGCGAGGACTACCCGCCGTTTCGCGACGGCATCCCCGACTATCCCGTGCTGCGCCTCGAACTCGCGCCGCGGCGCCTGCCGGACTTCACGCTGGACTGAACGCCCAAGGAACACGACATGCAACTCGCCCTGCTCGGCACCGGACTGATGGGCGCGCCGCTGGCGCGCCGGCTCGCACAATGCGGCCACAGTGTGCGCGTGTGGAACCGTACGCACGCGCGCGCCGCGGAGATCGCCGGCGGCGGGATCGAGGCGTGCACTGACCCGCCCGAGGCGCTCGCCGGGGCGGAGGCGGCGCTGACGACGCTGAGCGACGCCGGCGCGATCGACGCGGTGCTCGCCGTTCCCGGCGTGCTGCCTGCGCTGGCCGGTAAGGTGCTGGTGCAGATGGGCACCATCGCGCCGCAGGAAAGCCGCGCGCTCGCGGCGCGGCTGGCGGACGCCGGCGTCGGCTATCTGGAGGCGCCGGTGCTCGGCAGCCGCCCCGAGGCGGTCAAGGGCACGCTGCTGGTGATGGCGGGCGGCGACGAGGCGAGCTTCGCGCGCTGCCTGCCCTGGCTGCGCGACTGCGGTCCCGAGCCGGTGCTGGTCGGCCCGGTGGGCCAGGCGGCGGCGCTCAAGCTGGCGCTGAACCAGCTCATCGCCGCGCTGACCAGCGGTTTCGCGCTGAGCCTCGGGTTGGTGCGCCGCGAGGGCGTGCCGGTGGAGACCTTCATGGGCATCCTGCGCGACAGCGCGCTGTATGCGCCGACCTTCGACAAGAAGCTCGACCGCATGCTGTCCGGCGACTACGCCGGGCCGAACTTTCCGCTCAAGCACCTGCTCAAGGACGTGCGCCTGTGCCGCGAGGCGGCCGAGGCCGACGGCCTGGATACCGGCGTGCTGGCGGCCATCGCCCAACTGCTCGAGGCCGGCGTCGCGCAGGGTCGCGCCGAGGCCGACTATTCGGCGCTGGCGGCGACGGTGGACCCGCCTGCGGACCGCGCCTAGGCGCCCGCCAGGGCGAGGTGGTAGACGTAGAACTGCGTGTCGCGCTGCCAGCCGAGGGACGCGTAAAGCGTCTGCGCCGCCGTGTTGTCCAGCGCTGTCGAAAGGGTCAGGCGCGCTGCGCCCAGCCTGCGCGCATAGGCCTCGGCGGCCCTGAGCAGACCGGAGGCCACGCCGCGTCGACGGCGATCCGGTGCGACGAAGAGGTCGTTGAGCAGGAAGGTGCGCGCCAGCCCGACGGATGAAAACCCCGGATAGATCTGAGCGAAGCCCGCAGGCTCGCCGTCGACCTCGGCCAGGAAGACGGTCGATTCGCCATGCTCGAAACGCGCCAGCAGAAAGGCGCGTGCCGCTTCGAGGTCGCCCGGGCGGCCGTAGAACTGCCGGTAGGCGTCGAACAGCGGAGCGAGGGCGTCGAGGTTCTCAAGGGTGGCCTGTCTGAGCCGGGTCGTGCCTGCCATGCCTGATTCTCCCACCTGCGCTTGCCTGAAACCCATCATACCCGGGCCCCGTCCGGCTTGTCGGCCTTGGTGGATTTTGTCGCGTTTGCGACAAAGGTCTGGGCGGGGTTTATAAGATAAATAAATAATAAAAACAATAACCTGTAATTTTTTTGCAGGCTGGTACGAAGGTTGCTCTGAGCCCTCTGTGAACACTTAAAGCGAGGACTCACGCATGAGCTACCATGACATCGATGCGGCAGAGGTACACGATCTGCTGCGCAGGGACGATCTCGTCGTGATCGACGTGCGCGACGTCCACGCCCAGAGCCGCGGTCAGCTGCCCAACGCCATGCCGCCCAGCGACGAGGTCATCAACGCGCTGATCCGACGCCGGCATCAGCCCCTCGCGGTGCTGGTCTACTGCTACCACGGCCACAGCAGCCGCGACCTTTGTTCTTTCCTCACTCGCATCGGACTGCAGCAGGTCTACAACCTCACCGGCGGTTGGGCCGCCTGGGAGCGGCATCAGTCCATCTACGCCACAGAACCCGCCGAGGCACTGCCGGCGTAATCAGAACGCCGAGCGACCGCTCAATACCACCCTTGCCGAGACATCGCCCATGAAAACGACCGACGTGATTCGCCAGCAGCTTCAGGAACACCCCGTAATCCTCTACATGAAGGGCACGCCCGAGGCGCCGCGCTGCGGTTTTTCCGCCAAGGCGGCCGCCGTGATGCAGTCCACCGGGGTCGATTTCGCCTACGTCGACGTGCTGTCCTCGCCGCTGATCATGCAGGCTCTGCCCGAGGTTTCGGATTTCCCGACCTTCCCGCAGCTCTTCATCAAGGGCGAGATCATCGGCGGCAGCGACATCATGGAGGCGATGCTGGCCAGCGGCGAGCTCGTGCCCATGCTGAACGAAGCCGCTTCCTGAGGCCCGGCCATGCTGCATAGCGAGATCGTCGAGCGCGTGCGCGCGCTCTACCCGGACGCCGCGATCGAGGTCGCGGGCGAGGATTGCAGCTTCGAGATGCTGGTCGTCAGCGAGGCCTTTGCCGGCACCCGCCTGCTCGCGCGGCAGAAGTCGATCCTGGCCCTGTTCAAGGACGACATCCAGTCCGGCGCCCTGCATGCCCTGTCGGTGACGGCGCGCACGCCGGCCGAGCAGTCCGCCGCATCCGGCGCCGGTCTGGTCCGGCTCACTTCCTGAGGAATTAGCGATGAGCGTTGCCAATATCGACCGCGAAACCGCGCTGCGCATTGCGCTGGCGGCGCGCAGTCTGCCGGATACCGACCTGTCCACGCTGATCGACGTGCTCAACGAGCGTCTGGGTACGCCGCTCGATCTGGAGAAGCTTTCGCGCATCACCGTCACCGACCTCAAGGCCGGCATCGGCAGTCTGGACGGCGAAGAGGACAGCGAAAACACCGGCGGCATGGACCGCAGCGGTCTGGAGCCGATCAAGCTCGCCGTACGCATCCTATGGGGCGAGACCAGCGAGGACGACAACCTGCCGAAGCCGGTGCCCTATGCCGACGGCGACATGCCGGGCTCGATCCGCGTGGCCATCGCCTCCAACAGCGGCGCCAACCTGGACGGGCATTTCTGTTCCTGCCTGCGCTTCCTGGTCTATCAGCTGTCGAGCGACGAGATGCGCCTGATCGACATCCGCCCCACGCTGGAGGCCGATTACTCGGACGACAAGAACCTGTTCCGCGTCAACCTGATCCGCGACTGCCAGGTGCTCTACATCGTGTCCGTCGGCGGGCCCGCGGCGGCGAAGATCGTGCGCGCGGACATCCATCCCATGAAGAAGATCGAGGGCGGTCTGGCCGAGGACGTGCTCGCCGATCTGCAGCAGGTGATCAAGAACTCACCGCCGCCCTGGCTCGCCAAGATACTCGGCATTTCGCGCGAAAAGCGGTTCCGTTACTACACGGGCGCCGAGGAAGCCGAAGCTCAGGACTGATTATAAAGATCCATCCACACCCGCAAGAGGAAAACCATGTCGATTCAGGCTATCGCCGCCTTTTCCGCCAAGGCCCGTACGGACGCCGATCTCGGTGCCCAGCTCAAGGCCTGCCAGAAGCTCAAGGAGATGTTCGCGCTCGCCCGCGAGCACGGTTTCGAGTTCGACGAGGACACGCTGTATCCGCCGAACGAGCCGCAGTTCACGGCCGATCAGCTCTCCGAGCGTCTGGCCAAGGCCCTGCTGCGCGCCTGAGGCGCGGGCCCGCGCTGCGGCAGTCTCCGCCGCAGCGCCCATCCGATGTCTGTCAGCTTTCTGCGCCCAGCGCCAGCGCGCGTTGGCGCGCAGCTTCCTCGTGCGCCGAAACCTGCTGCCCGTTCCAGTCCGGATCGGTCTCCGGCCAGCCGGCCGCATGGCGCAGCGCCAGGGCGGTCAGCGCATCCAGGTGTTCCGGCTGCTCGTTGAGCGCGGGTATGTAGGCATAGTGCTGCCCGCCCGCGGCGACGAACAGCTCGCGGTTCTGCATCGCGATCTCCTCCAGCGTCTCCAGACAGTCCGCGGCGAAACCGGGGCAGAACACGTCCACGCTGCGCCGTCCCTCGCCGGGCCAGCCCTTGAGCAGGCCGTCGACATAGGGTTTGAGCCATTCCTCGCGGCCGAAGCGCGACTGGAAGCCGAGCGTCCAGGCTTCGTCGTCGAGTTCCAGGGCCTCGGCGAGCAGGCGTGCGGTCATCTGGCAGTGGCAGTGATACGGGTCGCCGGCGATCAGGTAGCGTCTGGGCACGCCGTGAAAGGAAAACAGCAGGTGTTCGCCGCGCCCGTGCTCGGCCCAGTGTGCGCGGATGCGCGCGGCCATGGCGGCGATGTAGGCGGGGTCGTCGTGGTAGTGATTGACGAAGCGTAGCTCCGGCACCCAGCGCCAGCGGCGCAGTACCTCGGCGACGGCGTCGAAGGTCGAGCCGGTGGTCGAGCCCGAGTATTGCGGGTAGAGCGGCAGCACCAGCAGGCGCTCGGCGCCGGCCTCGCGCAGCTCGCGCAGCCCGGCCTCGATCGACGGCGTGCCGTAGCGCATCGCCAGGGCGACCGTCACCGGTCCCGTGCAGGTGGCCGCGAGCCGCTGTTGCAAGCCGGCGGCCTGGGCGCGGCTATGCACCAGCAGGGGCGAGCCCTCGGCGGTCCACACCTTGGCGTAGGCGTGCGCCGAGCGCTTGGGACGGATGTTGAGGATCACCCCGTTGAGGATCAGCCACCAGGGCAGGCGCGGGAATTCAACTACGCGCGGGTCCCACAGGAATTCGCGCAGGTAACGGCGCAGGGCGGGCGGCGTCGGCGCGTCGGGCGTGCCGAGATTGGTCAGCAGTACCCCGAGGCGGGCCGGGCGGCCGTGTTCGTAATGGCTTTCGCTTTCGTAACGCATGGCGGTGATCCGCAGGGACGAACGCCGCATTGTGGTGCATCGCGGCGGCTTTTCCAAGCCCGCCGGCGGCGACGCTCAGCTCAGGCGCTGGTGCAGCGGGCTGCTGCGCGGGAAGTGCGCGCGCAGGAAGGCCATCTGGTCGGCCAGTACGCGCTTGCCCTGCAGGTAGACGTATTCGGCGTGCGTCGGGATGAAGGGCACGGCGAGCAGCTGCATCCCGGCCTCTTCGGGCGTGCGCGCCGCCTTGTGGTGGTTGCAGCGCTTGCACGCGGCGACCACGTTGTTCCAGTGGTCGGCGCCGCCCTGGCTGAGCGGACGGACGTGATCGCGCGACAGGTCGCGTGCGGAGAAGCGGTTGCCGCAGTACAGACAGAGAAAACCGTCGCGTCGGAACAGGGCATTGTTGTTGAGCGGCGGGGTGTAGCGCTGGCCGGGGCGTCGGCCAGCGCCGACGGTGGCGACGATGGAATGCACCGCCACCTCGCTGCGCCGTCCGGTGAGGCTGTTGACGCCTCCGTGCAGGGTGTAGAGCAGGCTGCCGCAGGTGTAAGCAACCTGGCCGGCGTGGTACAGGCGTACCGCGTCCTGATAGTCGATCCACTCGAGCGGCATACCCGCCGCATCGGTGCGAAGTACCCTCTGGTCCAGATCCATGCCCACCACGGTCTCCTTGAATTCCATGTAGGCGGTGCGCGCATTAAGACACGGTCCGCGGCGACATGCAAATGCCGCACCTCGATGCCTACGGGCCGCGGTTATCGGCTACCATCCAGGTAGTAGCGATGGGGCCTGCGCCCCGGCCACGAGGGATGCGCGATGCCGATCAAGCTGGCCGTACCCAGGGAAAGCGCCGCCGGAGAGCGCCGCGTGGCGCTCGATCCGGCCACCGCTAAGCGCCTGTGCGAACTCGGCGCCGAGGTGTTGGTGCAGCGCGCCGCCGGCGCCCGCGCGCATTTCACCGATGCGGCCTACCGCGAGGCCGGTGCGCGGATCGTCCCGTCCGCAGCCGCGCTGCTCAGGCAGGCCGACGCGCTGCTCAAGGTGCAGGCGCCGAGCGTCAAGGAGGCCGAAGGCCTGCGCGAGGGTGCGCTGGTAGTGGCCACGGTGATGGCGCAGCGCAACGTCGAGGCGGTGGCGCGGATGCGCGACCGCGGCATCACCTGTTTCGCGATGGAACTGATTCCGCGCATCTCGCGCGCGCAGTCGATGGACGTGCTGTCCTCGCAGGCGGCCGTGGCCGGCTACAAGGCCGCGATCATGGGCGCCGATCTCTCCTGCCGTTTCTTCCCCATGCTGACCACCGCCGCAGGCACCATCCGTCCGGCGAGCGTGCTGGTGATCGGCGCCGGCGTGGCCGGCCTGCAGGCCATCGCCACCGCACGGCGGCTGGGCGCCGTGGTGCTGGGCTACGACGTGCGTTCGGCCACTCGCGAGCAGGTCGAGTCCCTCGGCGCCCGTTTCGTGCAGCTGTCGGTCACCGCCGAGGGCGAGGGCGGCTACGCGCGCGAACTGACGGATGAGGAAAAGGCGCAGCAGGCGGACGAGCTGGCCGCGCACATCGCTCGTACGGACGTGCTCATCACCACCGCGGCGGTGCCGGGACTGCCCGCGCCGAAGATCGTCAGCCCGGCGATGGTCGAGGGCATGAAACCGGGCGCGGTGATCGTCGATCTGGCCGCCGACGGTGGCGGCAACTGTGCGCTGACCGAGCCCGGCAGGACGGTGACGTACGGCGCCGTCACCATCCACGGCCCGCTGAACGTGCCCAGCCAGGTGCCGCTGCGCGCCAGCGAGATGTACGCGCGGAACCTGTTCAACTTCCTGCAGCCGATGCTGACCGGCGACGCGCTCAGGCCCGATTTCGAGGACGCGGTGATCGCCGGCAGCCTGCTCACGCGGGACGGGGCGATCGTGCACGAACCCAGCCGCGCGCTGGTGGAGGGAGCATCGCCATGATCGAGGGATTCGTCGCGCTGTATATCTTCATGCTGGCTGCAATCGCCGGCTACGAGGTGATCTCCAAGGTCCCGGTGATCCTGCACACGCCGCTGATGTCGGGCTCGAATTTCGTCCACGGTATCGTCCTGGTCGGCGCCATGGTCGCCCTGGGGCAGGCGCAGACGGGTCTGGAGCAGCTCGTCGGCTTCGTCGGCGTGGTGCTGGCCGCAGGCAACGTGGTCGGGGGCTTCGTGGTCACCGAACGCATGCTCGACATGTTCAAGGCGAGCGGCCGCGGAGACCGGCGATGAACTTCGTGATCCAGGTTGCGTACTTCGCCGCGGCCCTCCTGTTCATTCTCGGCCTCAGGCAGATGAGCTCGCCGGCCACCGCGCGGCGCGGCATCCTGTGGGCCGGCGTCGGCATGCTGGCGGCGGTGCTGGTCACCTTCTTCGCGCCGGACGTCCGCGGGGTGGGCAATTACCTGCTGATGTTCCTCGGCATCGGCCTCGGCGGCGGGCTGGCCTGGTGGTTCGGCCGGCGGGTGGCGATGACCGACATGCCGCAGATGATCGCGCTGTACAACGGCATGGGCGGCGGCGCCGCAGCCGCGATCGCGGCGGTCGAGCTGGTGCGCGGCGCGCCGATGTCGTCAGCCACCCAGGTGCTGGCGGCCGTGGGCGCGCTGATCGGCGCGGTGGCCTTTGCCGGTTCGCTGGTCGCCTTCGCCAAGCTGCAGCGCCTGCTGAAGAGCTCGCTCCGCTTCCCCCGCCAGCGCGAGACCAATCTCGCCGTGCTGGCCTTTGCCGCGTTGCTCGGCCTGCTCGTCGCCTTTACCTCGGGCGGACATTCCGGCGGCATGCTGTTCCTGTTCTTAGCCGCGGCTTTCGTCTTCGGCGTGCTGATGGCATTGCCGATCGGTGGGGCCGACATGCCGGTAGTGATCTCGCTGTTCAATGCGCTGACCGGTCTTGCCGTGGGCCTTGAAGGGTTCGTGCTGGGCAACCCCGCGATGATGATCGCGGGCATCGTGGTCGGCGCGGCCGGCACGCTCCTGACCCAGCTGATGGCCAAGGCGATGAACCGTCCGCTGGGCAACGTGCTGTTTGCCCAGTTCGGCGGCGACGACGCCACTGTCGCCGCGGAAGGCGGTCCGGGTGGGCACCTCAAGCCGATCGAGGGTAGCGATGCCGGCGTCCTGCTGGCGTATGCGAACAAGCTGATCGTGGTCCCGGGCTACGGCATGGCCGTGGCCCAGGCCCAGCACAAGCTATGGGAGCTGTGCGAACTGCTGATCGAGCGCGGGGTGACGGTCAAGTTCGCAATCCATCCGGTAGCCGGGCGCATGCCGGGACACATGAACGTGCTGCTCGCCGAGGCGGGGGTGCCCTATGACCTGATCCATGATCTGGACGAGATCAACGGCGAGTTCGCGACCGCGGACGCCGCCCTCGTGATCGGCGCGAACGACGTGGTCAACCCAGCCGCGCGCAGCAATCCGGACAGCCCGATCTACGGCATGCCGATCCTCAATGTGGACAAGGCGAAGCACGTCATCGTGATCAAGCGCGGTCAGGGCACCGGCTTTTCGGGGGTGGAGAATGCCCTCTTCGCCGCGGACAATACACGCATGTTTTACGGCGACGGGCAGAAGGCGATGGCCGAGCTCATCCAGTCCGTCAAAATGCTGTAACAGTTCGCCGCTCGTCGGGGCTACGCCGCATGACGCAGAACGCACCCGGCCGATTTTCCAAGCGAATCATTCAGCTAAAACACATCCAGAACCTTCCTTGGGAAGGTATTTTATGCACATATGCCTGAGTGCCAGAATTGGTCATATAAATCGGAGAGGCAAATCCATAAGAACACGCGAATGGATTCTAAGATTTTGTTTTTAAAATAAAAATTTTCTTGTTCAAGAATTGAACAGATTAATGAAAGTGTAGCAATGACGCGGGACGGCCGCTTATTTCATCCGATAATCCACAAAGTTATCCACAGGAATTGTGGATATCGTCAAATTGTTCGTGGGAACTGTAACTTAGGTGTCAATGTGATAAAGCACTTTAAAATGGCGGTCTAAGTGACAAGTCCCTCACCTCGCATCATCCGGGTTGCCGTTCCCCTGCCTTTGCGCGAAGCCCTGGATTATTTGCCGCCCTCGGGCAAAGCTGCGTCCGCGGTTTCGCCGGGTGTCCGTGTCCTCGTCCGCGTCGGCCAACGCCGTCTGGTCGGGCTCGTCGTCGAATCGGGCGTGTCGTCCGTCATCGCGCCAGGGCGACTGCGCCCGGTGCAGTCCCTGCTGGACGAGGCGCCGCTGGTCGATGCCCAGACCCTGGGCCTCATTCGCTTCGCGGCCGATTACTACCATCATCCCATCGGCGAGGTGGTGATGAACGCCCTGCCCGGCCTGCTGCGCGAGGGCGCGCCGGTCGACGCCGCCGGCGAGACCGCGTGGCGCGCGGCACCGGGGGCCGATCCCGCCGCGCCGGGTCTGGCGCGGGCGATGCGTCAGCGCGAACTGCTCGGTTATCTGCTCGAACTTGGCGCGGATCGGGCGCACGCGGCCGAGGCGCTCGCCGCCTTTCCCGGCGACTGGCGTCCGCTGATGCGCGCACTGGAGGAAAAGGGGCTGGTCGTGCGCGAGCAGCGTCCCTGCCTCGCGCCCTCCCCCGGCGGCGGCGAGCGTCATGTGCTCAATCCGGCGCAGGTCGAGGCCGTCGACGGCATCTGGCCGCAAGGGCCGGCGCCCGGCTTCGGCGTACATCTGCTCGAGGGCGTGACCGGCAGCGGCAAGACCGAGGTCTACCTGAGCCTGATCGAGCGCGCGCTCGCCGCCGGGCGGCAGGCCCTGGTGCTGGTGCCGGAGATTGGCCTCACCCCGCAGCTCCTGGCCCGTTTCCGCAGTCGCTTCGCGGTGCCCATCGCCGCACTCCACTCCGGGCTGGGCGACGGCGAGCGCCGCTGCGCCTGGCTGACGGCCGCGCGCGGCGCGGCGCCCATCGTGATCGGCACCCGTTCGGCGGTGTTCACGCCGTTGCCGCATCTCGGGCTCGTGGTCGTCGACGAGGAGCACGACGCTTCGTTCAAGCAGCAGGAGAACTTGCGCTACCACGCACGCGACCTGGCCATCTGGCGAGCGCGGCAGCAGGGCGCGCGGGTGGTACTGGGCAGCGCCACGCCGGCGCTGGAGACCCTGCACCATGCCCGCGAGGGACGCTATGCGCACCACCACATGCTGGCGCGCGCGGGCGCCGCGAGGCCGCCTACGCTGCGTCTGCTGGACGTGCGTCACAAGCGTCTGGATTCGGGGCTCTCCGCACAGCTACTGGCGGCGGTGGGCGAGCGGCTGGCGGCCGGCGGGCAGGTGCTGCTGTTCCTCAACCGTCGCGGTTTCGCGCCGGTGCTCATCTGCCAGGGCTGCGGCTGGGTGGCGCGCTGTCCGCGCTGCGACACGCCGATGACCTACCACGCACAGGCGCGGCGCCTGCGCTGCCATCATTGCGACCGCGAGACTCGGTTGCCCGAGGCCTGTCCCGAGTGCGGTCAGGTTGATCCGATGCCGCTGGGGCAGGGCACCGAACGTCTGGAAACGGTGCTGGCCGCCCGTTTCCCGGACGCCGGCGTGCTGCGTATCGACCGCGACACCACCCGCCGCCGCGGCGCGCTGGCGGAACGCCTGGAGGCGGTGCACAGCGGCGAGTACCCGCTGCTCGTCGGCACCCAGATGCTGACCAAGGGACACCACTTCCCCAGCGTCACCCTGGTCGGCGTGATCGACGCGGATCAGGGGCTCTACAGCGTCGACTACCGTGCGCACGAGCGGCTGGCGCAGCTGTTGGTGCAGGTGGCCGGCCGCGCCGGGCGTGCGGAACAGCCGGGCGAGGTGCTGATCCAGACCGGGCAGCCGGAGCACCCGTTGCTGATCACCTTGCTGCGCGACGGCTATCCGGCCGCGGCCGACGCGATCCTGGCCGAGCGCAGGGCGGCCGGCATGCCGCCGTTCGCCCATCTCGCCCTGCTGCGTGCCGAGGCGCCCGGCGAGGCCGCGCCGATGGCCTTTCTCGCCGCCGCCGCTGCGGCGCTGCGTCCGCGCGCCGCGCGCACGGTCGATCTGCTCGGGCCGGTGCCGGCGCCGATGCCGCGCCGTGCCGGGCGCCATCGAGCGCAGTTGCTGCTGCGCGCGCGCAGTCGTGCGCCGCTGCATCGATTGCTGAGCGAGGGGCTGCCGCTGCTCGACGCGCTGCCCGAGGCGCGCCGCGTGCGCTGGTCGTTGGACGTCGACCCGGTCGATCTCTACTGACGCCCCTTCCTTCTCGCGCAGGAGGGAAACACGTAGAATGGCCCGCTTTGGAATCCCCCCGGAAAACCCCGCCGTGAAAGCCGAAATCCAAGCCCTGTTGCAATCCGCCCTCGACGCCCTGGTGGCCGACGGCGAGCTGCCTGCCGATGCCGCCGTCTCCGTGCCCGTGAGCCGCACGCGCGACGAGTCGCACGGCGACTTCGCCACCTCCGTGGCCATGCAGCTCGCCAAGCCCGCGCGACGCAAGCCGCGCGCGATCGCCGAGGCGCTGGTCGCGCGTCTGCCGCAGGACCCACGCGTGGAGGCGGTGGAGATCGCGGGTCCCGGTTTCGTCAATGTGCGCCTGAGCCGTGCCGCGCGCCTGGGCGTGATCGAGACCGTCCTTGAGCAGGGCCCGGATTATGGGCGCAGCGCGTTGGGTGCCGGGCGCCGTGTGCAGGTCGAGTTCGTGTCCGCCAACCCGACCGGACCGCTGCACGTGGGCCACGGGCGCGGCGCGGCCTACGGCGCCGCCGTGGCCAGTCTGCTCGCCGCGGCCGGCTTCGAGGTGCAGCGCGAGTACTACGTCAACGACGCCGGGCGGCAGATGAACATCCTCGCCGCCAGCGTGTGGCTGCGCTACCTGGAGCGCTGCGGCGCGCGCCTCGCCTTCCCGGTCAACGGCTACAAGGGCGAGTACGTACGCGAGATCGCCGAGGCGCTGTTCGCCGAGGAGGGCGACGCTTGGGCGGTCAGTTCCGACGAGGCCTTCGCCGACGTCCCGGCCGACGAGCCGGCGGGCGGCGACAAGGAGGAACACATCGACGGACTGATCGAGCGTGCGCGCACGCTGCTCGGCGACAACCGCTACCGTTACGTGTTCGAGCTGGGCCTCAACCGCATCCTCGACGACATCCGCGAGGACCTGCGCGAGTTCGGCGTCGAGTACGACGTGTGGTACTCCGAGCGCACGCTGGCAGACCGCGGCCTGGTGAATCAGGCGATCGAACGCCTGCGCGAGGCCGGCCATATCTACGAACAGGACGGCGCGCTGTGGTTCCGCTCCACCGAGTTCGGCGACGAGAAGGATCGCGTGGTGCAGCGAGACAACGGCCAGACCACCTACTTCGCCTCCGATATCGCCTATCACATGGACAAGCTCGACCGCGGCTTCGAGCGCGTGATCGACGTCTGGGGCGCCGACCACCACGGCTACGTGCCGCGGGTGAAGGCGGCGCTGCAGGCGATGGGCGAGGACCCCGCGCGCCTCGACGTGCTGCTGGTGCAGTTCGCCATCCTCTACCGCGGCGGCGAGCGCGTGCAGATGTCCACGCGTTCCGGGTCCTTCGTCACCCTGCGCGAGCTGCGCGAGGAGGTGGGCGAGGATGCGGCGCGCTTCTTCTACGTCATGCGCGCCGCTTCGCAGCATCTCGACTTCGACCTCGATCTCGCCAAGTCGCAGTCCTCGGACAACCCGGTGTACTACATCCAGTATGCGCACGCGCGCGTCGCCAGCGTGATGCGCCAGCTCGCCGAGAAGGGCCTTGCGCACGACCCGGCCCACGGCGCCGCCCAGGCCCACCGCCTGGAGAGCACGCAGGAATCGGCGCTGATCGGCCAGCTCGCACGCTTCCCCGAACTGATCGAGGACGCCGCGACCGCCGCCGAGCCGCATCAGATCGCGCACTTCCTGCGCGAGCTCGCACAGAACTTTCATGCCTGGTACAACGCCGAGCAGTTCCTGGTGGAGGACGCAGCCCTGCGCGACGCGCGTCTGAACCTGTGTCTCGCCGTGCAGCAGGTCATCCGCAACGGGCTCGGTCTGCTCGGGGTCTCGGCCCCGGAGGCGATGTAAACCGGCATGGCGCAACACGACTACAAGTCGTCAAGCAGTCGTAAAGGGCGCGGCAAGGGCGGCAAGCGCGGAGCACCCGGCTGGGCCTGGTTGGCGGTCGGGCTCGCCATTGGCCTGTTCGCCGGTTTCCTGCTCTATCTGAGCAAGCGGCCCGCGCCGCCGCACCACTCGCTGTTCAGCCTGCCGCCGGCCCCGGCCAGCCACGAGAAAAAACCGGCCGCCAAACCGTCGCCCGCGCTCGGTGCCTCGACCACCGCTCCCGCGCAACCGAAGTTCGATTTCTACACCCTGCTGCCCAAGCTCAAGGTCGAGGTGCCCAAGCCACCCGCCTCGCTGAACCAGGGCCAGGGCGCGACTTCCGCCAACCCGGCTCCCGTGGCCCCGAGCGCACCGGAAAAGGTGACGGCGCCCGGCCGCTATCTGCTGCAGGTCGCTTCCTTCGGCACCGCGGGGCAGGCCAACGTCCTCAAGGCCAAGCTGGCCTTCCAGGGCATCGTGGCCACGGTCAGCCCGGCCAAGGTCAAGGACTACACCTGGTACCGGGTGCAGATCGGCCCCTTCAGCGACATCGCGAAGGTCAACGCGATGCTGGATCAGTTGTCCAAGCAGCACTACAAGCCGCTGATCATCAAGATGAACGGCTGAACGCCGGCCCGCCGGCCACCTACGGGAGCGCCGCAATGACGGAAGTGCCTGAACCTGTCGTCGACCTGCGCAGCGACACGCTGACGCGTCCGACGGACGGCATGCGCGAGGCCATGGCGCGCGCCGAGGTCGGCGACGACGTCTATGGCGAGGACCCCACGGTCAACGCCCTGGAAGCGCTCGCCGCCGAGCGTCTGGGCAAGGCCTCCGCGCTGTTCGTGCCCAGCGGGACCATGGGCAACCTGATCTCGGTACTGGCCCACTGCGGCCGTGGCGACGAAATGATTCTCGGCGCCGACGCGCACATCTTCTATTACGAGCAGGGCGGTGCCGCCGGTTTCGGCGGGGTGCATCCGCGCACCCTGGCCAATCGCGCAGACGGCACGCTCGATCTGGCCGAGGTCGAGGCCGCCATCCGCGTGGACAACGACCATTATCCGGTCAGCCGTCTGATCGCGCTTGAGAACACACATAACCGCTGCGGCGGCCGCGTGCTGGGCGTGGACTACATGGACGCGGCGGCGGAGCTCGCCCACTCGCGCGGTCTGCGTCTGCACGTGGACGGTGCGCGCATCTGGAATGCCGCGGTGGCGCTGGGCGTCAGCCCCGCCCGGCTGCTGGCAGGCGCCGACAGCGTGTCGGCGTGTCTGAGCAAGGGCCTGTCCGCGCCGGTGGGCTCGGTGGTTGCCGGCGACCGCGATTTTGTCCGCCGCGCACGGCGTCTGCGCAAGGCGCTCGGCGGCGGCATGCGTCAGGCCGGCGTGATCGCCGCCGCCGGCATCGTGGCGCTGGAGGAGATGGTCGACCGCCTCGCCGAGGACCACACCAACGCCCGCCGTCTGGCCGAGGGGCTGGCGGCGCTGGACGGCGTGTATCTGTCCCCGACCGCGGTCGAGACCAATCTCGTCTATTTCGACCTTGCCGAGGTCGACGCGCCGACGCTGTGCGACGCACTGGCGGCACGCGGGATACTGATGAGCCCCACCGGCACCACTGGCATCCGTGCGGTCACCCATCGCCATGTGAGCGCCGCCGACGTGGAGCGCACCCTGGCGGCCGTCGCCGAGACGCTGCGCGCGGCCGCCGCGTGAGCGCCGCCTTCGCCGTCGCGCCCGCAAGGCCGGCCGACGTGGCCGGGATCGCGGCGCTCGTCGGCGCGCTGCTGGACGAAATCATGCGCGCGACCGGCACGGCGGCGTTCGACTTCGATCTCACCGCGACGCAGGCGCGCCTCGCCGATTTTCTGGCTAGTGGCCGCTACTTCGCGTTCGCGGCGCGCGACGAGACCGGCGCTCTGGCGGGCTTCGTCACGCTCTATGAGGGCTGCGCGCTTTATGCCGGCGGCGTCTTCGGCACCCTGGCCGAGCTGTACGTCAGACCCGAGTGCCGCAGCCGCGGCCTGGGCCGCCGCCTGCTGGCCGAGGCCCGCACGCTCGGCGCGGCGCGCGGCTGGACCCGCCTGGAGGTGACCACGCCGCCGCTTCCCGAGTTCGCGGCGACGCTGGCCTTCTACGAACGCGAGGGTTTCGCCGTCACTGGCGGGCGCAAGCTCAAGACGGCATTGTGATCGGCCGCTAACGGTTAGGGAGGCGAGCATGGCGGTGGAAAAGGTCAATCTGTCCGAAAAGCTGGGACGCATCACGGAATACTGGAGCCCGCGCATCGCGGCCACGCTCAACGGTCAGCACGTCAAGCTGGTCAAGCTGCTGGGCGAGTTCGTGTGGCACCACCACGACGACGAGGACGAACTGTTCCTGGTCGTTCGCGGCCGGCTCGTCATGCGCCTGCGCGACCGCGAGATCGAGGTGAACGAGGGTGAGTTCGTGGTCGTGCCGTGCGGCGTGGAGCACCAGCCGTACGCCGCCGAGGAGGTCGAGGTGCTGCTGTTCGAGCCGGCCGACACGCTCAATACCGGCAACGTGCGCAGCGCGCACACCGTCGACGCGCCGGCCTCCATCTGATGCCCGCCAGCCACCAGGAGGCAGCGCCATGAGCGAGACGATCCCGGGCCCGGACGGCCGCCCGCGCTGCCGCTGGTGCCAGGCAGCGCCCGAGTTCTTCGACTACCACGACCGCGAATGGGGCTTCCCGGTCGGAGACGACCGCCGCCTGTTCGAGAAGATCTGCCTCGAGGGATTTCAGTCCGGCCTGAGCTGGCGGACCATCCTCGCCAAGCGCGAGAATTTCCGCGCCGCCTTCCACGGCTTCGACTTCGAGCGGGTCGCGCGTTTCACCTCGCGCGATGTCGAGCGCCTGCTCGGGGACGCCGGCATCATCCGCCACCGCGGCAAGATCGAGGCGACGATCAACAACGCCCGGCGTGCCTGCGAGATGGTCGAACGCGAGGGTTCGCTGGCCGCCTTCTTCTGGCGCTACGAACCCGATCCGGCGACCCTGCCGGAGCCGCAGTCGATGACCACCTCGCCGGAATCCGTGGCGCTGTCCAAGGCGTTGAAGAAGCTCGGCTGGAAGTTCGTCGGCCCGACCACGATGTTCGCCTTCATGCAGGCCATGGGCCTGCTCAACGACCACGCGCACGGCTGCGCGATCCGCAATGAGGTCGAGCGTGCACGGGCCGGATTCGGACGCCCATTGATATGCTGAACAGGCTACCCGTCGGCCCGGATCGAACCTTCCTGCGGCAGACCGGTCGCCGCGCTTGAGGGCGGACACGGATGTCGATCCGCACGACAAAGCGATGGCAGTCCTGGATCTTGGCAGCGGCATGTCGCACCCAAGGTAGGAATCGGCGGCACCGATGAGCTATGTTTTTCCCTAGGCAGCGTATTCCCGACACTCGACGCATACGCTTCAACAGAGGGATAGCCGGATGCCGAAGGTCTTACCCCGATGTTTCGATACGGGATAGTCCGACGGCGAGGGATGTTTCGTGACTATGGATGGATAGCCCTGTGGAAAAACAGCTCATGCACCGTCTCTCGGACGTGCTCGGCGAATCTTTCAAGGTACTCGTTCAGGCGCCGCATTTCGATACCCGCATCGATGCCGACATCTTCGGCTATGTTCCCGGCAAGTATGTCGTGCTGCATTCGCAGCGCGGTCGTGGTGGTAAGGGACTCGGTGCGCTGGGACCCAAGCTCGGTGACAGTCTGATTGTCCGGTTCCTGGTCGAGGGCATCGCCTATGGATTCACCAGCCCGGTGGTTCATGTGCAGTACCGCCCGGACCTGCTGGTATTCCTGCAGTGTCCCGACCTCATCAACAAGGTGAGTGTTCGACAGGAACTTCGCCTGCCATGCCGTCTTCCTTGTTCGCTCAAGGACATTTCCGGCCATACCATGCCGGCATTGCTGATCGACATTTCCTCCGGCGGCTGCCAGATCGCCAGTCGCGAACTCCGGGAGGACGACCGCGAGGTCGGGGTTGCGATCAAGCTGCAGCTCACGCTGCCGCAGGATGCCGGTGGCGAGCACGAGATCGCCGGCAAGGTGGTGCGGCTGCGCCTGCAGAACGAGGCGGTGATTGCCGGCATCGGCTTCGACGATCACCAGCACGAGCTGATGGACAAGCTGCGCGACTTCCTGTGCATCGATGCGCCTGAACCTCAAGCCGAACCAGATGAGTCCTTGGAAGGTGCGGAGACATTGCCTCAGGAGGGCGAGGCCAGAAAGAACCGGGAAGCTGGTGCGCCACAGGCGGCGGAGACCGGGGGCGAGGCCGAAGCGGCCCAGACGGCGGAGGATTCGGATGACGCCGCTCGGGAAGGCGAAACCGAGGCGTCCGCGGACGGCGAGGTGCAGCAGCAGACCACAAGCCCCGAGGCACAGGCCGAGCCCGTTCCCGCGAAAACCGGCGAGAGCAACGCGTCCTCGACCGCCAGCTAGTCGCGTTCAGTTTCGTTCCCGGGGGCGTTTCAGCGTCCCATCGCATCGTGTGAATGGGCTCTGGCGCCCGGCACGCCAGCGGCTTGCCGTATCCGCTCCGGCACACGGGGTCTCGGTAGTTTTCCTGCAACGAAGCGTCATTGCCCATGCCGGCGCGCAACGGAATTTGTTGCGCGGTGCGCAACATGCTAACTTCGCCAGATGATCAAATCGTTCCGCCACAAGGGGCTGAAAAGGTTTTACGAGGCCGGTCAGGCTTCCGGCATTCAGCCGCAGCATGCGAGGCGTTTGAGGATGCAGCTGCTGGCCCTGGATACCGCGCAGGTCATCGACGATATGGATGTTCCGGGCTTCAAGCTCCATTCGCTGAAAGGTTCGGATAAGAACCGCTGGGCGATATGGATCAACGGAAACTGGCGCATCACCTTTGAATTTCACGAAGACCACGCCTACATACTGAATTACGAGGACTACCGCTGATGGCCATGCATAATCCTCCCCACCCCGGGGAATTCATACGCGAGATCTACCTGGAGCCCTTTGCGATCACGGGGCGCCAGCTTTCCGCCAAGCTGGGCGTATCGCCGTCCACGCTCAATCGCGTGTTGAACGGCAGCAGCGGGATCAGCTCGGAAATGGCGTTGCGCCTGTCCATCGCGCTAGGGCGTACGCCCGAGAGCTGGTTGGCCATGCAGGACACTTTCGATCTGTGGCAGTCTCGTCAGACGGTCAATCTGGATGGGGTGGAACGAATGGATTTCGATGCCGCGCGATCGGGATGATCGCTTGCCCCAGAGTGCGAGTAGGCCCTAGGTGTTAATTTTTTCTGTAGAAAGCCCAACGATCGAATAACCCCGTGCAGGATTCCGAACGTCTTCGACAGCTTGAGGCTCGCCTCGACGAGGTGGCCGCGCGCGAGCGCGCCGAGTTCGCCAGGCGCCTGGCCGGGCTCGCGCGGCGCGCGCGCGGCGGCCAGCCGGTCGACCGCGGGCTGGCGAAGCTCGAACCCGAGATCGAGGCGGCGCGCGAACGGCTCGCGGCGCGGCGGGCCGCACTGCCGGTGCCGACCTATCCCGACGAGCTGCCGGTGGTCGCGCGGCGCGAGGACATCGCCCGCGCCATCGCCGAGCATCAGGTGGTCATCGTCTGCGGCGATACCGGCTCGGGCAAGACCACCCAGCTGCCGAAGATCTGCCTGGAGCTGGGACGCGGCGCAGCCGGCCTGATCGGTCATACTCAGCCGCGGCGCATCGCCGCGCGCAGCGTGGCCGGGCGCATCGCGGAGGAGCTCAAGACCGAGGTCGGGCGCGGCGTCGGCTTCAAGGTGCGCTTCTCGGATCACATCGGCCCCGAGACCTACCTCAAGCTGATGACCGACGGCATCCTGCTCGCGGAGATGCAGCAGGACCGCCTGCTCACCCAGTACGACACGCTGATCATCGACGAGGCCCACGAGCGCAGCCTCAACATCGACTTCCTGCTCGGCTACCTCAAGCGCGTGCTGCCGCAGCGCCCCGACCTCAAGCTGATCGTCACCTCGGCCACCATCGATCCCGAGCGCTTCTCGCGCCATTTCAACGACGCGCCTATCCTCATGGTCGAGGGCCGCACCTATCCCGTTGAGGTGCGCTATCGCCCGCTGGTGACCCTGGAGGATGACGAGGAGGATCGCGACCCGACGCAGGGCATCGTCGAGGCCTGCGCCGAGCTGGCGCGCGAGGGGCTGGGCGACGTGCTGGTGTTCCTGCCCGGCGAGCGCGAGATCCGCGAGGCCGCCGAGGCGCTGCGCAAGCACCATCCGCCGCACACCGAGATCCTGCCGCTGTACGCGCGGCTTTCCGCCGCCGAGCAGCATCGCGTGTTCGAGGCGCACGGCGGGCGGCGCATCGTGCTCGCCACCAACGTTGCCGAAACCTCGCTCACCGTGCCCGGCATCCGCTACGTGGTCGACGCCGGCACCGCGCGCATCTCGCGCTATTCCTGGCGCGCCAAGCTGCAGCGCCTGCCCATCGAGCCCGTCTCGCAGGCCTCGGCCGACCAGCGCAAGGGCCGCTGCGGGCGCGTCGGGCCGGGCGTGTGCATCCGCCTCTACAGCGAGGAGGATTTCGCCTCGCGCCCGGCGTTCACCGACCCCGAGATCCAGCGCACCAACCTCGCCGCCGTGGTGCTGCAGATGGCCGCGCTCGGCCTCGGTGAGGTCGCCGACTTCCCGTTCATCGACCCGCCCGACCCGCGCCTGGTCAGGGACGGCTACCTGCTGCTCGAGGAGCTGCATGCGGTGGACGCCCAGCAGCGCCTCACCGACGTCGGTCGGCGCCTCGCGCGGCTGCCGGTGGACCCGCGCCTCGGCCGCATGCTGCTCGCCGCCGAGCGCGAGGGCGCGCTGCGCGAGGTGCTGGTGATCGTCGCCGCGCTCGCCGTGCAGGACCCGCGCGAACGCCCGGCAGATCGCCAGCAGGCCGCCGACGAGGCGCACAAGCGCTTCCGCGACGAGCGTTCCGACTTCCTTGCCTACCTCAGGCTCTGGGAGCACTACCACGAGCAGGCCAGCCACCACTCCAAGTCGCAGCTGCGCAAGCTGTGCCAGCGCGAGTTCCTGTCGTGGATGCGCCTGCGCGAATGGATCGAGACCTGGCGCCAGCTGCACGGCCAGCTCACCGAGATGGGCTTTCGCGAGAACCAACAGCCGGCCGAGTACGACGCCATCCACCGCGCCCTGCTCGCCGGCCTGCTCGCGCACGTCGGCTTCAAGTCCGAGGACGACCGCGACAAGCACGCCTATCTCGGCACGCGCAATCGCAAGTTCCACATCTTCCCCGGCTCCGGGCTGCACAAGCGCGGGCCCAAGTGGCTGATGGCCGCGGAGATCGCGGAGACCGCGCGCACCTACGCGCGCACCGTCGCCAGCATCAAGCCGGAGTGGATCGAGCAGCTCGGCGCGCATCTCATCAAGCACCACATCTTCGAGCCGCACTGGGAGCAGCGCCCCGCACGCGTCGGCGCCTTCGACCGGCTCACGCTCTACGGCCTCGTCGTCCAGCCGCGCAAGCGCGTGGACTATGCGCGCACCCACCCCGCCGAGGCGCGCGAGCTGTTCATCCGCCATGCCCTGGTCTACGGCGAATTCCGCAGCCGCGGTGGCTTTCTCGCGCACAACCGCGCGCTGATCGAGGAAGTCGAAGAGCTGGAGGCCAAGGCCCGCCGGCCGGACATCCTGGTCGACGAGTACGTGCTGTTCGAGTTCTACGACCGCCTCGTGCCGGCCGAGATCAACAACGGCAAGGCCTTCGAGCGCTGGCGCGAACAGGCCGAGCGCGACAACGCCAGGTTGCTGTACCTCACGCGCGAGGCGCTGATGCAGCACGGCGCCGACGACATTACCGCCGAGCGCTTCCCGGATCGCCTCGCCGCCGGACCCGGCCTCGCGCTGCCGCTGCGCTATCGCCTGGAACCGGGCGGCGAGGACGACGGCGTGACCCTCACCGTGCCGCTCGCCGCGCTGCGTCAGATCGACGCGGCGCGCTGCGAATGGCTGGTGCCCGGTCTGCTGGAGGACAAGCTCGCGGCGCTGATCCGCGGCCTGCCCAAGGCGCTGCGCAAGCACTTCGTGCCCGCGCCGGACTTCGCCCGCGCCTGCGCGCAATCGCTCGCGTTCGGCGAGGGTGGGCTGACCGGCGCGCTGGCGCACCAGCTCCAGCGCATGACCGGCGTCGAGGTGTCGCCGGAAGCCTGGGACACGGCCGCGCTGCCGGACCACCTGCGCATGCGCTTCGAGGTGATCGACGGCAAGGGCAAACTGCTCGCCGCCGGGCGCGACCTGTCCGCGCTGGCCGACACGCTGGAAGGCCGCGTGCAGCAGACCTTCGAGGCGATGCCCACGCAGAGCCTGGAGTGCGACGACGTCACCGCCTGGAATTTCGGCGACCTGCCCGAGAGCGTCGACATCGAGCAGCACGGCCTCGCGCTCAAGGGCTACCCGGCGCTGGTGCGCGAGGGCGAACGGGTCGCGCTACGCATACTGGACAGCGCGGCGAGCGCCGAGCGCGCACATCGCGAGGGCCTGCTCGGCCTGCTGCGGCTCGTGTTGCGCGAGCCGGTCAAATACCTGCACAAGCAGCTCCCGCACGCGCAGACGATGTGCCTGCACTTCGCCGCCGTCGGGCGCTGCGAAGCGCTCAAGGACGACTTCATCGACGCCGTGCTGGAAGACCTGTTTCTCGCCGAGCCGCTGCCGCGCAGCGAGGCCGAGTTCGCCGCGCGCGTCGAGGCCGGGCGTAGCGAGATCGTCACCGTCGCCACGCGGCTCGCCGAGCGCATGAGCGATGCGCTCGCCGCCTTCCACCGCATCCGCCAGAGCCTCAAGGGCAACGTCCCGCTGAGCTGGATCGAGGCCGCCGCCGACGTCAACGACCAGCTCGCGCACATGATCTACACTGGTTTCATCCGCGCCACGCCACGCGAATACCGCCCGCACCTGCCGCGCTACCTCAAGGCCGTCGAACGCCGCCTGGAACGCCTGCAGCAGCAGCCCGACAAGGACCGCCGCCTGCGCGTCGAAATCGAACCCCTCTGGGCGCGCTGCAAGCAGCGCTGGGGCGACGGCAAAAACGTCAGCGAAGCCCTGCGCGATTTCCGCTGGCAGATCGAGGAACTGCGCGTATCGCTGTTCGCCCAGGAACTCGGCACGCCGCGGCCGGTATCGGTGGCGCGGTTGGAGAAGCGGTGGAAGGAGATGAGGAGCGGGTGATCGCCCGTTATTTTTATGCTTGATTGCAAGGCCCCGTGTGCTCCGCGTGCGCCTGATGCAGCCCCTGGGCTATATCCCATCGACAGAAGCTGAGGCCCACTACTATCAGAAACACGACAGCCAAGCCAAACAAACGGGCGGCCTGACTTAAACCAACCAGCCTCCGCGATACCCGGGGCAGTGTTGCACTTCATTCTTGAGCGGGCCGTGGGCTTCAAGGGTTTGGCAAAAGGCAAGATCAGACCCAGAGTTGCTCATAGAGTTTGTTGCTGAGAATGGTTCGGCGGCATATTCGGATTTGGTTGCCTTTTCCAGCAGCCCGCCTAGCTCACCAGTAATATTCTGGATAGCTTCTTTCAGAAGCTATATTCCTGAATCCGTATTTTCGCATGCAGCCTTCAACATGGTTCGTTAACATTTCGTATCGCCACATGAATAAGCTGCAACGGTTGTGTTTTTTGAATAAAAACTGACATCATTATTGTTGGCAGACGGAAATGATGTCGATTCAACGTATTCTGCGCACACTGATCCTGTAACTACGCCCGTTTGGCCACGCTTATCGGCCTTTCTTTATCCGTAGGCCAGTTTCTGATACACCGTTTCAAAGGCCTGAAGTGCACGGCAACCTTTGCCAAAGCCTATCTTGATGTAGCGCGATGTTCGGATGATGCGTGCGGCAACATACATCAGCTCTTGCATCACTGTCTTGATCCGTCGCCTTTTCGCTTTGTTGCGTTTCGGAGACGTTGGACCCAACAAGCCGTTTTGCCCAATCCAGCGCAGGATATTGTAGGCCAGCACACTGGCTCCCAATACCAACGCATTGGTGGCGAATTTCCCGGAGGGCAAGCGTTCGATATCCATGTCAGTTTTAAATTCGCTGTGGAACTGTTCCGATGTACCATGATCCGCATAAAGCTGAATGATATCGCCTTCACTGATGTCCAGGCTTGTCCACCATCCTTCAAGATCAATCTCGGGAACCAGCAATATCTGCCCCTGTTTATCAAGGGTTCTTTCAGTGAGACGAATGACCTGCCGTACCGAATACTCATCACCTTGCCATTGCCGCGAAACCTGCAGACTGAAAGTGGCTATCCGCTTGCCTTCCCGTGGCTCTTCCCATCGTCCTTTTTGTTCCGCAAGCCCAAGCCAATAGGCTTTATCCTGTTTGCGGGGATTCCATTTGATGAGGAAATCAACAGGGGACTGGGTTTTATGGTCTTCGCTGTGCTCGAGGATGACGTCGATGTTCTCGATGGAATCGTTGCCACCATCGAGCCTGAGCAAAAGGGGCTGCGTTGTGATTTCCCGGGCCTGTCGCAAGGTCTTTGCCAGCAAGGCCGGTGTGTCTTTCTGGCAATGCTGCTTGCCTTCACGAAAGTCAAAGCCGATACAATAGCCTTCCTGGCCGAGGTATACCGCCATGGGGGCAAACCCGTCATGTCCCTTATAGGTTCTCGATACGCCTTCTTTGTGGCTGCCCGAATTATCCATCGGGGTCACATCGGCATCGATCGGAATATGTCCGGTGGGCAAGGGCCGTAGCGTAGGTTGGATATTGCTCAGAAAATCCCGGCTGGCTCTCTCGACGATGGGCAAAAAGTGTTCCGCATGTTTATCCATGCGTTGGCGCAGTGTCGCTTCGCAAGGGATGTCATTGATATCCATCGCGCTCATGAAATAGAATTCACTCTCAATGGTATTGATGGCCTCAAAATCGCTTTTTCCGATACTCAGTAATGCCAGGTAGCTCTTGATGACATCAGAATGCTTGATGCCATGGCGTAACGGGATGCTTGCATCCAGCTGGCTACTCAGCTTCGTGTGGCGTTTTATGGCCTGACCGATCAGTGCCAGGCCACTGTGGCTGATGATATCTGCATCTGATTGTTCAATTTTTAAGCGCTTCATTTTTTCACTGACTGAGTGACCTTTTCGAGAGCATCTATTTTAGCAATATAGCCTATAAATTACGGTATTTATCACATCATAATGGCCTGCTAAGTTACGGATTCAGGATATTGTTAACCACCAACCCGATCAGCAAAAGAATCATCGGCGCAAGCAATGCCGGGAAGAGCACAAAAAAATAACCCATGGCATGAATTTTGGGAGAGCCGATGACGGCTACTAGCGCCGTAGCTCCGCCGGGTGGATGCAGCGTGCGGGTAAGGTGCATAACGGTAATGGCCAACCCAACCGCCAAGGCAGCAGCCAAGACGGGCCAACGGCTGAAGACGAGGTAACACGAAACACCCACCAGTGCGGATAACAGATTACCGCCGATCAGATTACGCGGCTGCGCGAGCGGGCTACGGGGCGCCGCGAAAACCAGTACTGAAGATGCGCCGAGTGAGCCGATCACCAGGATTCGGTCCGTTCCGTCAAACCATATACTACACAGACCCACTGCCCCGATGCCCAAGACGGAGCCAATAAAAGACCAGAAGAGTTCGCTGGCATTGACGCGTGGTGGTAACTGGTGACCGCGCCCCCGCCACTTGGCCCAGTAGCGCTGACGCTGTAGTGCCCCAGAGCGGGCCATCACAGCACATCCTGGAGGTGAAATCGCTGCAGAAAGTCTCTCCGTAGGACAACGCCCATGAGACACTGGTTCTCGTCAACAACGGCCAATCGCTGTTCGTCGCGTTCGTGAAAGCCCTTTGCAACCGCCAGCAAGTCATCTTCCACCCGCAATATCGGTGGAGGGACTGTCATGACAGCAGCGACTTGGGTACGCTCGCAATAGTGCAGGAATTGCTCGTCATGCGCCTGGAGTTCAAAGACCATGGCAAAAAAAGTGTCTGCGCCGTAGGGTCTGAGAAAATTAGGTTCACTGATGGTCCCAATGACACGCGCAGCATCATCCACAACCGGAAGAGTGTGTGCGTGTTGCTTCGCCATCTGTTCTGCGGCCGCGGTCAGGCTCAGTTCCGGGCGTAGCGCGGACAGATCTTTCTTTAACAGGGCGCGCACGGACAAATCGGCAAATAGTCGATCGAAAACATGCGCGTGAGCCAACTGGTAGATTTCACGAAAATCGTCGGGTGTAATATCGAAATATCCGGACATCTCCCGCATGGCGGCAAGTATGTCCTCGTCCGGTAGTGAAAAGGCAGTTGACGAACCGGATAGCGTTAAGGTCGTGTCTTTTTCATTCATAAGATAAATAACGCGATGTGACCTAAACCGATAAAATACATTTTTGATTGACTTCAACTCAATAGGGAGTTTCAGGGTCAGGTCTTGCAATCAAGCAGAACTGAAGATGAATGCTTGGTTTCAACGAAATACACTATATTTTTACGCCAGAATCGTGCTGCCGGACGTTTCGAACCGGGAGAAGCCATGAGCCTCGTCGTCGAACGCCTCTACCGCTATCCCGCCAAGGGGCTCAGTCCCGAGGCGCTCGCCGCCGTGCCCCTCGAAGCCGGCCGCTGCCTGCCGCATGATCGCCGTTTCGCGCTTGCGCGCAGCGATTCGGCTTTCGACCCGATACATCCGGTTCATCTGCCCAAGACCCATTTCTTCATGCTCATGCGTGACGAGTGCCCGACCGAGCTGGAAATCCGTTTCGATGCCGGCCGCGGCGAGGCCGTCGATTTCTGAATATGCGAAAAATAACGGATAACTCATCGAAGGCCAGCACGGCGTTCTTGCCGCCAGCGTGTCAAGCTGGTGAGCGCGTCCACGCTCCAGGGCAACGCAATGGCGTCGAGCAGGTCCTGCCGGTGATAGCCAAGATCGTCCAACTGATGGTCGTCGTAAGCCAGTAGCCTTTCCAGCATTTGGCGCTGCTGCCGGGTTTCCAGCCAGTGTGTTATCCGATGGTGCAGTACAGTGCTCCATCGGTGACGGTGTAAAGGGCCGCGCTGCTTCATGGCAATACTCCCTGCGGTACCCGCCCGATTACGGGCAGGGTTACGGATGTCTGGGTCGATGAAGGTCGCGAACCTTGAGGTGGAGGATGGCGGGTGTTTTGTGTTAATTCAAACGAAAAGATATACACTTAGCTTTCAGTAAAACTGAAAGCATCCGCGATGGCGTTACCTCTTAAACCCGACAGCGACCGGATCGAAGAACGCAGCGCAATGCCGTTGCTCGATACCGATGTGCTGCAATCGTTTGTGACGATCGCCGAAACAGGGAGTTTTACGCGTGCCGCAAGACAGGTGTTTCGCACACCTTCGGCCTTGAGCATGCAGATCAAGCGGCTGGAGGAAACGCTGGGGAAGTCTCTGTTTGTGCGTGAGGCACGCCGAGTCAGTTTAACGCCCGAGGGCGAATTGCTGCTGGGATACGGCAGACGATTGCTACGACTCAACGAGGAGGCGGTTTCCCAGTTTCTCGCGCCCACGCTCGAAGGTCGCGTGCGTTTCGGTACCCCCGACGATGTGGGTACGCGAATCCTGCCCGGTGTGCTGGCGCAGTTTGCGCGTAGCCATCCGGCCGTTGAGGTCGACGTGACCATGGGTGCCAGTCTCGAACTGTTGTCTCAGCTGGATAAGGGCGAACTCGACTTGATTCTGGTGACCGCCGACGGTAACGGTGAGCTGTCAGGCCGGGGAGAGGTGGTGCACAGCGAGCCCCTGGTCTGGGCCAGTCGCGAGGGCGGTGTCGCCTCACAGCGGACGCCGATTCCTCTTGCACTCGCCAATCATGGCTGTGTCTGGCGCAAGGCGGCTTTGTCCGCGCTGGACCGGGCGGGTCTGCTTTACCGGATCGCATATACCAGCGAACACTGTGCCGGCCAGGAAGCCGCCATGTTGGCGGATCTCGCCGTGGCGCCCTTCCCCGCAAGTCTCGTGCGTGCGCCATTGAAGCGTGTCGGTCACGAGGCTGGGCTGCCGCCGCTGAGCGAATACCAGATACGGCTGATACCGCGTGCAGGTTGCGGTCAGGCAAGCGAGGCGCTGGCGGGGCACATCACCCATCAATTTCAGGCGTTGCGTCGCTGAGGTATGCCCGTCGTTCGGCTGGGGGTGTGCACTGAGCCCCAAACCGGTGGCAACTGCCCATTCGCGCGTCGGCCACATCGGTGCGGTACCTTACAAACGGTGCGTTCCGATGGCTATGGAACCCCCGAGAGAGACACCCGGTCGTAATTAGGCATTGTGACGTAACTCGGGACGAAGCCCGGGAAGCGTCCACCCCGAACCACGCAATCAGGAGTAGATATGACCGATCCTGCCGGCTATACCCCTCCGAAGGTCTGGACCTGGGAACGCGAGAACGGCGGTCAATTCGCCAGAATCAACCGGCCGATCGCCGGGGCGACGCACGAGAAGGTTCTGCCGGTCGGCAAGCATCCGCTGCAGCTTTATTCGCTGGGCACGCCCAATGGCATCAAGGTCACCATCATGCTGGAGGAGCTGCTGGCGCTCGGGCATGCGGGGGCGGAGTACGATGCCTGGCTGATCAACATCCTCGAAGGCGAGCAGTTTTCCAGCGGCTTCGTCGAGGTGAATCCCAACTCGAAGATTCCGGCGATGCTGGATCGCAGCACGGAGCCGCCGACGCGCGTGTTCGAGTCGGGCTCGATCCTGCTGTATCTGGCGGAGAAATTCGGCGCCTTTCTGCCGACCGAACATCACAAGCGTACCGAGGCGCTGAACTGGCTATTCTGGCACATGGGCGCCACGGCCGACCTGGGCGGCGGTTTCGGCCACTTCTACGCCTATGCGCCGGAGAAGTGGCAGTACCCCATCGACCGCTACGCGATGGAGGTCAAGCGTCAGCTCGACGTGCTCGACCGCAACCTGGCCGAGCGCGAATTCATTGCCGGCGACGAGTACACCATCGCCGACATGGGCATCTACCCGTGGTACGGCGAGCTGGCGCTGGGCCAGCTGTACGACGCGGGGGAATTTCTCTCGGTGCACGAATATCGCAACGTGGTGCGCTGGGCGGAGTCGATCCATGCACGCGAGGCGGTGCGCCGCGGGCGCATGGTCAACCGCATGCGCGGCGAACCCTCGGAACAACTCCGCGAGCGCCACGACGCCAGCGATTTCGAGCTGCGGACCGAGGACAAGCTGCAGGGCGGTGAGTGAGCGGCCGCGCTTGGAAGCGATGGCTACAGTGAGTTAGCCAGGAATCTATCCAGCGCTTCCGGGCCCAGTGGCCGACTGAAAAGGTATCCCTGGAATTCGTCGCAGCCGACCTGTCTGAGCATTTCTTGTTGCGATTCGGTTTCGACACCCTCTGCGACGACGCTGAGGTTCAGCGCCTTGGCGAGGCCGACGATGCATTTGATGATCACCAGGGCGTCATGGGTGTGGCCGAGCTCGCGCACAAAGGTCTGGTCGATCTTGAGCGCATCGACGGGGAATTGGCGTAGGTAGTTCAGGGACGAATAGCCGGTGCCGAAATCATCGATCGAAAGCTGCATACCCAGATTCTTGAGCGCCCCAAGCTGTGCCAGTGTGGCATTGCCGTTTTCCACAAGCCCGGATTCCGTGAGCTCGATTTCAATCCACTCCGGGCGTGCGCCGGTTTCCTGAAGCAAACGGCGCATGCGTTCCGCATAATCGATGGAGCGTAATTCGCAGCTTGAGGCGTTGATCGAGATGACGAAGTTGTCGCTCACGCGTTCTCGCATGGCGAGCCGATGCTGCATCGCGGTGCGTGTCACCCACTCCCCAACGGGGACGATCAGGCCGGTTTCTTCGAGCACGTCGATAAATTCACTGGGCGGCACGCGACCGTGTTCCGGACGGTCCCAGCGCAGCAAGGCCTCGGCGCTGGTCACTTCACCCGTTTCGACATCCACGCGAGGTTGGTATTCGAGAAAGAATTCCTCGCGCTCGATGGCCATACGCAAGGCCGCTTCCAGGGAGAATCGGGCCTGGGCAGCGGTATCTTCGCCGACGGAATAAACCGCGGTGCGCCGCGCCGGCGCAGACTGGGTCTGCATGTGTGCCGCAAACAAGGCATGCTGGATGAGGTCCTCGACCTTGCGGGAGTGGTCAGGGTAAAGCGCGATGCCGATCCGTACGTCCAGTTCGGTAAATTCGTTTTCCAGAGGGACCGGTCTGGCCAGATTGTTGCGTATCGTTTGTGCGAGTTCGTGGAGCTCGCCGGGTGAATTTGCGATCCCGATGATGATGGCGAAATCGTTGTTGCCGATCCGTGCAATATGGTCTGCGAGTCCATCCGTCGGAATGCCAGCCATGCTGAGCGAGGCAAGGCGTGCGGATACCTCTATGAGTATCTTGTCTCCCGCGGCACGGCCTCTGCGGTCGCTGATCGACGGATAGTTGGCGATGCTGATGGCCACAATGGCGCCCTGTTTTCCCAGATCCTCACTGCGCCGAAGTTCCTGACGTGCCCGATCCTCGAACAGGGTGCGGTTAGGGAGCCGGGTCAGTGTGTCCCAGTTCGCCAGGAAACTGATCTGCTGGTCCTTTTCGATGTTTTCGAGGACCAGCGAGCAGTCGGCTGCCAGTTCGTCGAGCAGGGTCAGCTCCTGGTCGTCAAAGTAGTCGTGTTCGTGGGCGTACAAGGCAATCGCGCCGATACATGAGCCACGCACCTTGAGCGGAAAGGCAGCGGCCGAATGGATGTCGGCTGCAAGCAGGCCTTCGCGCCAGGGCTGCAGGCGTGGATCGTGATCGACGTCGTTGGACACCTGATGTTCGCCGGTGCGGATGGCATTGCCGACAAGTCCTCGGCCCTCGGTGTCGTCGGGATCGAAGCTGACCCGGATCGAACGCACGAATGCTTCGGCCTCACCTTCATGCGCCTTGAGTCGGACGACATTGCTGGACGGCTCGATCATGCCGACCCATGCGAAGCGCAGCTGTCCCTGCTCAATCACGATACGGCAGGCTTCATGTAGCAGATCTTCACGGTCGCGGATGCGGATGATGGCGCCGTTGATGGCGCTGAGTAAGCGGTAGATGCGGTTGAGCCTGGCGATGCGTTGCTGCTGTCTTGCTTGGTCGTGCGTGCGTTTCTCCAGCGCAGTGGCCATGCCGTCGAAGGTCTGGCCGAGGAATGCGATTTCGCTGGGACCACGCCTGATTCCGCTCCGCACGCTGTAATCGCCGGAGGCAATCCGTGAGGCGCTGTTCGCCAATCGTCGAACGGGGCGCAGGATGAGCAGATCGCCGCCATACCACGCAAGCAGCAGGGTTATGAGCGCAAAAATGACCAGTGCGGCGATGTTCCAGTAAAGAGCGTGTTGCAGGGTGAGCATCTGAGTTGCCATCGGGATAGCGACGATGACGTGCAGTCCGTGTTCATCAACGCGCGTGTCCAAAGGACTCGACGTGACCGCCCAGTCATGTCCCCTGAGGTGGGTGCGGCCTACCCATGAAGTGGTTTGGAGATGTGTGCGGATGTGCCTAAGCAGCGTCTGCTCCGCATCCGCGGCATCCTGGGTTTGCGGGTAACTGGCGAGAATGTGCCCGGCTGCATTGACCAGGGTAAGGAATGCGCCATGGGGCAGGTGATCATGCGCTGCGTCGGCTACGAACTAGGCTGTGGGCATGACGGCGAACAGTATGTGAGACACAGAACCGCTCGCCCCCATGACGGGATAGGTTTCGATCAGAGAAGGTCTGCCCCGCGAAGATCGGGCGGCACGGTCATTTAGCGTGAATTGCCAGTCTGCACTTACGAGTCTTGCCAGCGGCGTTTCGGCCGCGCCGACCGTGCGCCGGTGCACGGGTAGGGCGCTGCATAGCAACCTGCCGTTGGGATTGGTGATACCGATATTGGCGAGGCGAGGTTCCTGATCCACAAAGTGACGCAGGTAGCGATCGCAGTGATGCGGCGAACTGGGCAGTTGGCGTAATCCGGCTAACAGGATCAGGGCCGTGCGCGCCTCTTCGATGGTCTTGAGTTGATTGAGGGCCTCGGTCTGACTGAGTGTGAGCGCATAGCGTTCGGCTTCGTTACGTACCGCGCTGCGCTCGATCCGGGTGCTGACGAGCATCAGCCCGAAGGCAGGTAGTAGGGCGAGACCCATGAGGGTCAGCAGGCGACCGCGTAAGCCCATTACCGACTCCCGGATGATGTGGCGGATTCAGTGCCCTGCTGGGCGAATCGCCATGGGAGGGGCGCAAACGGACCAATGTTGGGCATATCTGCCATGTGTGCTGCCTCATGGGTCAATCATGGGTACTCAGCCACCGAGTGATGGGTGTAAACCCGGATTATTTTTTGTGCCTTTGGGTAAAGCGACCGCATGGGAAAATAATAGTTCATAAGTATGACTTTTCCTGGCATCCGTGGATTCTAGAATCCTGTTCGGCGGACTTTAGCCGGCTGTGGTGGTGAATCCGTGGCATACAGCAAGCAGGGTCAAGCCGTGGGCGGCGAACGTTGGCATAGTAGCGCCAGAATCGAGGGGGCAGGACGTGAACGATGCCAAACCAGCGGCGTACGCCGAACGTTTAGGGCGGGTGTTCGATTACATCGCCGAGCATCTGGCAGAGGAGCTGTCGGTGGAACGCCTGAGCCGGGTGGCGAATTTCTCGAAGTTTCATTTCCACCGGCAGTTTTCGCTGTACGCCGGCATCAGCGTCGCGCGCTACATCCAGTTGATGCGGTTGAGGCAGGCCTCTTACCGCCTGGCGTTCGGTGCGGATTCGCGCATTACCGACATCGCCCTTGATGCGGGTTTCGAGAATCCGGAGTCGTTCTGCCGTGCGTTCAAGCAGGCCTTCGGCCAGACGCCCTCGCAATTCAGGAAGAGCCCGGCCTGGCAGCCGTGGAACGAGCGTTACCGTTTGCCGATCAGACAGAGGACACAGACCATGGACGTGAATATCGTCGAGTTCCCACAAACCCTGCTGGCCACCGTGGAGCATCGCGGCCACCCCGACAGCGTCAACGACGCCGCGATGCGACTCATCGAGTGGCGTAAGACGAGTGGGCTGTCGCCGGTCGGGAGCAGCGGGACCTTCGGCATCGCCTACGATGATCCCCACACGACGCCGCCCGAGGATTTCCGCTTCGACGTATGCGGTTCGGTGGCGCAACCCATTCCCGAGGACAATCCGCAGGACGTGGTGAACCGGGAGATTCCGGGCGGGCGCTGTGCCGTGGTGCGCCATCACGGTTCGCACCAGGGGATCGGGGAGGTCGCCTACTACCTCTATCGCGACTGGCTGCCGGCAAGCGGTGAGGAACTGCGCGATTTCCCGTTGTTCTTCCGCTACCGCAATCTGCTGCCGGAGACGCCGGAGCACGCACTGGTCACGGACGTGTATCTGCCGCTGAAGTGAGCGGCGTTCGGGGAGCCTGCGAAAGCAGTGCGGAAAGGTGTGGCGCCCCTGGGGGCGCCGCGGAACGGCTCAGCCCATCGCGCCGAAACGGCCGCGGTTGAAGTCGTCGATGGCGTGCATGATCTCCTCGCGCGAGTTCATCACGAAGGGTCCGTAACCCACCACCGGCTCGTCGATCGGCTCGCCGGCGAGCAGCAGCAGCTTGGCCTCGTCGTCGGCAGAGATATCGAGGCCGCTGCCGGCCGTGGACAGGGTCGCCATCTCGGCGTGGCGCAACACTTTGTCGCCGTTGATGCGTACCGTGCCGGCCATCACTACCACGATCACGCTCCAGCCCTCCGGCTGCGGCAGTTCGGCCGTGGCGCCGGCTTGCAGGCGCACGTCCCACACGTTCATCGCCGTGTAGGTCACGGCCGGACCGCGCTGGCCGGAGAATTCGCCGGCGATGACGCGGACGAGTCCGGCATCGTCGGGCAATGGCACCGCGGGGATCTGGGCGGCGGTGATGCCCTGGTAATGCGCCGGAGTCATCTTGTCCTTGGCCGGCAGGTTGACCCATAGCTGCGCGACCTCGAAACGTCCGCCGGTCCGGCTGTACGCCGCGGAGTGGAATTCCTCGTGCAGGATGCCGCCGCCGGCGGTCATCCACTGCACGTCGCCGGGGCCGATGATGCCGCCGGCGCCGGTCGAATCGCGGTGCTCCACCTCGCCGTCGTAGACGATGGTCACGGTCTCGAAGCCGCGGTGTGGGTGTTCGCCCACGCCGCGCCGACCGCCCGGGTTGGGGCTGAATTCATAGGGAGCTGCGTAGTCGAGCATCAGGAACGGGCTGCGTCGGGACACTTCGGGGCCGTTGTAGCCGAACATGCCGTGTACCGGAAAGCCGTCGCCAACCCAGTGGCGGTCGGGTGCGCTGCTGGTGTCGAGAATGGTTTTCGTGCTCATGGCGAAGCTCCTGGCTAAGTGCTGGGAGCCGAGTGGCTCCAATGCAATGCATAATGAAGCCGGGACGATGCCAAGAAAAGTTGGCAAAATCGGGTTTCATCGTTCCATTGGCGGGACAATGAGGCGAGGTGCATATCGCATGAAGGATCTCAATGATCTGGCCTATTTCGCCGCCGTCGCCGAACACGGCGGCTTCGCCCCGGCTGGGCGCGCGCTGCGCGTGCCGAAGTCCAAGCTCAGCCGACGCGTCGCGCAGCTGGAGGAGCGCCTCGGCGTGCGCCTGCTGCAGCGCACCACGCGGCGCTTCGCCCTCACCGAGGTCGGTGCCGCGTATCTGCGCCATTGTCGCGCCATGTTGGCCGAGGCCGAGCAGGCCGAGGCGGTGATCGCGGAGCAGACCTCGGAGCCGAGTGGCTGCGTGCGTCTCAGTTGCCCGCCGACCCTGCTGCACTCGGCAGTGGGGGACATGCTGACTCGGTTCCTGAATGCCTGGCCCAAGGTGTCGCTGCACGTGCAGGCCAGCAACCGCAGCGTCGACGTCTGGCAGGACGGGGTGGATTTTGCGCTACGGGTGCGTAGCGCCGAGGCCGAGTTGCCCGGTGATGAGGTGATCAGGCCACTGGCCGTCAGCCCTCACGTCCTTGTCTGTGCGCCCGCGTTGCTGACCAATGCGCCGCCACCGGCCGTGCCGCGAGACCTGGCACGCCTGCCTTCGCTTGGTCTCGGCAATGCGCCGGAACAGAATGTCTGGACGCTGCTCGGACCGGATGGCGAGCGGGAGGAGGTGGCGCACCGACCGCGCCTGGTGGTAGACGATATGAACGCGCTGCTCAATGCGGCGGTCAGTGGCGTGGGCTGCGCGGAACTGCCCTTGCTTACGGTACATGAGGCACTGCAACGGGGTGAATTGCAGCGACTGCTACCCGGTTGGACCTCGCCAGAAGGGCATATCCATGCCGCCTACGCCAGTCGCCGGGGCATGCGACCCGCGGTGCGCAAGGTATTGGACGCTCTGGTGGAGGGTTTCGCACGTCTTGCCGACGAGGGGCGTTGCTTGTCTGCGCCATGAAGTGTGGACACGCTCAAGCTGTATGTGGGGTTTTCATTGCCGCGATAAGGTCACACAATGCAGTGAAAATGGAACCGACGTGGTTTTGTTGTAAGGATTTAGAACTATAAATCACGACAGATCTGGAGCTTTCGCATGAAGAAAGCCTTTGCAACGCTGGTTGTGCTTGTCGCACTCATTGCGGCTGCCGCAGGCCTGGGCCCGCTCTACACCAGCCGGCTGGTCGATCGCCAGCTCACGACCCTGGTTGCGCAAATCGACCATGAGGGTGTGTTCGCCGCAAGCTATGCGCCAGGGGCGAAAGGTTGGTTCTCGCAGCAGGACACGATTACGCTCACCCCGGTCGACAAGCGTCTGACCCAGCTGGAGCAGGGCCGGCAGCAACCAATCGTGTTGCATTTGCATGTCGCCTACGGGCCTTTGCCGTTCGCCGCCTGGAGACGCGATGGTGTCAGCCTGATGCCGGTTGGTGCCGTTGTGGATACCCGGGTTGCCGGGCTTGACCGGCTGCTGAGTCAGGCGGGTAGCAGCTATCAGGTACGCGATGTAGTGACATTGACCGGTGGTAATACCTTCACGCTACGGGTGAGCCCCGGTCACATGACCGACCAGCAGGGTGCCGTGCTGAACTGGGCCGGTTCCGAGCTTATTCTTAACGCGACAGGGAGTCGTCTGAACGGACACGGGCGCAGCGGCGTGATTACGGTTTCCGCTGCAGGGGCGTCGCAGGCGAAGATCGTTATCGATCCGGTGGCGGTGGACATCCCGCATCTGCGCATGGTCAATGGGCAGGCCGTCGGCAAGGTCAGTGTGAGATGGGGCGGAATGCACGCCAATAACCTGCCAGAAAAGAACCGACCGCCCATGGATGTCGCGCTCGAAGGCATGGCCATGTCGCTCGATACCCACATGGTGCAGGGTATCGCTGCCGGCAAGGGCACCCTGACGTTGGCCGGATTGACCGTTCGTCCTGCTGCCGCGGACGCTGGGCCTGCCTTCTCGCTGCACCGGCTTTCGCTGAGTAGTTCGACCACCGACCCCAGCCAGGGCTATACGGATTCCAGTGTGGTGTGGAACGTGCAACGTATCGACGTGGGCGGGAGTGAATACAGCCCGGCGCTGCTGGCGGTGCGTCTGGACCATCTTTACGTGCCCGCGCTGATCGATGCGATGCGGACGTTGCGCGAGGCGCAACCGGCATTGCAGGCGCAAAACGGCGAACCGCCCAGGCTGGCGATGCAACGGCTGCTGGGGCTCATTACTCCCTCGGCGCAGTCGATGCTCGCGCACCGTCCGGTGCTCCATCTGGTCGGACTGCATCTGGGCACACCGCAGGGCGCGTTGGACGGTTCGGGCGATGCCGAGCTCGAACCCAGTGGTGGGGCGACTCCCTCGCTGACCACCTTGCCGGATGATTTGGTCGCGCATCTAACACTGAACTTGCCGACATCGCTGGCACGCGAGCTGGCCGCGATGATGTTGGCCCGTCAAGGCGTACCGGCAGACCAGCTCGCGCAAGATGCGCAGCAATATCTCGGCGCCCTTGCGGCTCAGGGGCTGCTGCGCAGCGAGAGCGCGGGGTATGCAGTCGACCTCGTCTACCGCCATGGACAGGTCACGGTGAACGGACGGCCGCTCGGGGCGCATTGAGCCGACCCTAGCAAGAAACGGAGTGCGTGGCGGGGGCCATGGGCGCAGAATACGCGCCTCACACACCGGCCCGCCCGCATGCCCCTCAACAGTCTGCTGCGCCTGCTGCTGCTTGCCGCCCTGTGGGGTGGGAGTTTTCTGTTCCTGCGAATTTCGGCGCCGGTGCTCGGCATCGTCACCACGGCCTTCGGCCGCGTGATGCTCGGCGCACTCGGGTTGCTGGTCTGGTTGGCGATCATGCGCGTGCCGCTGCGCTTCTCCGGCCGTTTCTGGGTGGTGGCGGCTATCGGTACGTTGACCTCGGGCCTGCCCTTCCTGCTCTACTCGGCCGCCGCGCAAGTCCTGCCCGCGGCGTACAGCTCGATACTCAATGCGATGACGCCGCTCATGGGCGTGCTTATCGGCGGTACCTTTTTCGGCGAGCAGGTGACGCCGAAAAAGGTGTTGGGCGTATTCATGGGGCTGGGCGGCGTGGTGGTGCTGAGCGAAACCGGACCGGTGGCGCTGAACGCGACCACGGCCCTGGCCGTGGCGGCGTGTCTGATGGCAACGGTGTGCTATGCCTTGTCGGGCTTCCTCACCAAGCGATTGATCTCGGACCACGGTACCATCGACAACCGCGCCGTGGCCTTCGGCAGCCAGGTCGGCGGCGTCATCGTACTGGCGCCCTTCATGCTGTGGCAGAGCTACGCCGCGCCGCTGGCGTGGTCGCAGGTCGGAGCCGAGGTCTGGGTGTCGATGCTGGGACTGGGCCTGCTATGCACCTCGTTCGCCTACATCCTGTTCTTCCGCTTGATTTCCGAGATTGGGGCGCTGAGTACGCTGACGGTGACCTTTCTCATTCCGCTGTTTGGCGTGTTGTGGGGCTGGCTGCTGCTGCACGAGCGGCTGTCGCTCGGCTACGCCCTCGGCGGGGGGTTGATCATGCTTGCGCTGCTGCTGGTGCTGCCGGTGTTCGGTCGGCTGGGCCGCTCGCTTGCGCCGCGACCTGACTGAAGCTGCGCCCTTGTCGCATTGCCGACAAATCCGCTTGTCGACGACGATTAAAATTCCTTGTAATTCAATGGTCACGCTACCGGCGCGGTACTTGCTTGGTTAGTCCGCGCACCCCAAGCTCGGACTGGTCATGCTGCAAAACCGGATCGCCCAGTGGGCGGCGCATACGCCGCTCAAGCCCATCGAGGTGGACTGCGTCACCGCGGTGATGCTCAAAATCCTCGATGGCAAATGCAAGATGGACCTACAGGAAAAGGCCGTCATGGCATGGCTCTACGAAGCCGTCCGTAGACAGTCCGGTGAGGTGCTCAACCCGGCCCTGCATACGCTGATCGCCAAGGCGCGCGATCGTCTGGATGAAACACTGCGAGAGACGATTTACGAGCAGCGGGTGCTGGCCGAAACGATGATCTCGCGACCGACGATGAAGGCCTTCAAGGCGATGCTGCGCGAGCGGGGTTTGTTCGAACTGGCGGCGGAGGCCGAGGCATGAATATGCGTTTCTACATGACGCCGGGCTCCTGCAGCACCGGCATCCACATCCTGTTGGAAGAGATCGGACTGGTGTTCGAGGCCTATACGGTTAACCTGCTTGCGGGTGACCAGCACGCTCCGGCTTACCGCGCACTGAATCCCAAGGGCACCATCCCTACCCTGGTGCGCACGGACGGTACGGCGCTGACCGATTTCCAGGCCATCGCCTGGTGGCTGGCGCGTAACCATCCTCGGCGCGGCTTGCTCCCGGATACGCCCGATGACGAAGCACGGGTGCTGGAGGTGATGAACTATGCCGTCGGCACCCTACATGCCCAGGGCTTCGCGCGCATTTTCACGGCCGATACCTTCGCGCCGGATGCGGCGGGTCAGGAGGAAGTGGCGGCTCGGGGCCGGCGGATCGTCGAACAGGGTTTTACCCTGATCGAGGCGCTCCTGGCCGGGCACGAATATGTGGTCGGGCGCTTCGGCATCGCAGATGCTGCGCTGTTCTACAACGAATTCTGGGCCGATCGCATCGGCATTCCCCTGCCATACCATTGCCGTGCGCACTATCAACGGCTGCTCGAGCGCCCTGCGGTCCGTCAGGTGCTGGTGGAGGAAGGGTATGGCTCAATCTATCGCGAACAGGAGCGGGTCGATGCAATTGCGTGATCTGTTCGGCGACGTCCCCGTCAGCGGCGAGGGCGTGGTTCCCATGGAACTACAGAAACTACTGCGCGAGCCGTTGGACGTGTATGCCGACCCGGCGCGCACCGAACGTCTGCTCCTCGCCGCGCGCGCTCAGTTTCCCGAGCGTCTGGAACTGGCCGTGGCGCTGTATAAGATGTACGCGTACTCGAACCGATTCGAGGCATCGCGCGCATTGATCGCGGAGGTGCTGGAGCGCTCTGCCGCGGAGGCCGGTTTTTCAGCCGATTGGCGCCAGCTCGGGCCTGACAGCGCTGCGTGGCATCCCGCACGGGGGGCGGTGCGCTGCTATCTCTACACCCTCAAGGCCCTCGGCTTCGTCAGCCTGCGCCAAGGCGAGGCCGAGGCTGCGCACGCCGTGTTGAGCCACCTGCGCACGCTCGATCCGCAGGATCAGGTCGGCGGCAACGTGGTCTACGAAATGGCGGTGCGCCTGCTCGACGACGAGGAAGACGCGGCCTGACGCCCCCGCGTACGCCGCCACAATTGATACCGGTCAATGCGCCCACCGTCCATTAGCCAGAAAATGCTCCTGGGTACAATTCGGCCTGTGCGGTAAGGGCGAAGACGGTGGCTAAAAAATTCCCAATGCACCCCAAATATCCCGAGCGCATCTGTTGGGGGTGCGACAAATACTGCCCCGCCGATTCCTTGTGCTGCGGCAACGGCACGGAGCGTACCCCGCATCCGGCAGAACTATTCGGCGACGACTGGTACGAGTGGGGACTTGCGGCGTGGGAGCCGGCATCCGCCGGCCAGACGCCAACGCCAGAATAGCCGACCGGTACCATCCACCAGCAGTCTGGATGGCGGCTTGCGCGCGCCGTTCCACAGGAGCGGCGCGCGTGTCTTGATGACGCCGGGACCCGGTTTTCGTGAGGCGGGCGAAGTCTGCCGCGCCCGCGCCTATCGTGTAGAATCCGCGGCTTCGTCGGCACCGGCATTCCCCTCATCCCCGCACGTCAAGGCCGAAGGAGTCGCGCTTGACCCTGATGCATTCCCATCTCGATGCGGCCGTGCTCACCGGTCATCCCGTCGTCTGGCTGTTCGCCGGCGCCATCGTGTTCGTTTCGGCCTACGTGCGCGCGACCATCGGCTTCGGTTCCGGCCTGATCATGGTCGGCCTGCTGACCTTCCTGTTCCCGATCAAGCTGGTGGTGCCTGTGGTCCTCCTGCTCGACATCCTGGGATCTGTGCTGCTCAGCGGCTACGACTTCAAGCAGGTGCGCTGGCGCGAACTGAGCTGGCTGTTTCCGGGTAGCGTGCTCGGGCTCACCATCGGCGCCTGGGTGCTGCGCAGCACGCCAGCGCAGCATCTGACCCTGTTTCTCGGCGTGTTCCTGCTCGCCTACGTCCTCTATGCGGTGTGGGTCAAGCCTGAGCGCCTGCCGCGCGTCGGCCGTGGCTGGGGGCTTCCGCTCGGCACCTTCGGCGGCGTCATTGGCAGCCTGTACGGCGGCGGCGGGCCGCCGTTGGTGGCGTACTTCCAGATGCGCAAGCTGGACAAACGGGCCTTTCGCGCCAGCTTTCAGGCCATCGCGCTGTTCGACAATGCGGTGCGCATGGGGCTGTACATCTATCTTGGTCTGCTGACGCTGCAGCTCGGTGCCGCCTTCGCGCTGCTGGCCCCGGCGATGGCACTGGGGCTGTGGTTCGGCAACCGCCTGCATCTACGCATCAGCGAACAGGCCTTTCTGCGCGGCACGTTGATCCTGTTGGCTGTCATTTCGGCGAAATACCTGCTGTCCGCCGCTGTCTAGAAGCTATCACCCCTGGATTGCCGGCAAATACACGCCGTGCGTCTCGCGGCTAACTAATCCATCCCAGAGGACGGATACCCATGGATATGACGCTGGAGCTGCTCAGCCCGATACAGTTTTTTTTGCGCCTGTTGCGACACCTCGGGCTGTCAATCATCTTGACGGTCTTTGCGCTTTCCGTGGGAGCGGTGGGCTATCATTTCACGGATTCGCTGAATTGGCTGGACAGTTTCTTCAACGCCAGCATGATCCTCACCGGGATGGGGCCCGTCGCCGAGATGCACACGGCGTCGGCGAAGATTTTCGCCATGTGTTATGCCCTGTTCAGCGGCATCTATTTCGTCTCGGTGTCGGCGATTCTCGTTTTTCCGGTGGCGCACCGGTTGCTCAAGCACGTCACCCTGCAGGCCATGCACCGGCAGAAAACGCCGCAGAACCCGGACTGAGGACATGCCGTACGCGGCCGTCGGGGTTTCACGAGAACTTCATCGTCGCGCGCTTAAGCTTGCCGCATGAGGGACATCAAGGATACCGGCACCACGGCGCTGACGCTGATTCTCGTTGCGGTCAGACGGCTGCGCGACGAGGTGCTCAAGGACGGCGAGCGTTATCTGCAGGGCCGCACGCATCCCACGCGGGACAAGGCGCGACGCAGTGCCGCCAATCTGGCGCACTATCTCGCCCTGCGTCGCCACGATCTGCGCGACCTGCAGGATCAGCTCGCCCTGCACGGTCTGTCCTCGCTCGGACGCAGCGAGGGGCACGTCCTGCATACGCTCAACGCCGTGTACGACGCGCTCACGCGGATGGCCGGCATCGTCGCTACCGAACCGCCGCCGTCCGCTGCGCCGGCCATCGCCCCCGCTGAGGCGCGCGGGCTGCTCGAACAGCGCACGCGGGCCCTGTTCGGCGAACACCCGGGGCGGCGGCACACGCGCATCATGGTGACCCTGCCCAGTGAAGCGGCGGACGATCGCGAACTGTGCGCACGCTTGATCGCCGACGGCATGGACAGTGCGCGCATCAACTGTGCGCACGATGACGCGGAAGCCTGGCAGCGCATGATCGACAACGTGCGCGCCGCGGCCCGCGCGGCGGGTCGCCCTTGCCCGATCCTGATGGACCTGGCGGGGCGCAAGCCACGCACGGGGCCGATCGCGCCGGCGCCGAGGGTGGCGCATCTGCGCCCGCCGCGCGATGCACTGGGGCGCCCGGTCGGTCCGCTCGAAGTCCTGTTGCTCGCCCCGGGTGCGCAACCGCCCGTTGGCACGCCGCGCGACCGCTTCAACCTGCCGGCCGAGCTGGCCGAGGCGTTGCAGATGGGCGACCGGCTCGGTTTCGACGACACCCGCGGGCGCAGCCGCGAGCTGCTGATCATCGCGCAGCCGAGCGAGGGCGCCTGGTTGGCGCATGCCTTCCAGGCGGCCTGGCTGACTCCGGAAACGCCCGTCTATCTGCTGCGGCGGACCAACAAGGGGGCATTGCGGGCACAGCCCGGCGAATATCGCCTGGGAGGTTTCGCGGTGCGCGAGCAGCGCATCCGCGTGCAGGCGGGCGACCTGCTGCTGCTGGCCTTCGGCGAGGCGTCCGGCGAGCCGGCGCGCTACGACGCCAACGGCCGCTGCCTGCGCCCGGCGCGTTTCCGCTGCGTGGAATGCGGCGGTCTGGAAAACGTGGCCGTCGGCGATCCGATCTGGATCGACGACGGGCGCATCGGAACCGAGGTGGTCGAACGCCGCGACGACGGCCTGCTGTTGCGCGCCACCCACGTGCGCGCCGGAGGCGTCACCTTGAAGTCGGACAAGGGACTGAATTTCCCTCTTTCGGCACTGCAACTGCCGACCCTCACCGACAAGGATCTGGCCGACCTCGACTTCGTCGCCGGCCATGCCGACATGGTCGGCCTGTCGTTCGTCGAGCGTGCGGAGGACCTGGAACGCCTGTTCGACGAGCTGCGCGCGCGTCACGCCGAGCACCTGCCGGTGATCGCCAAGATCGAGAACGCGCAGGGCGTGCATGCCCTGCCCGAGCTGCTGCTCGCCGCGTTGGGAAGGCATCCCTTCGGGCTGATGATCGCGCGCGGGGACCTCGCGGTGGAACTCGGTGGCGAGCGGTTGTCGGAAATCCAGGAAGAGATCCTGTGGCTGGCCGAGGCGGCGCACACGCCGGTCGTCTGGGCCACCCAGGTGCTGGAAACCCTGGCCAAGCAGGGGGCGGTGTCGCGCCCGGAATTGAGCGATGCGGTGCTCGGACAGCGCGCCGACTGCGTGATGCTCAACAAGGGGCCGTACATCGCCGACGCGCTGCACACGCTCAACGAGGTGCTGCGCAGGACCGAGTTGCGCTGGTGGAAGAACTCGCCGCGGCTGCGTGCCCTGGCGATCGCCGGACGCACCGGTCCAGAATGAGCCTGGGTTACGTTTGGATGGCGCCTGGCATCGCTTCGATCAGCCGAGTCTAGTCGGACCTACTTAGCCGACGGTCGACCTGCTCCACGGTGGCATCCAGCGCGTCTACGAAATTCCGCCAAGTCTCGTCTAGTTCGAGTAAACCATCCGTGGACCGGATTGGCGCTGTCAGCAAGGTGACAGCAGTTTGGTGCAGCCGATGGTGCGCCTGATTGAGCGGAGCGGTATCGAGCGCGGCAGCATGCGGGCTTGCCAACCATTCGGTCAGAGGACAAGGCATCAACCAGGCGGCATGCAGTTCGGCACTTTCCGTGTCTGGTGGGATATCGTCGCGCAACATGGTGCGCAGTCGGTACACCAGCTGATTGTGATGCGGTAGTGCCTGCAATAGGCTGAGCGTTTCCTGTGTCGGTCGCCAACGAGGAATTGTGGGTTGGCGTACGGTTGGCTCATAGCCTTGGAGCCACGCCAACCAGTCCTGTTCGGATAACGGTTTCGCGAACAGGTAGCCTTGCACCGCATGCCCTCCCAGCCTGCGCCATAAATCTGCCGTGCGCTGGTTCTCCACACCTTCGGCGACGACCGTGGCGCCGCGGATCTCGGCCAGCGTCAGCGCAGCGTAGCCCACCGCGAATGCCTCGGTGTCGCGTTCCAGGTTTTGCACGAACTGCAGGTCCAGCTTGATGACGTCCAGCGGTAACTCCCGCACGTACTGCAAAGAGGCGTAGCCGCTACCGAAATCGTCAAGTGCGACGCGGATGCCGCGGTTACGAACTTCCGAGAGGATACGTGCGCTCTTGTCGAGGTCGCTCAGAGCATTGGTTTCCGTCAGTTCAAGGGTTAAGTGGGATGCCGCCTCGGGGTAGCGTTCCAACACCTCGTCCAGATCGTCGAGAAAGCAGGAGTGCTGCAGATGTCGGGCACAGATGTTGACGCTCAAGCGGCCAAAATCGTGGCCGTCTGCATGCCAGCGCGTGATGTGGTGTGCAGTTGATTGAAGCAGGAATATGCCCAGCTGCCGGGCAAGCCCGACGTCGGCTTCCACCGTGGGAATGAATGCCTGCGGTGACCAAAGCCCCATGGACGGGTGCTGCCATCGGACCAGCGCCTCGGCACCGATAATTGAACCGTCGGACAGGTCGATCTGTGGCTGGAAGTGAAGAAATATCTCACTCCCGGAAATCGCTGTGGGCAACTGCTGATGGATCAGGTATTCGCGCTTGGCCAGACGGGCCATTTCTCGGCCGAACAGCCGCCAATGGTGGCGCCCTGCACCCTTGGCCGCGTAAAGCGCGGCGTCGGCATGGCGCAGCAGGTCTGCCGGCGAGCCCTCGTCCAGCGGGTAGAGGGTGAAGCCCAGACTGGCGTCCGACTGTAATTCGTGATCGAGTCCGGTAAGCATGAAAGGCTTGCGGACGGCGCTCAGTAGGCGGTTGGCAATGGTTTCGAGTTCTTCCGTGCCGGCGACGTTTTCCAGCAGAATGCCGAATTCGTCGCCACCCAGCCGAGCAACGGTATCGCCCTGGCGGACGGCTCCGACGAGTGTGTCAGCAAGATGCTTGAGCATCTGATCGCCAACCAGATGACCAAGGCTGTCGTTGACCTGTTTGAAGTAATCAAGGTCGAGGATGCCGATCGCCGTTAGCCGCTCGGCACGATCTCCCCGCGCAAGCGCCTGACCCAGGGCGTGCATGAAGTAGGCGCGGTTGGGTAGCCCGGTCAACGGGTCCTGCTGACTCAGGCGTGTGACTTCAGCGACTCGATCGAACTGATTGAGCCCGAGTTCGATGTTGCTTACGAGTTCTTCCATGAGCTGAATCAGCGCCGGGGTGAAGAAGTTGCGGACGCGCGCGTAGGCGATGAGCACACCACGCACTCCGCTGTTACTGGTGAACGGGACCGCGACCAAGCTACTCAGTGCATAACGTGTTGCGCGTTCCCGCCAGTTGGCAAAGCGGGCATCGTTCTGCAGGTCTGACAGTACGACGGTGGTGCGTTCGCGTAATGCTTGTCCCACGGGGCCATGGATAGACGGGCTGTCAGGGTGGAGATCGAGTTCCAGGTCATCAACGTAACCGCGAGCGGCACCGGATACCGCCCGCGCGCCGACTACACCGTCAAGCTCTGTTCCGATCCAAGCCAATGGAAGATGTGCGCCGTTGACCAAGTGCGTACAAACGGTGTTATAGAGCGCTGTCGGATCGGGGGTGGACACCAGTGCCTGGTTGATGTCCTTGAGCGTGCTGTAGTAGCGGCGCAGCTGCGCTTCGGTTTGTGCCAGTGCTGAAGAGCGTCGTGCATTCACGCCCAGCGCACCGGCCAGCAACATCAGCAGCACGAAACCCTCGCCTGCGCCCCCGTGCAGCAACCACTCATGCCAAACGGCCTTCTGGGAAACGCTGGCTTCAACCACGAAGGGGAAATCAGCGATTTGGCACCAGGCCATCATGCGGCCATGGGTCAATTCACTCCCCTGTTCCAGGTGGTCGGGCATTAGCCGCATGCCAGCGGGAAGGAGGGAGCCGGTAGTGTCGGGTTTCTGCCAGAGCAGCTTGAATACTGGGGATTCTCCTGCGATCTGAGTGCTGAAATCCCTGCGCGGATGGCGCATTGGCCAGGGCAGTAGAGCGACGATGTCGAGCATGCTGTCGCCTCCTGCGTCACGAATGCTCACGCACATGGGGAGCGCCTTGCGTTCCCCGCGGAAGACCTTGTCAGGTAACGGTCGAGGTGGCGTGATCATCAGGTTTTGACCTGCGTTGAAATGGCAGGTTTGCACAGCGAGTTTGCGGTAAACGGCTTTTCTGGCGAACAGTGCGGGCGAGGCGCCCAGCAGACGATGATCCTGTGCCTGGAAAATGAACAAGGGTAGTGGGGTGTTCGGATAGGCCGACTGGAAAAGCACGATGCGGGTGTCCAGCTGCGTCGCACGGGTGTCGTTGTCTAGCATGAGCAGATTGCCGAAGGCCTGTAGCGTAGAGGCCCAATGTTCCAATGAACGCATTTCTGCATCGGCGTACTGCTGGGCGCGGTTCGTGAGGTCCCGGGCTATGGTCTGCCGGGTGGCAAGCCATGAAAGCGCTCCATAGGCTACGATCACCGCCGCAAGCGCGATGATCAACGCGGTCATGCGGAGCGGGCGGGTGGAAGTTGAATTGCGGTTCGACATGGTCACCCCAACTGCTGCTCGTCCTTGCCGGTCGGACTGCTCGGGTGGCGTCCTGGAGCAAGCGATGACCGCGTCGGCTTATAGTTGCTTTATGGAAAAACCCAGATGGTGAGTGTATGAAATCGCCGCGGTTACGGGTAGCCGCTGAATGAGCCGAACTTGATCTTGAGAGGGGTGGTGTCTGGAAGAACTGATCTATTTCGCCTATGGCTCCAACATGTCCAGCGCGCGTTTGCGCGCGCGGGTGCAAACAGCGAGAAGTCTCGGCATGGGATCGCTGGCGGGGCATCGGTTGGAATTCCATTTGCACAGCCGCAACGACGGCTCGGCCAAATGCGACGCCTTCCATACGGGACGGTCCGAAGACGTTCTGCATGGGGTTTTGTTCGGCCTTTCGGCAGACGAGTTGTCGGTGTTGGATCGCTATGAAGGCCGGGGTCAGGCCTATGCGCGAGTCGAGGTGGAGATCATCCGTGCCGACGGCGTCCGCGTGCTGGCGCAGACCTATCGCGCATTGCACGTCGAACCCGGCTTGCTGCCCTACGACTGGTACAAGGCGCACGTGGTGAACGGCGCGCGCGAACACGGCCTTCCGCCCGACTATGTAGCCCAACTGGAGGCCGTCCCGGAAGTGGTCGACCGGGACGTCTTGCGGCGAGCGCGGGAGCTCGCTATCTACGCCTAGGGCGTTTAGCCCATCAGTTTCGATTTGTTGGTGTCGAGAAATTCGGCGGTCACCTTGACCTCACCCGCCTCCTTGGCGGCACGCTCGATCTTGGCCTTGGCCATGTTGCGTACGAACGAGGGGATTTTTTCCAGGCGTTGCAGCGCGTCCTCATCCCAGGGCAGCGTCTGTTCGCTCATCTGTCGGCTCCTTCAGCAGTAGAATCGATTGCGCCGTAGCGCGTCGGGTCAGACGCAATATTCGAGCCAACGGCCGGGCCGCATTGCGCCACGTCAGGCGAGGGCGCAGGCTGTCAGGAATGCGACGCTCGAGGGCTTTTGTGAGCTTGACGACAGTGTCGCGGGGAAAAAAAGAGCCCCCGTGCGGGGGCTGAAACAGGAGGAGAGCTAGGGGTCTCGCCTTGAGGTGTTCGCTTGAGCTGGCGCATGGCTGGCTGCTGGCCGGGCTTGCGTTCCCGGGAGAGCCGCTGCGGGATGTCGTCCCGCGATGGATGCAGTATCCGCGCGTGCCATGCAAAGGTGGTCGGCGAATGGGTAAAGCTATGTAAAGCGACCGTTTCCTTTGCTGCCGCAGGCCGCGCGCTGTGGCAGCATGCGGGCGAATTCATGGTACGGGTGGGCTACAACGACGATGAATCGGGTATTGCTGATCGACGACGACGAGGAGCTGTGCGAGATGCTGGCGGAGTATCTCGAGGCCGAAGGTTTCGAGGTGCTGGCCGCGCACAACGGCGAGGAGGGTGTGCAGCGGGCGCTGGCCGGCGATGCCGACGCGGCGGTGCTGGACATCATGATGCCCGGGCAGAGCGGTCTTGAGTCGCTGCGCCAGATACGCCAGCAGTCGCTGATGCCGGTGATCATGCTCACGGCCAAGGGCGACGACGTGGACCGTATCGTCGGGCTGGAGCTGGGTGCCGACGACTATCTGCCGAAACCCTGCAACCCGCGCGAACTGGTCGCCCGCTTGCGCGCGGTGCTGCGCCGCGCCTCGCCGGGGGCGACACGCGAGATGCTGCGCGTGGGCGACGTCACCATCCGCTCCGCCGAGCGCGTGGCCGAATGGGCCGGCGAGCGCATTGCGCTCACCAGCACGGAATTCAACCTGCTGGAGACCCTGGCCCGCCAGGCCGGACGGGTGGTCAGCAAGGAGGAGATTTCCGAGCGCGTGCTGGGCCATCCGCTGTCGCGCTACGACCGCAGCGTGGACGTGCACGTGAGCAATCTGCGACGCAAGCTCGGCCAGCTGCCTGACGGGCGTTCGCCGATCCAGACGGTGCGCGGCATCGGTTACCAGCTCGTGGCGGTGTAGTTCGTGGGGCGTCTGTTCTGGAAGATTTTCCTCGGTTTCTGGCTCGTGCAGATTGCCATCGGCGCCGCGGTCGGCGCCGCGGTGTATCTGCACAACCAGGCCCGCATGCGCGAGATCACCGATGTCGCCGGTGGGCCGCAGGTGGACTTCGCGGTGACCTCGGCGGCCACTGTGCTGCACTTGAGCGGCACTTCGGCGCTGCGCGAATTGTTCACCAGTTCGAGCTTCTGGCAGCACTTCCCGGTGCTGGTAGTCAACGACAAGGGTGAGGATATTTTCGGTCGCGCGGTGCCTGCGGGGGCGTTGAGCAAGGCCAAGGCCGCCCTTGCCGCGGGGGAGACCGGCCCGGGGCTGCGCTTGGTCTCCGCTCCGGACGGCAAGCGCTACCTCATGTTCATTCCCATCGAGCTGCGCGTGCATCCGAGCGCGGCCACGCGCGAGGTGCTGGTGCGCGACGAACTTTTCATCCGCCTGGGGGCTGCGGTTGCCGCCAGTCTGCTGTTCAGTCTCGGCCTCGCCTGGTACCTGACCCGGCCGGTGCGCCACCTGCAACGCGCCACGCGGGCCCTCGCCGCCGGTTCGCTGGATACCCGGGTGTTGCCACGCATGGGCACAAGGCGTGACGAGATCGCCGACCTCGGGCGCGACTTCGACCACATGGCTACCCGCCTGCAGGCCCTGGTGACGGCGCAGCAGCGCCTGCTGCACGACGTGTCGCACGAACTGCGCTCGCCGCTGGCGCGCCTCGGCGTCGCCGTGGCGCTGGCGCGCCAGCAGCCGGACAAGCTGGAGACGGCGCTGGCACGCATCGAGCGCGAGAGCGGCCGCCTCGACGAACTGGTCGGCGAACTGCTGACCCTGTCGCGCATGGACGCCGGCGTGGACATGGGGCCGGAGGAGGAGGTCGATCTAGAGGCATTGGTGCGCGAGGTCGTCGCCGACGCCAACTTCGAGGCCTCGGAAGGGCGCCAGGTGGTGCTCGAATGCGCCGGTGCGCCGCAGCTGCTGGGACGCGAGGAGCTGTTGCGCCGCGCGCTGGAGAACGTGGTACGCAACGCCCTGCGCTTCTCGCCGCCGAACGGGCGCGTGTCGGTGACCCTGGCGCGTGCCGGGAGCGAGGTCGTGGCTCGGATCTGCGACCGTGGGCCGGGCATGCCGGACGAGTTGCTTGCCAGCGTGTTCGAACCCTTTGTCCGTGGTTCGCAGGCGCCGACCGGCGCGCGCGCCGGCTACGGACTGGGGCTGGCGATTGCCAAGCACGCGATGGAGAAGCACAAGGGCAGCATCCTGGCGGAAAACCGGCCGGACGGCGGCCTGTGCGTCACCCTGCGCCTGCCGGCGCAGCCGCTCGCCTTGCCCGCCCCCGCCAAGCCGGCCTGACTGAGCGTTTCTGCGACCTTCAGGCGCGTCGCGCGAACGGCAGGCGCCCCGCGGCCACGAACAGGCCGGCCAGAATCAGCGCCAGTCCGCCGAGGTCGGCCGGGCTGATGCGTTCGCCGAGCAGGGTCGCCGACAGGATCAGCCCGAAGGCGGGCATCAGATGGATGAACACCCCGGCCCGCTCCGCGCCGACCATCCCCACTGCCTTGTTCCAGAACATGTAGGCGAGGATCGAGGCGAACACGGCAAGGTAGGCGACGCTGATCAGCAGGGTCCCGCTCGGGTGCACGGGGCGATGCTGCACGAAGGTCTCGAACAGGTAGAAGGGCAGCAGTACGGCGAGACCGACGAGCACCGTCGCCGCGAACAGTCCGCGCCCGCCGATGCCCTGCGGCAGCCGTCGCAGTAGCACCGAATACAGCGCCCAGCTGAACACTCCCGCAAGCACCCACAGGCTGCCCACATGCTGCAGCAGGCTGCCGAAGGCGGCCAGCCGCCCATGGCTGAGCACCAGCAGCACGCCGGCGGCGGAGATGATCACGCCCAGGGTCTGCCGCGGCAGCAGCGGGTTGCCGAGCAGTGGCGGTGCGAGCAGCAGGATGAACACGGGAATCGCCGAGATCAGCAGCAGCGCGTTGACCGCGGTGGTGGTCTGCACGCCGACGTAGATCAGGGTATTGAACGCGCCCACGCTGAGCAGGCCGAGTATCAGCATCAACCGAGGGTGGCGGCGCATCAGGGGCCATTGTGCGCGCAGTTCCGGCAGGCCCCAGGGCACCACGAACGCGGCCACCGCGAACCAGCGCCAGAAGGCCAGACCCACCGGCGGCACGCTGTTGTGCACGGCGCGGGCGAGCACGAAGTTGCCGGCCCAGAACAGCGCGGTGAGGGTCAGCAGGAGATAGGCCGCACGATGCGAGTTCATCCTTGAGTCATCCCGGTCGCGGCGGTCAGTCGCGGTAGATCATGCGGCGGGTCATGCCGCCGTCGACGACGAAATTCTGGCCGGTGATGAAACCGGCCTCGGCGGACAGCAGAAAGGCGGCGAGCGAGGCCACGTCGGCGGGTACGCCGACCCGCCCGGCCGGGTGCTGGGCATGATCTTCGGGGCTGAGCGCCGGTGTTTTCGCGCGCGAGGGCTTGCGCCAGTCGCGCACCTCGATCCAGCCCGGCGAGATGCAGTTGACGCGGATCTCGGGGCCGAGGCTGACGGCGAGTGCATGGGTCAGCGCGACCACGCCGCCCTTGGAGGCGGCGTAGGCATCGGTGTCCGGTTCGGACTGCAGCGCGCGGGTCGAGGCGATGTTGACCACCGCGCCGCGGGCGGTGCGCAGCGACGGCACGGCATGCTTGACGGTGAGGAAGTAGCCGGTCAGGTTGACCGCGATCCAGCGGTTCCAGGCGGCCAGTTCGAGATTTTCCACCGGGCCGCTTGCAGGGCCGGCGATGCCGGCGTTGTTGATCAGCGCATCGAGGCGGCCGTGCCGTCCGATCACCGCGGCGATGGCGCGCGCCACGGCTTCCTCGTCGGCGGTATCCGCCGGCTCGAATTCCAGGTCGAAGCGCGCGCAGGCCGCACCGGCTTCCGCATCGATGTCGAGCACGGCGACGCGATAGCCGTCGTCGTGCAGACGCCGGGCGATGCCGAGGCCGATACCCTGGGCGCCGCCGGTGACCAACGCTACGGGTGCGGGGTTTTCGTCAGTGGCGGGTTGCAAGCAGCCTCCGGGTACGGGTCGCAGCGGCGAGCCGGCATTATCGGGAAATCCGCGGGCTCTGTCAGGGTCGCTAGTGGGACTCGATGCATTCTTCGGGGTTCAGTCCGAAGTTTGCTCAGGGTCTACTAAACTCAGGTCGGGTGCACGTCGTGCGGGGCCGAAACCGGGGGGCGGGTCGCTGAGAAAGAGCCGACATAGATCGGTCTGGTTCAGGAGCAATACCTGGGCGTTGGCCTATATCCGGGCGACGGCAATACCGCCGAAGTCTTGATCAATATGGCTAATCGGGCCATGTACCGCGTCAAGCACGACCGCAAGGATGGTTATGCTTTTGCTCGCTCCGATGATGATGGCGATGACAACGATTTTTCCAGTGCCCTGCATCGGCTGTGAACGTCCGCAGCTTCAACCAGCCGGTCGAACAGTCGCTGTTGGACAGGGTCTTTGTCAGCATTGAGTTCGGGGTGCCATTGCACGCCCACGAGATACGGGTGGGTCTCGTGCTCGAAGGCCTCGATCACGCCGTCCGGCGCCCAGGCGTTGGCGTGTAGCCCGCGACCTAGCGTCGAAATGGCCTGATGGTGGCCTGACAGCGAGGAGAACTGGTCGGTACCTAGCCAGCCATGCAACCTGCTGTCTGCGTCCACGCGGATTTCGTGCAACAGCACGGCCCATTCCTCGCCCACGTGCGTGACCAGATCGCCGAACACGTCAGGCAGGTGGCTATGGATGCCTCCGCCTAGGGCGACGTTGACGATCTGCATGCCGCGGCAGATCGCCAGTGTCGGTAGCTCGCGTTCGACCGCAGCTCGGGTCAGGGCCATCTCGGCGCGGTCGCGGTACGGATTTAGGCGCGACAGTGGCTTGCGCGGCGCGACGCCGTAGGCGGTAGGGTCGATATCCTCGCCGCCGATCAGGATCAGCCCGTCGATGAGTTCCAGGTATTCGGGGATGCGCTCGGGAATGGCTGGTATCGGTAGAGGCAGTCCGCCAGCACGATGGACGGCGTTCGGATAACCCTGCGGGCATTCGTAGCGTCCGCGCGGGGTGGGGCCGAAGGTGGAGATGCCGATGACGATGCTCACGGAGATCCGGGACTGTGGGTTCGCTGCTTGCATTCTACGACCGTTCGCCGAGATGTGGTCGCAAACTGTGCATAAGTTTGGTTTTGCTCCTGGAGTACGTCCAAGGGTTGGCCAAACGACGGTGGAGGACCATACTCTGTGCCCACTGTCAGTCGCCGTCTGTAGACCGACAGGCACGATAACAAGAGCAGTACTGATAACCTCAAATTGTTCGCTGATTAAATGCGATTATAAACTCGGGCTGCCGGTGCAAGCCGGGCCCGCCAAAACGAAAGAACTCTTGAGGAGGAGAAGTCATGACCGATCGCAAGACGTCGGACTCCGACGGCTTTGGCAGCACTGGGCGCGGCGGAATCACGCGGCGCGACTTTCTCAAGGCCGGTGCCACGGTGGCTGCCGCCCAGACCCTGGGCCTGGGCTCGCCCAGCGCTTGGGCGGCAGGCGATGCGGTGCGCATCGGCGTGCTCAATCCATCTACGGGTACGTATGCCGAACTGGGCCGCAACCAGACCCGCGGTGCCGAGATGGCGGCCGCCGAGATCAACGCACGTGGCGGCGTCCTCGGGCGCAAGCTCGATCTGATCGTCACCGACACCGCGTCGAAAACGGGGCTGGCGGTATCCAAGGCACATCAGCTGGTCAAGCAGCACGGCGCGCACTTTCTCCAGGGCACCGTGTCCTCGGCCGTGTCCGAGGCGATCGAGCAGGCCAGCCGCGAAATGGGCGTGCTGTTCGTCGATTCCGGCGGACACGCCACCCCGGTGACCGGCAAGCAGTGCACCTGGAGTACCTTCCGCGTGTGCACCACCACCTACATGCTGGCCGCGGGCATCGCCGAGACCCTGATGCAGAAGTACGGCAAGCGCTGGTACTTCCTGACCCCGAACTATGCCTTCGGTCTGACCGAGCAGGCGGCCTTCGAGCGCATCCTCAAGGCGCACGGCGGTACCGTCCTCGGCGCCGCGCTGGCGCCGCTCGGCACCACCGACTTCTCCGCCTACCTGATCCAGGCGCAGGCCGCCAAGCCCGACTGCCTGATCATCCTGCAGGCCGGCGACGATCTGGTGCATGCACTGACCCAGGTGAACCAGTTCGGTCTGCAGAAGAAGTTCGGCGTGGCCGGCGGCATGATGGAGCTCGAGGTGCTGCAGGCCCTGCCCGCGGCCGCCCGCGTCGGCGACTGGAGCTTCGAGTGGTGGTGGGATCAGCCCAACGTGCCCGAGGTGAAGTCCTTCGTCGAGCGTTACCGCAAGCGTAACGGCGGCAAGTACCCGACGGCGCGCAGCTGGTTCGGCTATGTGGCCACGCATGCCATCGCGCAAGCCGCGGACGAGGCCAAGTCGCTCGATTCGGTGAAGGTCTCGCGTGCCCTGGCCGGTCTCACCCTGCCGGTCGATGTCGGCCTGCAGCCGGCCAAGCTGCAGTTCCGCGCCTCCGATCACCAGCTGATGTCCGGCATCTTCGCCGGCGGGGTGAAGGCCGGTGGCCATTATCCAGACCTGTTCCAGGTCGAGAAGTATGAACCGGGGGCGAGCATTGCGCAGAGCGCCACCGAGAAGGGTTGCCATATGACCTACCCCAGCTGAGGGTAGGCCGGTGGAACTGATCCTTTTCGATGTGCTCAACGGCCTGCTGCTGGGCGTGTTCTATGCACTGATGGCGCTGGGGCTGTCGTTGATCCTCGGGCTCAACCGGGTGATCAACTTCGCCCACGGCGGCTTCCTCGCACTGGCCGGCTACCTCGCCTACAGCCTGCTGCCGTATCTCGGCTTCGCCGGCGTGCTCATCGTGGCGCCGCTGCTCGCGGCGCTGCTCGGGGTGCTGGTGGAGCGGGTGCTGATCCGGCCGCTGTACGGCAGGGACCCGCTGTTCAGCCTGCTGCTGACCTTCGGGCTGGTGCTGGTGATGCAGGATCTGATCCGCACCATCTGGGGGGCGCAGGGCCTGCCCCTGCAAACCCCGGCATTCCTGCAGAGCGCGCTCAGCCAGACCTACTTCTTCATCACCGGCTACCGGGTACTGATCCTGGTGATCGCAGTGGCGTTCGCGCTGGGACTGCTGGCCTTCCTGCGCTACACCCGCGTGGGACTCCGCATCCTGGCAGGGGCATCGGACCTGGATACGGTGTCCGCGCTCGGGGTGAGCATCTACCAGCTGCGCGCCCTGAGCTTCGCCGCCGGCATCTTTCTCGCCGGCGTGGCCGGGGTGCTCGCCGCCGGCTGGCAGGGGCTCAGCCCGCAGATGGGCGACAGCCTGATCATGCCGAGCTTCGTCGCCATCATCGTCGGCGGCGTCGGCAGCCTGCTCGGCAGCCTGTTGGGCGGCCTGCTGATCGGCGTGGCTTCGGGCATCACCTCCGCCTTCTATCCGCAGGCCAGCGAGCTGGTCATCTACGTGATCATGGCGGTGGTACTGGCGATTCGCCCGCGCGGGCTGTTGGGCAAGGAGAGTATCTTCGGATGAGCGCGACGCAGAGTGTGAACCGGGCAACGAATCCCGGAAACGCGGGCGGGGAATCCGCCGCCAACCGTCGGCTCGCGGTACCGGCGATCATCTGGGTAGCCCTGCTCACGGTGCCGGTCTGGTTTCCCTGGCTAGGCGGTTACAATCTGCTCGCCACGCGTGCGCTGACCCTGGGGCTCGCGGCCATGGGCCTGAACCTGCTGCTCGGTACCTCCGGGGCGCTGTCCTTCGGTCAGGCGGCGTTCTTCGGACTCGGCGGCTATGCCGCCGGCGAGACGCTGATGCATCTCGCGCCGAGCACGCCGCTCGCGATCCTCATGGGCATCGTGGTCGGCGGGCTGGCCGCCGGCCTGCTGGGGCCGATCGCAGTGCGTCTGCGCGGCATCTACTTCTCGATGATCACCATCGCCTTCGGGCAGGCCTTCTATTTCATCGTGGTGAACTGGAACGGTTTCACCGGCGGCGAGGACGGCCTGCTCGGCTTCAACCGCCAGCCGATCGACCTCGGAAATTTCGCGCTCAAGCTCGACAGCGTGCAGTACTACTACCTCGTTCTGCTGTGTTTCGCGGTGGTGGCCGGACTGATCGCGCTGCTGCTGCGCTCGCCGTTGGGGCATGCGTTCATCGCCGTGCGCGAGAACGAGCGACGGCTGAACTTCCTCGGCGTCGGCGCTCGCAACCTGTTGTGGATCGCCTTCACCCTGTCCGGCATGATCGGCGGGCTGGCCGGCGCGCTCTATGCCCTGCTCAACAACTTCATCTCGCCGGCCGCGCTGCATTGGACCCTCTCCGGCGACTTCGTGATGATGTGCGTGCTCGGCGGCATGCGCAGTTTCTGGGGCCCCTTGCTCGGCGCGATCGTCTACGTGCTGGCCGAAAACTTCCTCAGCTCCTACACCGACAACTGGATGACGGCGCTGGGCATCATGTTCATCCTCATCGTGCTGTTCTTCCCCAAGGGCCTGCTCGGCATGCTGCGCACGCAGGTGAAGTCGTGAGCGCCCTGCTCAACGTCCACGAGGTGTCCAAGCGCTTCGGCCAGCTGCAGGCACTCGGCGGGATCAACCTCAAGGTCGACAAGGGCGAGATCCGCGCCCTGCTCGGCCCCAACGGTGCGGGCAAGACGACCCTGTTCAATCTGATCAGCGGCATGTTCGTGCCCAGCGAGGGGTCGATTCACTTCGACGGCGTCGAAATCAGCCACCAGAGCGTCGAGCAGCGCGTGCGTACCGGCATCGTGCGTACCTTCCAGATCACCGAGGTGTTCAAGGAACTGAACGTCTACGAGAACCTGCGCATCGCAGTGGAGGCGGAAATGGGCACCAGTCTGCGGCCCTGGATTTCGCGTGCGCAGCGACAGGATGTCCGGCGCCGGCTCGACGAGCTGCTCGAGGCCACCCAGTTGGGAGGCAAGGCCGAGCGCGAGGTGGGCGAACTGGCGCACGGCGATCAGCGCGTGGTCGAGGTAGCGATGGCGTTGGCCATGGACCCGCGCCTGTTGTTGCTGGACGAACCGACCGCGGGCATGAGCGACCATGAGACCGATCACATGGTCGAGCTGATCAAGCGCCTGCACCAGACCTTCGATCTCACCGTGCTGTTCGTCGAGCACGACATGCATCTGGTGTTCAATCTTGCGCACCGCATCACCGTGCTCGACAACGGCTGTCTGCTCGCCGAAGGCACGCCGCGCGAGATCGCGGACAACGAGCGCGTGCAGGAAGCCTATCTGGGAAGCAGCACGATATGAGCGAACAGAACCTACTGCGGACCGAGGGTCTGCACGTCTTCTACGGCAAGAGCCACATCCTCCACGGCGTGTCCCTGGAGGTGAATCGCGGCGAGGTGGTGTGCCTGCTGGGCCGCAACGGCGCCGGCAAGACCACCACCATCAAGGGGATCATGGGGCTTGCGGCGCGTGCTCAGGGCAGCGTCACCATCGCCGGCAAGCGCGCCGAGCGCCTGCCGCCGCACGGCGTGGCGAGGCTCGGCGTCGGCTACGTCCCGGAGGGGCGCAAGATATTCCCCCATCTGACCGTGGAGGAAAACCTCGCGGTGCCGGTGGGTCGCCCGGGGCGCTGGAATCTGAACGAGATCTACAAGTTCTTTCCGCGCCTGCACGAGCGGCGGCGTCACCCTGGCGGCATGCTTTCAGGAGGCGAGCAGGAGATGCTCGCGGTCGGCCGCGCGCTGATCACCAACCCCGATCTGTTCATCATGGACGAACCCTCGCAGGGCCTCGCGCCCAAGATCGTGCAGGAGATCTATGGGCTGATCCGCGACATGGTGCAGGAAGGGCAGGCGGTGCTGCTGGCCGAGCAGAACGCCTTCATGGCGCTCGAAGTATCGAGTCGCGCCTATGTCATCGACAATGGCCGCATCGTATTCGACGGGGCTGCCGGCGAGCTGCTGGCGGACCGCGAGCGGGTCCGCGCCCTGGCCGGCGCCTCAATTTGAGCGAACGAGCGTCAACGGAATTTCCTATTACATGAACTGCTTGAGCGCATAAAAGCCTATATTGTCTGGGGCTGAATGATGTAGGTCGGTCAGCAGACGAGGGTTTCATGGGCGGGCTTAACAACAAAATGCATCTGAAGGTCGACGTAATGTCCCTGCGCAAGGGCATGTTTGTCGCCGATCTGGACCGGGACTGGCGGGAGACGTCCTTCCTGCTGCAGGGCTTCCTGATCCAGAACACCACCCAGCTGGCGCAGCTGCGCGAGAGCTGCGAGTACGTCTATGTCGATCCGGCCAAATCCACGATCCCGGTAGGTTTACCGGCACAACCAGAGCGCGCACCAGCCGTGGAGACACCGCGCCGCGTGGTGCGTCGTATTCGCCGTGGCCCTTTGCCCGATCTGCGCGGCCACTCAGATCCTGCGGCTTTCCGCCAGGAGCTAGGTCGGGCCACGCAAGTACAGATACGAACCCATGCCTATCTCAGACGCGCCTTCGAGGATGTTCGCATGGGTGCCAGTGTCAATACCGAGGAGGCGCGTGCGGTGGTGACCGCGCTGGTCGATACCATCAGCGTCAACGTCAATGCTTCGCTGTGGCTCACCAATCTCAGGAACAAGGACGAATACACCTCGATCCACAGCATGAACGTATGCATCCTGGCGATCGCATTCGGTCGCCATCTGGGACTGGGTAACGAGGAGCTCAAGACCCTTGGTCTGGGTGCGTTGCTGCACGATATCGGCAAGATCAAGACACCGCTCGAGGTGTTGAACAAGCCCGGCAAGCTCACCCCGGAGGAGTTCGAGATCATGAAACGCCATCCGGTTGAGGGCCATGACCTTGTGCTCTCTTCTGGTGACCGATTGCCCCCCATGACGCTGAGCATTATTCGCCACCATCATGAGCGGCTCGCGGGTAACGGTTATCCGGATCGGTGGTCGGACGAGCGTATCCCGTTGCCGGTGCTGATCACCTCTGTTGTCGACGTTTACGATGCGGTAACCAGCGACCGTTGCTACCACGATGGCATGCCGGCACACCGTGGCCTGCAACTGCTGTATGACATCGCACCCGATAGCTTTGGACGGGAACTTGTCGAAGAATTCATTCGTTGCGTCGGCATTTATCCGGTAGGTAGCCTGGTCGAATTGACCACCGGAGAAATTGGCATCGTCCTGTCGGCGGATACGCGCCATCGACTCAAGCCGCTGATCCGTCTGTTGCGCGCGCCAGACGGCACACCTTATGGCGAGAAACAACTGATAAATCTGAGCGATTTGGCGGACACCGAAGCCAATTGGCGTCAATGGGGCATCAAGAAAGTGCTGGAGCCGGCGGATTACGGCATCGACATCAAGGGTTTGGTGGCAGAGGATTTCAGCCTGCAGTCACTGAACTGAGAGCGCGAAAATGAAAGCCGCCGGTCCGTATGAAGCGACCGGCGGCTTTATTTGCTGCCGATAGGCAGTCGTCAGAACATCAATACGCGTACCACATACCCAGCATCACATAGTTGTTGTATGAGGCGTCTGTGGTCGTGCCGTTGACCTTGTTGAAGGCCATATACTGCAGGTTGAATTGCATGTTGTACCAGGGCATGTAATCCAGCTGTGCAATGTAGGCCGCTGCGCCCTTGTCACTGGGGGCATAGGTGGTCGGGATGTTGGGGTTCAGCGAGGTACCACCAGCCGGACCTCCCAAGGCACCCTGATCCACGGCATTAGCTGACGAACTGGCACCGAGATATGCCAGCGTGGCGCCATACATGCGGTTGTAGTAGTACGTCGCGCTTACGTTGTAGGTGTCGAGGTGCTGCGATCCGTACGAGCTGCCGGTCAGCGCATTGGTTCCGTTGAGCTTCTGCTGCTCGTGATAGTAGGCACCGTGTACCGTCAGCGTGTTCTTGCCGGCCAACCACTGATATTGCCCATCGAAACCGATATCGGTGAACTTGTCGGTGGGACCGGTTGGACCGTCCACCGGCACATCGGCGATCAGACCCAGGGTGCCGACCTCCCAGTTGTTGTTACCGGACTGCCCTGTGTAGGCGAGACGCCAGTAGGGGGCCATGCCCTTGATCAGCTGTCCACCGTTGGCCGGGGTGTCGGTGGATGGGTTGTTCATGCCGTGATAGACACCGGCTTCAGCGTAATAGGTGTTGTCAAAGAATCCGTACGCCGTCAGACCCACGACCGACTGTGCCAGAGCCCCTTCGACCACGGTGGCCGGCATGGCCGCGCCGCCGGCGGTGGTGAAGGTATCGCCCGGTGTGAAGTAGGGAAACTGCCAGGCAGGGGTGCTGTTCCACACGTCTTGCACAGTCGGGTTGTTGTTGAGGTCGATACCGTAGATTACCGAGGTGTTGCCCAGCATGGTCTGGTTCGCATAGCGGACGTCGGTGTTGTCGAGTCCGAAGCTACCGCCGTCGCCCGCGGTGTACTGTAGGAACGTGCCCACGTGGTTGGTGATCGCACCGGCGTAGAAGAAGCTAAGCTGATTGGGGAATTCGACCTGGCTGGCGTCGACACCCGGGCCTGGGTGCTGGGGTAGCGAATCGCTGACCATCACCATCAGCGAAATCGGTGCCCAGCGGTCGATGTCCAGACGCTTGCCATTGTCGGCCTTGACCTCGGGCTCGTTCTGCATGGTGTAGCCGAGCAGTTTGAACTGACGGCCAAAGGGTGTGAGCTGTGGGAAAGCCGTATGACAGGCGGCGCAGGAAACGCCGAGCTGGCGGGCAAACGAAGGCACCGCATGTGCCGGGGCTAGTGGCAGCAACAGGCTGATGGCGCCGGCGGGCACGGCCCAACGTCGGAAAAGGGATGATGCTGGCATGGCAGACCTCCTGGAATCATTCTGAGCAAGATCGAAAAGCCCTTCGCGCCTCTTGCGCGGTTCGGGTGCGGCATTCCCGCCGAGGCGCCATCCAGATCGCCGTCGGCCGGTGCATCGGTGTATATGAGTATGCTGATATTCCGGTTGAGTAAAGGTCATGGCAGCGACTGCTTGACCTGCGTCAAGCAGGCAGATGGGCGGGTGGGGTGCCGGCCACGGGAATGACCCGGGTCAATATTCAATGATCCTGGGGTTCCAATAATGCTGGCGAATGACAGGCTCGGGACAGTCCGTCAGGGGGCAACTGATGAACACACTAAAACTTCGGTGGCAGCGTCTTGCGGTAACGCTGCTGTTTGGTTTCATGCTCACCGCTGGGACGGCCGCTGCATCAAGTGGACCCGTCGACGTACACATGCTGATCATGGTCGACCGCACCTCTCCGCAAAGCGAGATGGTGGCGATGAATCTAATCCGCCACGTGATTCGTTTCCAGGGCATCGATCATGCACACCTGGATCTGTTGGCCATCGGACCCGGCATGAAGATGCTGCTCAAGGGCACGCCCTATGCCGAGGATATCGAGAGCTTCACCGACTACGGGGTGAAGTTCGTGCTCTGCCGGCGCAATCTCGAAGCGGCACATATTCCGTTTTCCCGTCGAGCCGACGATGTGGGTTTGGTGCCGGATGCGGTGCTGGAAATGCAAAAGCGCAAGAACGAAGGCTGGATGGTCGTCTGGCCCTGATCTCGTCGGACTAGCCGCGCGCGCGTCCGCCTAAGAGCAGCCGTAGGCGCGGCAGCATGAGTCGGGGATCGAGCAGCATCCGCGCCACGGCGAGCGTGATCTGCGTGGTGTCGTGGACAGCGCGATAGTGGCTGGGCCTGGCGGCCTGCGGATAGAGGCTGTCGATGGGGACGTAGCGCAGCGGATAGCCGAGATAGGCTGCCGCCACCAGCAGCTCGGTTTCGAGCACGAACCCCTCGGCGGATCTGCTCAGCGGAAAGCGGCCGTCGCGCAACAGCTCCGCAGGGTAGACGCGGAACCCCGACTGGCTGTCGCGGATGCGTCTGCCGGCGGCCAGAGAGATCCAAAAGTCGGCGAAGTGATTGGCCATGCGGCGCGCGGCGGGGGCCGCGCTACGCTTGTCTTGGCGTTCGCCGATGACGACCGCAGGCGGGTCGTCGGCTGCTGCGGCGAGCAGGCGCGGTATGTCCTCCGGCCGGTGCTGGCCGTCCGCATCCAGCGTGACGACATGGGTCGCGCCGAGCTCCAGGGCATGGCGAAAGCCGGTCGCGAGGGCTGCCGCCTTGCCGCGGTTGTGTTCGTGCCGCAGGACGCAGACGTTCTCCGGCATCGATCCCAGGCAGTCTCCCGTGCCGTCGGTGGAGCCGTCGTCCACCACGATGACTGCGTCCACCCAGGGCTGCGCGCCGGCAACGACGCCATGGAGCGTCGATGCCTCGTTATAGGCCGGGATCACCGCAACGGGCTTCATGCCGGCGGGCTTCCGCCGAGCACGCTGAGTCGACCGTGCAACAGCTCGCGCCCGCCAGCGCCGACGCTGAAGCGGTAGATCACGCCCTCCCCGCTCGCGATCAGGCGCTCTGCCTCGATCACGAGTGTCTGCGCAAGCTCGTCAAGGCGTACAGCCGAGAAGACGACGTCGCGTACCGCGACCAGCCGGCCGGGGGTTGCGGCGGGCGTGTTCCGGCGGTGGCCCGTCAGCAGCGCGCCGTGCAGGGCCGCCGCCTGGGCGGCGTACTCGATGCCGTGTACCGCATGCAGCCGTCCTGCCCGACGCAGCGGATGCCGCGGATCGAGATGGGTGTTGCTGAGGCAGCGGATGCGCTTGTCGTCCCATTCGGCGACGCGCTCGATCAGGCACATGTCGCCGGCGTGCGGAATCAGCGCGCACAGCGCCTCCCGATCTTTCAGCATGGCTGCAGCGAGACCAGTAGATAGGTTTCGGCGGTCATCGGCAGCGCCGTCCGCCCGGCCTGCCTCGTCGCGAGCAAGGCGAGCAGCGGCAAGGCGGCCGCGGCGGGATTGTCCCGGTGCAGGGCTTCCAGGCCCGGGTCGGCGAACGGACGCGCATCGGCCGCATCGCTTCGGGGGCCGGCCAGCCTCAGCCGCGCCAAGCCGTCTGCGTCGGAATCGTCCGCCGCCAGCACGAGTGCGCAGGCGAACGGCTGGCGCATCGCGACGCAGGCGTCGAGGGGAAACGGCGGCGGGACTTCGTAGGCGACCAGCAGGACGGGGCCGCCCTCGCAGTGCAGCTGCGTCAGCGCCTCGGTCAGGCCGGCGGCGAAACTAAAGGTCTGCGCGGAGATGGCCGTGTAGGGTGCCCGCGCGCCCGTGGCGATCGACCAGTAGCCGGCCGGCGCGTTGTGCACGGAATTGTGGAAAACGGTGGGCGACAGCGCCGGTTCCGGGCGGGACAGGGTCTCGCATACCGCGTGCATGAGATGCAGGTCGCCGCTGGCGGAGGCGAAGACGCTGGCGGCGTGCACAGGATCGATACCCGCCATGCGGACGGCCTCGTCCGCCACTGCCAATGCCAGGCGGGTCGAGGCGCCGGCGCGTCGGCGCTCGTTCGGCGGCAGGCGCACGGCGTTGGGCCTGGGAGGCTCCCCGGCGGCGTAGGCCGCGCGGCCGGAGAGGATCTCGCGCGCCGTGTCCCAGTCCGGCAGGCCGGGTGCGGCGATGCCGGCACCGAGGATGCGACAGGGCATCATGCGGGATACCCGAGAACCAGGCTGGCGTTGCTGCCCCCGAAACCGAAGGCGTTGCTGACGACGCGCCGCAGGGGCGTTTCGCTGCCCGCGATGCGCACGTCGGAGGCGAATGCAGGGTCGACCGAGGCGGTGTTCAGGCTGCCGGGAATCAGGCCGTGTTCTATGCACAGGGCGCCGATCAGGGCATTGGCGGCACCGGCGGCGCCCAGGGTGTGGCCGGTCCAGCCCTTCGTCGAGGCGCAGGGCACCGCATTGCCGAAGACTTCGGAGACGGCCCGATCTTCTGCCGTGTCGTTCGCGGGTGTGGCGGTGCCGTGCAGGTGAATGAAGTCGACGTCCGCGGCTTCCAGACCGGCGCGGTGTAGCGCGCTCCGCATGGCGAGGGCCGCGCCGGCTCCCGTGGGGTCGGGCGAGGACATGTGGTAGGCGTCGTTGCTTTCGCCGTAACCCAGCAGATGGATGCCCGCGCCGTCCGCAGATTCGAGCAGGGCGAAGGCGGCCGCCTCGCCGATGCTGATGCGGTCGCGCGTGGGATCGGCCGGCCGGCAGGGCCGCTCGGAGACGAGCTGCAGCGCGGCGAAGCCGTGCAGGGTCATGCGGCAGAGGCTGTCGACGCCGCCGACCACGGCCGCCGTGCACAGGCCTGCCTCGATGTGGCGCCAGGCGGTGGCGAAGGCCTTGGCGCTGGACGAGCAGGCGGTGGAAAGGGTCTGCGTGGGCCCGTTCAGACCGAGTCGGTCGCGCACGTAGGCGGCCAGCGAGAACAGGTCGCCGGTGTGCGCATAGTCGAACCAGTCAGGCAGGGGCGCCTGGGCATCCTCGCGCGCGAGGTAGGCGAGTTCGGTCTGCTCCACGCCGGAGGTGCTGGTGCCCATGAACACGCCGATGTTGCCGGCGCCGTGACGTTCGCGAGCGCGTCGGCAATGATCGATGAAAGCGTCTGCGGCGAGGCCGATCTCAGCCAGGCGGTTGTTGCGGCAGTCGTAGGGCGCGAAGGCCCCGGTCAAGGGGGCGTCTTCCACGCCGTCGACGCGCCCGATCCAGGTGTTCGGGCCGCGCGGATCGAAGTCGTTGGGGCGCAGTCCGCCGCGCCGCGCGCGCAGGGCGTCGAGGGTGGCCTCGCGGCCGACGCCGAGGGCGCTGGTCAGGGTATAGGCCGTGATCTTCAGGGCGGGCATGTCAGGTCCAGCGGTGCGATTCCGGCGGTCAGGGCCGGCTCAGACCCGCGCGTTGCGCCAGCAGCATGGCCAGCGGATAGGCCGTGCCGACCCCGATGGCCGCGGTCAGACCCAGGGCGCGCAGGACGGGCAGCGGCGAAACGGCAAGGATAGCAAATACGCCGACGGTGGAAACGGCGCACAGCGTGAGGGCATGCAGGGTCCTGCGGCGCCCGGCGGGATCGCTTTCGGGGCGGGCAAAGAACAGCGCGTAGTCGATGCTGATGCCCGCCACCATGAGCAGGGCGACGAGATGGAACAGGGTGAGCCGTTCGCCCAGGGCGACGAGTGCCGCCACGTCGATGAGTTCCGCGAGGGCCAGCGGCACGAGGACGCGCGCCACTTCGCGCGGGCGCCGCAGGCCGGCGAACAGCACCAGCAGGACCGCGGCGGCGACCGCGCCGAGACGACCCACGGTCTGTTCGCGAAAGTCGCGCATCAGCCGCGTCGATTCGTCGTGCATGTCGAGGTAGGTGGCCCCGGGCGTGGGGTGTGCCGCGAACCAGGCGGCAAGCGCCTGCGGCTCGCGCACGCCGATCAGCGGCACCAAGGCGTACCAGCGCCTGGCGTGCGCGTAGAGCAGATTGTCGATGCGCGCACCGAGCAGGGTGCCGCGCGCCTCATCCGGGGTTATGGGAGAAAGGTGGCGGGCCGCTTCGGCATCCCGCAGGAAGGGCGCGAACACGCCGGGCCGGAACGGCAGACCGTGCAGTGCCGTCTGCAGGCGTACTGCAAGTACCGGTGCCGGCGGGATGGCCTCCTGGCGCTGCCGCTGCACGGCGGCGTCCGGTAGATAGCGCGCGGCGAGTTCGTAACCGTGTAGCCAGCCTTTCGCGACCTGTGTGCGCAGCTCCGTGGCAACCCTCCGGCTGCGCGCCAGTGCCTGCTGCGCATTGTCGGCTTGAACCACCACCAGCTGGCCGACGTCGGGTGCGCCGAGATCGCTGCGCAGCTGCCGGTCGGTGGCCAGGCTGGCCGAACTGACCGGGCTGAGTGCGGCAAGGTTGTCCTGCCAGAAGGTATCGCGGTGCTGCCAGATCGCGGCCAGGGCGGTCGTGCCCAGCAGCGCGGCGGTGGCGATACGGATGCCGGGACGGGTGCGGCGTGCCGCTTCCGCCACGCGCATCAGCCGGTGCAGGCGTAGCCGGGGCGCATAGGCGGCCGGCATCAGGTCGGGCAGCACCCAGCGGGTGGCGCCCGCGGCCGCCAGCAGGCCTGCGATGGCGAATACTCCGAGTTGCATCAGGCCCGGAAAGCCGGTGCCGAGCAGGCCAACATAACCGGCGGCGGTGGTGAGCACGCCGAGCCTGAGCGTGGGCCAGAGGTGCTGCAAACTGCGCCGCGCGCTGATGTCCCGCTCCAGGTGGCTGAACAGGTGCATGGGGTAGTCGACGGCCACGCCGAGCAGCGTGGAACCGAAGGCCAGGGTGATGCCCTGAACCGAGCCGAAGCCGAGGTTGACGGCCACGGTGCCGGCGAGCACGGCGCTGAGCAGGGGCAGCGCGGCGAGCAGCAGCAGGCGCACGGAGCGATAGGCGACCAGCAACAGCAGCGCGAGGGCGAGGCTGGCGGCGGTACTGAATGTCTGTGCATCGCGCTTGATGGTATTGCGCGAGTGCACGGCGATGACCGGCGAGCCGCTGAGCACGAGGCGCAGCCCCTGGTGCCCGGGCAGGGACCCGAAGCGATGACGCAGTGTGTCGACCGCGTGCTGCATGGCATCCAGGTCGAGGCCCGCTGCGCGCGTCTGCGCCAGCAGCAGGGCCCGCTGGCCGTCAGGCGAAACCCACACCCCGTCCTGTCGGGCAGGTGCGTGCGCCGGTTTCCAGGATTCCAGCATGGCGAGGTAACTGCCGGTGGGATCGGCCGCGAGAAAGCGCTGGCTGAGCAGTCCCAGGGGCGAATTCAGGGCGCGGAGCTGCCGTTCCAGGGCGGCGTGCAGCCCGGCTACCGTGAAGTCCGCCGCCTTGACCGCGGGGCTGAGCAGATAGCGCCAGGCAAACAGGCGCGGATCGTCGAGTGATTGCGGGTCGAAGTCTCCGTTGGCCACCCGCGTGAAAAGCCCGCTGGCCTGCAGGGCGGCGGCATAGCGGCGGCTAACCTCAGCCCTTTGCGCGGCGGTGCCGCCCGCGATCGCGATGAGCACCGTGCGGTTGGCCGGCGAATCCTCCATCTGGGTGAGCATGAGCTGCTGGGCCGCGCTGCGACCCGCCGGCATGAAACCGGCCAGGCTGGCGGCGAAGTGCGCCGAGTGGGCGAGATAGAGGCTGCCCGCCAGGCACAGGGCGAGCCAGAGAAGGGGCGCGAACCAGCGCCGCTCAGGACGCGGGCTTGCGTTCATGCACCACGAGGCGGCTGAGCGTCAGGCGGCTGCGGTCGCCGCCGCTTTGCGCAACCTCGACGCGCCGGAGCCGGTTGCCGCTGCCGTAAAGTTCGATCTGCTCGATGGCCTGGTTCAGCGACGCCTGGAGCGGCAGCAGTCGCAGACGCCAGGCCGCGGCATCCCCCGAGAGCTCGGGCTTGAAATAGCGATGCAGTACCGCGGCATTGCCGGACAGGGTCGCGCGCAGGGCGGCGATCAGGGCGGCCAGCGGCGGGTAGTCGTCCAGCTGAACCCTGCGCGGCGGATCGCTGCCGAGAATCTCGGCGACGTTGCCCTGCACCACGTAGCCGCCGCCCTCGCCGGTCTTGGCGAGGTAGCCGGGCGCACGGTAGACGAGCCGCCCGTGGCTCACCAGCGGGACGTCGACGAAGCTCGAATGCCGCACCTCGGTGTAATCGGCGCTCGCGTCGGTGACGCGGGAGAAGCCGGCCAGCAGGTCGGTCAGGTTCCAGCCAGTTGCACCCGCAGGTTGGCACGCCAGCAAACCGATCAGGCCGGCGGCGAACGCCAGCACGGCCAGGACGTGTCGGCGCCCGCGCGCAGGCTCAGGATTGCCAGTAGTCATAGAAGTTGAACCAGTTGTAGGGCGCCAACCGGGTGTAGTGCTCCAGGCGGGCGGCGTAGCGTCGGGTCAGCTCAGTGGTGACCGCGTCGCGCTGCGCACGCGGCAGGTCGAGCGCCGGGGTCAGAAGCTCGAAGTGGATATCGTAACGCCGTCCGCCACGGTACAGCCCGAAGAAAAGCAGCACCGGCACGTGCATCGCCGCCGCGGTGAGCAGAGGGCCGCGCGGGAAGGCGGCGCGGCCGCCGAGAAAGTCGCAGGTCAGGATCTTGTCGCTCTCGGCCACGCGATCGCCGAGCATGCCGACCAGGTCGCCGGCCTCGAGACGCTCCTTGACGCGCAACAGGCTGTCGATGCCGCCGAGGGGGATCACGGTGTCGGCGACGGCCGGATTCAGTGCGGCCAGCAGGCGCGTCAGGGTGCCGTTGTGCTCGGGGTACATGAGCACGCGCAGCGGCAGCCCGAGGCGGTTGACGCCGAGTGCGCGCAGCACCTCGAAGCTGCCGAGGTGCGAACCCAGCAACAGGCCGCCCTGCCCGCTTTCCGCCTGCGCCTTGAGCAGCTCTTCGCCGTTTACGCGCACGTCCAGCGCCGAGTCGCGACCCGTGAGCAGGAACACGCGATCGAGGATGGTGGCCGCGAAACAGTGCATGTGGCGCGCGACGTCGGCGAGGTTCGCGGGTCTGCCGAGCACCCGCGCGAGGTAGGCGCGCGACTGGCGCCGCGCCTCGCCGGCGCGCAGCAGGTAATAGGCGGTGATTGGAGGCAGCGCAAGCCGTGCGACACGACGCCCCATGCGTCGCGCCAGCCAGAGCACCAGCTGCATGGCCCAGCGGTTGCCGAACTCGCCCTGAGCGGTCCAGGCGCGGCTCATGCGTCGTCGTCTGCGACGGCGAGACTGCCTTCGGCGACGAGCGTGTCTCCATGGCGTGCGGCAAAGCGCAGTTGACCGGTCGGCGTGCACTCGAACTCGATCCGGCACGCCTCGTCGGGTTTCAGGGGGGTGTGGAATTTGGCCGTGCGCACGCCGCTGATCCGAAGCTCGGGCCAGGCGGCGCTGGCGGCGGCGATCACCTCGTCGAGGATGACGACCCCGGGCACGATCGGTTCGCCGGGGAAATGTCCGGTCAGCGCCGGGTGGGATGGCGGAATGTTGAAGCCGGGCTGGTTCACGCGGACAGTCTGGCGTTGCCGATCAGATTGAGCAGGAGCTGGCGGGGCAGCTTGCCGGTGTCGGTCCGGGGCAGTGTGGCCAGCTTGACCAGCGGTCGGGGCAGGAACACCGGGTCCATGCACAGCGCAAGCTGACGGAGCAGTTCGGCCTCGTCGAGCGTGGGGGCGACTACCAGTGCGGCAAGTCGCTCGCGCTCGGGATCGGGCTGGACGAAGCAGCCGTCGACCACGCCGGGTATGGCGAGCAGTCGGCGGTTCAGTTCGCCCAGCGTGGTGCGCTTGCCGGCGATGTTGACGAGGTCGGCCTTGCGTCCGATCAGGTGGAAGCGCCCGCCCGGCGAGACTTCGAGGCGGTCGGTGATGGTCTGGGCTGCGGCGAGCTGCGGTCCCGTGATCAGCCAGTCGTCGTCGCGGCGCTCGAGCGCCATGCCGTCGTACAGCCGCCAGTTCGCGTCGCGCAGGGTTTCACGGCTGGCAACCGCGCCGGCCTCGGTAAAGCCGTAGATCTCGTGCAAGGGTGCGCCGAACGCAGCCTCGGACGCGGCGGCCAGTTCAGTATCCAGCGGCGCGGTGGCGCAGAGCACGAAAGCCGTTTCGGGCCAGGCGAGTCCGGCGCGGGTAAGCGCGCGAAGATGCACGGGGGTGGTGACCAGTACCCTGGGTGCTGGCAGCTGCGCCAGCGCCCGGCGCAGATCCTCGGGGTAGAAGGGCTGGCCGGCGTGTACCGCGCTCGGTCCCAGCAGGGCGTAGAGCACGCTCGATTCCATGCCGTACATGTGCTGCGGCGGTACCGTGGCGAGCAGGTGATGCGTCGCGGCGTCGAGACCGAAGCGGCGCAGCGCGAGTTCGGTGCCGAGGCTCAGCTGTCCCCAGGTCTTGAGGTTGGGACTGGGTTTGCCCGTGCTGCCGGAGGTGAAGATCACGATGGCCGGCTGGGCGACATCGATTTGCGGTGCCGCGCCACCGTTCGTCGCGCCGTTCTTGAGCTGCAGACGGTGCATGGGACGGCGCACGCCATCCAGCGGCGCGTCGCACAGGCAGTAGGCGTCGTAGTCGTCGGCGGTCTCCTGTATCACCTGCGGCGCGCGGCTCGGCGGCAGCAGCGTGATCTGTCCGCGCAGCAGCGCCGCGGCGAAGGCGACCATGAAGTGGTAGCGGTCGAAACACAGGTTGACCACATGGCGGCCGTCGGGAAGGTTTTCGGCCAGCGCGCGTGCCTGGGCCAGGAAACGCCGGCGGGACACCGCCACGCCATCGCGCCAGGCGATCGAGCTGTCCGGGTCCCCGAGATGGAGCAGAGGGCGGGTTATGGGGGGCATGCGGGCTTCGCCGTCGGTTTGTTCAGTTGCCCGGCGACTGCTGGCTACTGATGTGTGCAGCAAGGCTGCGCAGCGAGGCGAAGATGGCCGGAGTCTGGTTGTCGTCGGAGCGGATCTGCACGCCGTAGCGCTTGGATATCGCCAGGGCCAGTTCGAGGGCGTCAATCGAGTCGAGCCCCAGCCCTTCGCGAAACAGAGGGGCCTCCGGATCGATTTCGGTGACGCCGATCTCCTCCAGGTTGAGCGTGCTGATGATCAGCCCGGCCAGCTCCTGCTCGAGCTCCATCGCTTGGTCCATCCTGCCCCCTGCTGTTATGACTCCCGCGCGCTCTTCCGGTGGGCCGAGGGAGTCTGAAATAACGGTATGCTATCTTACCAACGGGCCCGAAACGGCAAAAGGGTGCCCCATCCTCAAGCCGCTTGCTGCGGATTTTCACAGGACCCGACGGACTTCCCAATGAATGCTTGCCGCAGGATCGATCGGCACGGCGCGCGTGCGCGGCGGTCCCGCCGCATGCCGGGCCTGCTGCTGGCCGGCGGCATGCTGTCGTGGACCTCGGCCGCATCCGGCGAAATGCGTCCCCTGTGGGAGCTGGGTGCCGGTCTCGGCGTCGCATCCATCCCCGCCTACCGCGGCGCACGTGGCGCTGACCTGTACCTGCTGCCCCTGCCCTATCTCGTTTACCGCGGCCGATTCCTGCGTTCGGACAGCCAGGGCATCCGCGGCGTGTTCTATCGGAGCGAGCGTATCCAGCTGAATCTGAGTGGCTACGCCGGCCCACCGGTGCAGAGCGGACAGATCTCGGCGCGTGCCGGGATGCCGAATCTGAACTCGAGCTTCGAGATCGGTCCGCAGCTGCAGTTCAAGCTGATCGAACGACCGGGTTACTCGCTCGACCTGCGCTGGCCGGTGCGCGCCGCCTTCACGTTTTCGCTGCAGCCCATCGGCTGGACCAGTACGCCGCATCTGCAGCTCGACCTGCCGGATTTTCGCGGCAGCGGCTGGATGCTGGGCGCCTCGCTCGGCCCGGATTTCGCGGATCGTCGCTACCACGCCTATTTCTACGATGTGGCGCCCGCCTATGCGCGGCCGGGTCGCCCCGCCTACAGCGCATCGGGCGGTTACAGCGGAAGCAGCATCTACCTGACCGCCAGCCGGCGTTTCAGGCGCTTCTGGGTCGGTGCCTTCCTGCGCTACGATAATCTCGCCGGCGCGAGTTTCGTGCGCAGCCCGCTGGTCGAGACACAGCAGTATCTGGTGGCGGGATTCGGGGTCAGCTGGATCTTCGCCACCTCCTCGCGCATGGTCGAATCCGAGGAACCCTGATGCCCGAACTGCCCGAGGTCGAGACCACGCGGCGCGGCATCGAACCGCATCTGCTGGGGCGGCGCGTGGTCGACGTGGTCGTGCGCCAGCCGCGCCTGCGCTGGCCGGTGCCCGGCGATCTTGGAACCCGGATCGCCGGACGGCGCATCGAGGCCGTCGGGCGACGCGGCAAGTACCTCTTGCTGCGTACCTCGGTCGGGACCGCGATCGTGCATCTGGGCATGTCGGGGAGCCTGCGCGTGATTCCGCAGGACAGTCCCGCCGACCGGCACGATCACGTCGATATCCGCCTGGACAACGGACGCGCACTGCGCCTGCACGACCCGCGCCGCTTCGGCGCCCTGCTGTGGACCGATGCGCCGCCGGAGACCCATCCGCTGCTTGCCGGCCTAGGTCCCGAGCCGCTGTCCGAGGCCTTCCACGGGGCGCTCCTGCATGCCGTGGCGCAGGGGCGACGCAGTGCGGTCAAGGCATTGCTGATGGACGGCCGGGTGGTGGTCGGCGTCGGCAACATCTACGCCAGCGAGTCGCTGTTTCGGGCGGGCATCGACCCACGCCGTGCCGCCGGCCGCATCGCCGCGGCGCGCTACGACCTGCTCGCCGAGCGCGTGCGCGAGGTGCTGACCGAGGCCATCGCGGCCGGCGGCACGACCCTGCGCGATTTCGTGCGCGAGGACGGTCGGCCCGGGTATTTCCGAATGAGCCTCAACGTGTACGGGCGAGCCGGCGAGCCGTGCCCCGTATGCGGTACGGCCATCCGCGAAGCCGTGCTGGCGCAGCGCAATACGTTTTACTGCACACGCTGCCAGCGTTGACGGCGCGGCTCGCGCCCGAGCTGTGGCATGCGATAATCTGCGCCTCGCAACGCACCGATACGGAATGGGTTTTCGATGGAAGATTCACACGGCACGCTTCGGCAGCGCCGCGTGCGCACAGGCATGACGGGGTTTGCATGAACACGGCCAAGGTACTCGCTCACTCCGGTCCCTTCGGCATGGGTTACGTGCCACGCTCCCGGATCGCACAATTTTGCGATGACCCGCATACGCTCGCACTGATCGATTTCGCCGCTGACGGCGAGGCCGCCGGCGCGGCGGGTTTCGTCAGCCATCTGCCGCAGCTCGACGGACCGCCGGTTTGCGAATACTGGCGCAGCGACGAGCCGGTCACGCGCTGGCAGGAAGGTGACTTCCACCTCGCGCGTACTTCGGAATTCATGTTCGCCCGTTTGTCGTTGCCCGATACGGCCGCCGCCGAACGGGATGCGCAGGTTGCCTACGCGGCTCTGTTGCGCATCCTGCGTGAAGGCGAATTTCCTCATCTGGTGCGGGTGTGGAACTACTTCCCGAGGATCAATGCGGAGGAGGACGGACGCGAGCGTTACCGTTCGTTCTGCGTCGGCCGCGCGGCGGCGCTCGAATCGCTCGACGCGATGGACGATGCGCGTCTTCCGGCGGCCAGCGCCCTGGGTGCCAGCGGCGGCGGGCTGCAGGTCTATGCCCTGGCCGCGCGCGAACCCGGCGTGCAGATCGAAAACCCGCGCCAGGTCAGCGCTTTCCGCTATCCCAATGATTACGGTCCGCGCAGTCCGTCGTTTTCACGCGCGACCCTGGTGCGCTGGCGCAACGGCACGCATTTCTACATCTCGGGCACGGCGAGCATCGTGGGGCATGCCTCGGTGCATCAAAGCCTGGAGGCTCAGCTCGGCGAGACGCTGGCAAATGTCGAGGCCGTGGTCGCGCAGGCGCATCGCGCCGAGGGGCTCGATATCAGCACGCCCGACGCGCTGAGCCTGCTCAAGGTCTACGTGCGCCGGGCCAGCGACGCCGGTACGGTGAGGGACTGGTTGCGCGCACGGCTCGGCTCGGCCGTGCCGATGGCCGTGCTACAGGCCGATGTGTGCCGTGCGGAACTGCTGGTGGAGATCGAGGGCGCCTATTGCGGCGGCGCGGGCTGAAGCTCAGCCCTGGGGTTCGGCCATCAGGCGGGTGTATTTGGCGAGCAGCATCTCGTGGCTTTCCACCCGGTCCGGGTCCTTGGGGATGCAGTCGACCGGACACACCGACTGGCACTGCGGCGTGTCGTAGTGGCCGACGCATTCGGTGCAGCGCTCCGGGTCGATGACGTAGATCTCCTCGCCGGGCGAAATGGCCGCGTTCGGGCATTCCGGCTCGCAGACGTCGCAGTTGATGCATTCGTCGGTGATGTACAGGGCCATGGTCGTTCCTCGGTGCCTCGGTCCGGCGGCACGCCGCCGATGTGTTAACGCGGGCGCTAGGGCCTGTTCACGCTACTCTATAGTGTGAACAGGCCCTAGGTGAAGCGCGCCCGCAGGGCCTGTTCGACCGCCGGCGAGACGAAATCCGACACATCCCCGCCCAGCCGCGCGATCTCGCGCACCAGGCTGGAAGAGATGAAGCCGTAGGCCTCGTCCGGCGTGAGAAAGATGCTTTCGATATCGGGCGCGAGCTTGCGGTTCATGCTGGAAAGCTGGAATTCGTGCTCGAAGTCGGAGACCGCGCGCAGCCCGCGCAGGATCAGCGTCGCCTGCTGGGCATGTACGAAGTCCACCAGCAGGCCGCTGAATCCGGTCACCTCGACCCCGGGCACGTCCGCCAGCGCCTCGCGCGCGAGTTCTACGCGTTCGGTCAGGCTGAACGTGGTCTGCTTGCCGGTATCCGCGGCCACGCCGACCACGATGCGGCTGAACACGCGGCTGCCGCGACGGACGAGGTCCGTGTGTCCGTTGGTGATCGGGTCGAAGGTGCCGGGGTAGACGACGGCCAGGCTCATGGGTGCGCTCGCTGGAATCGGGTCGGCATCTTCATACACAGGCGACATCAGTGCAAGCCGGCTTCAACGCTTGGCGTAGGTGGCCGGCGCATTCGGAGCGTGCTCCCTGGCGCGGAGCAGGCCAGCGCTGCGCTGGCGGATCAGGGCGCTGACCTTGACCAGCCGGATGCCGGCCGCGGCCAGTTCCGGCAGGCGCGCGCGCAGCACGGCCATTGTGGATGGGTAAGGGTGACCGATGGCGATAGCGCTGCCGCGCTCGCGGGCGATGGCAATAGCCTGGTCGAGTTGCTTCTCGATGTAGGCGGGTTCGCGGACGTCATCCAGAAAGACGTCGCGGGCCGCGCTCGGGATGCCCGCCCGGCGCGCTTCCTCGAGTGCGGCGGAGCGTGGTGTGGTCAGGCTGTCGACGAAGAACAGTCCGCCCACGGAGCGGATATCCTGCATCAGCCAGGCCATGTCGCCCGCGTTCTGCGTCAACAGGCTGCCCATGTGGTTGTTGACCCCCGCCACGTGCGGGATGGCGGCCAGATCGGCGAGAAAGGTGCGGCGGATCTCGCTTTGGGTCATGTCCATGGTGAGTCCGCCGGGACCCAGCGCGTGGGGTTCGAGGCTTTGCATCGGCAGATGCAACATGATCTGCTTGCCGTTGCGGTAGGCGAGGCGGGCGAGCGGGACGGCGTAGGGCGTATCCGGCAGAAAGGCCAGGGTCACGGTGCCGGGCAGAGTGGCTGCCTGCTCCCCTAGCGGCTGGTCGTAGCCGACGTCGTCGATGATGATGGCGAGGTCGGCGGCAACCGCCGCGACTGGCCCGCACAGGGCCAGCGCGCCGGCGAGTAGGCCAATAAAGAGACGCGCGGCGCCGCGCATGGGTTGGCGCCCTAGCCGGCCGAACGGCCGTGGAAGCCCGCGCTCAGCACCAGGCTTTTCAGTACCGTCAGGGCTTCGTACAACTGGAAGTCGCTGCGTGCCAGCCCAGGATCGCCCTTGCCGTTGGCGCGCGGCTGCACCTTGCCGTCGGGGTTCGCGAGGTGACCTGAGAGGTCAGCCTCGCGCAGCGCCTTGAATCCTTCGGTCAGCGACTTGCCGACCGCCAGCGGTTCGACCACGATGTTCGGTTCGATGCCCTCGGCCTGAATCGAGTGCCCGTTGGGCGTGAAATAGAGTGCCGTGGTGAGCTTGACGGCCGTATCGCGCGACAGCGGCAGCACTGTCTGCACCGATCCCTTGCCGAAGGTACGGGTGCCGACGATCAGCGCGCGGTGGTTGTCCTTGAGTGCGCCGGAGACGATTTCCGCCGCCGAGGCGGTGCCGCCGTTGACCAGCACGACCATCGGGGCGCCATGCAGGATGTCGCCAGGGGTGGCGTCATAACGCAGGTCGGAGCCGGGCATGCGACCCTTGGTGTAGACGATCAGTCCCTTGTTGAGGAACGTGTCTGAAACGCCTACCGCGGCGTTGAGGACGCCGCCGGGGTTGTTGCGCAGATCGAGCACCAGGCCCTTGAGCGGTCCCTTGTTGTCGCGATCGAGCTGGTCGATGGCCTTTTTCAGGCTGGCGGGTGTGTTCGCCTGGAAGCTGGTGATGCGCACGTAGCCGTATCCCGGTTCCAGCATGCGGCTCTTGACGCTGTCGACGCGAATGACCTCGCGTTTGAGGGTGAAGTTGAGCGGCTTGTTCTCGCCCTCGCGCACGACCTCGAGCTTGACCTCGGTGCCGGGCTTGCCGCGCATCATCTTGACGGCCTTATCCAGTCCGATGCCCTGGACGGATTCGCCATTGATGCGGGTGATGATGTCGCCGGGCTTGATGCCGGCGCGCTGGGCGGGGGTGTCGTCGATCGGCGATATCACCTGAATGAAGCCGTCCTTGGTGCCGACCACGATGCCGAGACCGCCGAATTCGCCGGTGGTGTCGATCTGCAGCTGCTTGAAGGCATTGGCGTCGAGGTAGGCTGAGTGCGGATCGAGCCCGGAAAGCATCCCCTGGATGGCGTTATCGAGCAGCTCCTTGTCGCTGACCGGTTTCACATAATCCTGCTTGATGCGCTGGAATATCTCGCTAAAGGCTTGTAGTTCCTTGAGCGGCAGGGCGTCCTTCGGTTGCTGCGGTGCGGTGGCCGCGCTATCCGCCATCGCAGAAGACATGCCAAAGCCTGCACCCAGTGCCAGTGTCAGACACAGGGTGCTCAGGATTCGGGATCTGAACGTCATGCGGTCGCTCCAAGATTGGGTACCCCGGGGCTCGGCGGGGGCACGGTGGATTCTACCATCTAAGTTCTACCGGGAGTTGTCCGTAGACGATGCCACTCAGGGAGAGCCACTGCACCAGTGGCCCGGATCGAGCGGCCTGCCGTCCCGACGGATGGCAAAGTAGACGCCGCTTGTGCTCGCGCCGCCGCTGTCGCCCACGCTGGCTACGACCTCGCCCGCGCGAACCCAGGAGCCAACTGGCCGATAGATTGCCTGGTCGTGGCCGTACAGGGTCATGTAGCCGTGTCCGTGGTCGATGATCAGCAGCAGGCCGTATCCGCGTAGCCAGTCAGCGAACACCACGCGGCCGGCATCGACTGCTCGTATGGGTGTACCTTGCGCCGCGTGAATGAACGTACCCTGCCACCTGAGAACGCCGTCGCTGCCGTCTCTGGGCGAGCCGAAGCTGGCAAGGACGTGACCCGCTACCGGCCAGGGTAGCCGACCACGCATGCGGCCGAAGGGGGTGTGGTTCAGCGCATTGATCGAGGCGCTGTGAGCGACGGCTCTACTGATCGAGTCGACGACGTCCTGCAGGCGCTTGGCGTTCTGTTTAAGGTCCTGCAGGCGTGCCCGCTTGCTGCTGATCGTCCGGTCCAGGGCCGCCAGGGCCTGACGCCTCTGCGCTTCCGCCTGCGCGAGTTCGTGCTGGTGGCGGCGCTGCTGGTCCAGGGTGGCGCTCAATACGGCCGTTTCGCGCTTGAGTTCCTGCTGGGTCCGTACCAGTCCGGCGAGATTGCGCTTGGCGCCGGCGATTTCCCGCATGCGCGCACGGTTGAGGTAGTCGTAATACGTCAGCATGCGACTGAGTTCGCCCGGATCGTGTTGACTGAGTAATAGTTGCAGGCGTGGCTGGCGGCCGGTCCGGTAAGCCGCGACCACCTGCGCGCTGAGCGCGTCGATCTGGGTTCTGAGCCGGGTTTGCTGGGTCTGCGCGCGGGACATTAGCTGGTTCAGGCGCCCGCGCTGATCGATCAGCTGGGACTGGGTCTGCCGCAGCGCATCTTCCGCGGCGCCGATCGCCTGCTCGCTGCTGCGCAGCTGTGCCTCGATCCGCCCGCGCTGCCCCTGTGCGGCCTCGAGTTCACGGGTGACTTTCTGGATACGGTTCTGTATCGACTGCAACTGCTGGCGAGTCGCATCGCCATTGGCCCAGGCGGTATTCAGGCATAGCACCAGACTGGCCAGGCAGCTGATGAGCCTTGGGGTGGTATAAAAACGACTAGCCCGCATGGTTTATTCAGGGTAATAATTAAGGACTTGGTAATTTACCAACGCGACGCGCCCGGCGGGACGCCAGTATAACCGTCCCGGCCGACACCGGATATGGCGTTTTAGGACGCCGAACGCGTGGTGCGATGAAATCCTTGCGCACTGTGCCAGTTGCAAATCGGATTTATCGGAAGGTGCTAATATTAGATTGCGGTTATGTTGGCTGCCGCGCTACCTCAAAGGTTGGATGCATGGAAGTCGTAAATCACGAATTAATGACCCTGGACGAGGATATCGACCGCGCCTCACGTTCCCTCAAGGCCATGTCTCACCCGCTGCGTCTCAAGATTCTTTGCACCCTGGGCGATCAGGAAATCAGCGTGCAGGACATCGTTGACAGTGTGGGCACCTCGCAAAGCAATATTTCCCAGCATCTCGCGATTCTGCGCGACAAGGGTATTCTGGCTTCGCGAAAGGACGCTAATAAGGTGTTCTACCGGGTGAGTGATCGTCGGACGCTGAAGCTGATCGGTATGATGCAGGAAGTCTTTTGCAGTAGTGGCATCTGACCACGGTTGCATGGTCTATAGTGACTTCCCTGCCAATCGAGGTTTCACTGTCATATGCATGAATATCTAGATTTCGTCGTCAGCAACCCACTGCCGTTCGCGGTGCTCGTATTCATCCTGGCGATGATTGGGTGGACTGAGTTCTCGCGGATGACCAGCGGCGTCAAGCATCTGAGCGCAAGCGAAGTGGTGCAGTTGATGAACCGCGATGATGCAGTGATCCTGGACGTGCGTGACGACGCTGAAGTGCGCGAAGGCATGATCGGCAAGTCCAAGCACATTCCGTTATCGGCCCTCGGGCAGCGTCTCGCCGAGCTGGATAAACATCGCGAGAAGACGGTCATTGCCTATTGCCGCTCAGGCAATCGCTCCTCACAGGCCTGTCGTATGCTACGCAAGGCAGGGTTCCAGCGCGTAGTCAATCTGCGCGGAGGCATGCTGGCTTGGCGCGATGCCAATCTGCCGGTGCGCAAACGGTGAGCGCAGTAGCCGAGGTCATCCTTTATACCACCGAGTATTGCCCGTACTGCGTGCGTGCACGGTATCTGCTCGACGACAAGGGTGTGGCCTACCGAGACATCCGTATCGATGCGAGCCGCGACCTGCGTGCGGAGATGGAGCGGCGTAGCGGGCGTACCAGCGTACCGCAGATATTCATCGGCGACCGTCACATCGGCGGCTACGATGACATGGCGGCGCTTGACATGGCGGGTGAGCTGGACCCACTGCTCGCCGACATCGACGACGCGGCCGAATAGTCTCCGGCGGACATCCGCCACACCTGCCAGTTGCTCCAATAGACCGTTCGCGGTTCCGCGTGACGTCGCGAGCGATTACCATACGCACCCACACTCTTTGCCCGGGAAGAATCATGACCGACGAAAACAGCAGCGCCGAAGCCAGCGAACAGCAGTTTGGTATCCAGAAAATCTATCTCAAGGATGTTTCCTTCGAATCGCCTGATGCGCCGCAGGTGTTCACGCGCGAATGGCAGCCGGAGGCGGAAGTGCAGCTGAACGTCGGCCATCAGGTGCTGGATGCGGGGGTTTGGGAAGTCGAGCTGCAAGTCACGGTCACAGCCCGTTCCGGCGAGCGAGTGATCTATCTGGTCGAGATCAAACAGGCAGGCGTGTTTACCGCACAGAACATTCCTGAAGAACACATGGGTCACCTGCTCGGCAGCTACTGCCCCAACCTGCTCTTCCCGTTCGCACGCGAAGCGGTTTCCGATCTGGTTACCAAGGGTGGTTTCCCGCAGCTGCTGCTCGCGCCGATCAACTTCGACGCGCTGTACATGCAGCAGCTCGAGCAGCAGGGTGCTGCCAACGAGGCGGCCAGTACCAGCCACTAAACGGTGCAGGCCTCTTCTAGCCCGATGCGGCAAGACGACGCGCCACTCGCGGTACTCGGTGCCGGCTCCTGGGGCACGGCCATCGCCGTGCTGTTGGCCGGTAACGGGCGCGAATGTCTGCTGTGGAGCCGCGACGCCGCACATGCCGCACGGATGGCGGAAAGCCGCCGAAACGAACGCTATCTGGGCGACGTCATACTCCCGCACGGTCTTCGACCCACGGCGGATCTCGACGCGGTGCTCGGGGAAGCGGCGGATATCGTGATCGCAGTGCCGAGTGCCGCCTTCACCGATTTCGTCAGTGGCATCGCGCTGCGGCTGCGTGCTTCGGCTCGTGTCGCCTGGCTGACCAAGGGGTTGGACCGCAGCGGTGCCGATACGCTCGACCAAGTGATTGCCCGGCATCTGGGCGAAGCCCGGCCTCGTGCGGTGATCTCCGGGCCCAGTTTTGCCGCCGAGGTGGCGCACGGCCAGCCGACTGCGGTTACCGTGGCCTCCCCTGAGCCGGCCTTCGCCGAGGAGGTGGCCGGCTGGTTGCGCAATCCGCTGTTTCGCGTCTACACCAGCGACGACATCCTCGGCGTGGAGCTCGGTGGCGCGTTGAAGAACGTGCTGGCCATAGCGGTCGGCATTTCCGACGGGCTGGGTTTCGGTGCCAATGCGCGCGCGGCGCTGATCACGCGCGGGCTGGCGGAACTGATGCGCCTGTTTCATGCCGCCGGCGCCAGGCCGGAAACCCTGATGGGGCTATCCGGCCTGGGCGATCTGGTGTTGACCTGCACCGACGACCAGTCGCGCAACCGGCGGCTTGGACTGGCGCTGGGGCGCGGGGAGACGCTGGAAGCTGCGCTGGCTGGCATCGGTCGGGTGGTCGAAGGCGTCACAACCTCCCGGACGGTGATGCAGGTGGCCGAACGCTACGGCGTGGAGCTGCCGATCTGCGAGCAGGTCTACCGCGTCATCCACCAGGGGCTGCCGGCACAGCGAGCGGTACAGGCGCTGCTTGCGCGCGACCCGAGGCCCGAGCTCGGCGCTTCTTTCGGCGAACTGCCTCAGAGGCCACCGGCGAAGCCGTTCTGACGCCAAGCCTCGAACACGGTTACCGCCACGCTGTTGGATAGGTTCAGGCTGCGGCTGTGCGGCAGCATGGGCAGGCGCAGCCGGCGTTCAGGTGAGTAGTTGTCGAGTACGTGTTGCGGCAGTCCGCGGGTTTCCGGGCCGAAGACGAAGGCGTCTCCCGGTTTGAACAGCGTGTCCGCAAGATGGCCTGTGCCGCGCGTGCTCATCGCGAAGCTGCGTGCCGGGCGTGCCGCTTCTGCGAACTCCTCCAGGCTGTCATACTCGCGGACCTCGGCCCACTCATGGTAATCCAATCCTGCGCGACGCAGGCGGCGGTCGTCGAGGACGAAGCCGAGCGGCCGGATCAGATGCAGATGGCAGCCGGTGTTGGCGCACAGGCGGATCACATTACCCGTGTTGGGCGGGATTTCGGGTTGATAGAGGACGACGTGGAACATGAGCGAGCGTATTAACGACCCCAGATTGGCGGTGGATTTTTGCGGCTTGAAGCTGGCCACGCCGTTGGTGCTGCTGTCGGGCTGCGTCGGCTTCGGCGAAGAATACACGCGCGTGTCGGGCTACTCCAACCGCGACGCCGGGGCGGTCTGCCTGAAGGGCACCACCCAGGCGCCGCGACTGGGCAATCCGGCGCACCGGGTGTACGAGACGCCGGCCGGCATGCTCAATGCGATCGGGCTGCAGAATCCGGGGGGCGACCGCGTGGTGGACGAAATTCTGCCGACCCTGGATTTCAACGAGACGCGATTTATCGCCAACGTCTCGGGTTCCACCGTGGAGGAATACGAGGCGGTGACCCGGCGTTTCGACGACTCGCCCATCGACGCCATCGAGATCAACATTTCCTGCCCCAACGTCAAGGAAGGCGGCGTCGCCTTCGGCAACGATCCGGACATGTCTGCGCGTGTGGTTGAGGCCTGTCGGCGCGCGACGGACAAGCCGCTCATCACCAAGCTTTCACCCAATCAGACGGATATTGCGGAGAACGCGCGCCGCTGTATCGAAGCCGGCACCGATGGCTTCTCCGCCATCAACACGCTGATGGGGATGGCCGTCGACATTCATGCCCGACGTCCCTACATCGGCAACAATCAAGGCGGTCTGTCGGGACCCGCAATCAAGCCGATTGCGTTGCTCAAGGTGAATCAGGTGTATCAGGTAGCGCGCCGTCACGGCGTGCCGATCATCGGCCAGGGCGGGGTAGCCAGTGCGGAGGACGCGATCGAGTTTCTGCTGGCTGGCGCAACCACCGTGGGCGTGGGTACCGCCCTCTTCTACGACCCTCTGATACTGCCTAAGATCAATGCCGGTCTGCTGGCTTATCTCGACCGCTATGGACATTCCAGCGTCAGCGAGCTGACCGGTGCGATGGTGCCGAATGGGGCGTCCAGCGCCTGCACCTGAGCAGACGCGGACTTGCGGCGTGCTCAGTCGCCGTCGTCCTCGTGGCCGTCTTCGTCGCCCACGGCCATGCCGAGTTCCTTGATCTTGCGCGTCAGCGTATTGCGACCCCATCCGAGCAGCTTCGAGGCGTCCTGACGGCGACCGCCGGTACGTCTGAGCGCGACCTCGATCAGAATTCTCTCCATGCGCGGCGTGGCCATGTCGAGCAGCGGCTGTTCGTTGAGTGCCGCCTGGCGTTCGGCCCAGCGCGTCAACGGGTCCTCCCAGTCCAGCCCGCCCTCCTCGGCGTTGATCTGACGCAGTTCGGGCGGCAGGTCCTCAAGATGGATCTCATTGCCCGAGGCCATCACGGTGAGCCAGCGGCAGGTGTTTTCTAGTTCGCGCACGTTGCCCGGCCACTGGTAGCGGCGCAGATAGTCACTGACTTCCTGGCGTGGCGTCTTCGGGCTGGTCTGCAGTTCGTCCGCTGCTTGTTTGAGGAAGTGGTCGAGCAGCAGCGGAATATCCTCGTTGCGCTCGCGCAGCGGTGGAATGCGGATGCGGATCACGTTCAGGCGGTGGAACAGATCCTCGCGGAATAAGCCTTCCTTGACGCGTTTCTCCAAATCCTGGTGCGTGGCCGCGATGATGCGCACGTCGACGTGGATCGGCGTGTGTCCGCCGACGCGGTAGAACTCGCCGTCGGCCAGCACGCGCAGCAGCCGGGTCTGCAGTTCCGCGGGCATGTCGCCGATCTCGTCGAGGAACAGCGTGCCGCCGTCGGCCTGCTCGAAGCGGCCGCGACGTTGCGTTTGCGCACCGGTGAAGGCGCCGCGTTCGTGACCGAAGAGCTCGGATTCCAGGAGGTCGCGTGGGATGGCTGCTGTGTTGAGGGCGATGTACGGGCCGGCCGAACGCGGGCTGTGGCGATGCAGCGCGCGCGCGACCAGTTCCTTGCCGGTCCCGGATTCACCGGTGATCAGCACGGTGATGTTCGAGCGGGCCAGTCGGCCAATGGCGCGGAACACCTCCTGCATGGCGGGCGCCTCGCCGAGAATCTCGGGGGTTTCCTCGCGCGAGGTGTCGATGCCGCCGGCCGGCGACTGCTGGCGGGCGCGCTGACAGGCGCGACGGGCGAGCTCGACTGCCTCGTCCACGTCGAAGGGCTTGGGCAGGTATTCGAAGGCGCCGCCCTGATACGCGGCGACCGCGGCATCCAGGTCGGAATGCGCGGTGATGATGATGACGGGGATTTCCTGGTACTGGTTGCGCAGGCGATCGAGCAGGGCGAGGCCGTCCTGGCCGGGCATGCGGATGTCGCTGATGATCACGCGAGGCCGCTGCACCTCCAGTTGGCGCAATACCGATTCGGCATCCTCGAAGGCGGCGACCTCGAAGCCCGCCCCGCCCAGGGCGCGTTCCAGCACCCAACGGATCGAACGGTCGTCGTCGACGACCCAGATCGTGTCCTTGGTTTCGGTCATGTGTCGTTCCCCAGAGGGAGCAGTATGGTGAATTGTGTGTGCCCGGGCCGAGATTGACATTCGATCAATCCTCCGTGCTGGGTGATCAGTGATTGCGAGATGGCAAGCCCCAGACCGGTGCCGTCAGGGCGGCCTGAGACCATGGGGTAGAAGATACGGTCGAGCATGCCTTCGGGCACGCCGGGGCCGTCGTCCACGATATGAATCACAGCGACGAGGCGGTGGCGTTCGTTGCCGATCGTATGGTTGCGGGTGATCCGCGTGCGGAGAAGAATTTCACCCGAGTCGCCTACCGCATGCGCGGCGTTCTGCACGATGTTGAGTACCGCCTGGAAGATCATGTCGCGGTCGAAGGTCAGTTCGGGAATGCTGGGGTCGTAATCGGTAGTCAGCTCGATTCCGGGTGGCAGGTCGACGTTGACCAGTTGCCGTGCACGTTCCAGGACTTCATGTATGTTGCCCAAGCCCATACGCGGCCGGCTGTTGGGGCCCAGCATGCGGTCGACCAGCGAGCGCAGGCGATCTGCCTCGGCGACGATGATGCGTGTGTACTCGCGCAGATCATCCGCGATGAGCTCGCGCTCCAGCAGCTGCGCTGCACCGCGCAGACCGCTCAGCGGGTTCTTGATCTCGTGCGCCAGGCCGCGAAGCAGCTCGCGTGCCGTGGATTGTTGGCTGAGTAGCCGCTTCTCGCGGGTGATGCGCAACTGGCGGTCGATGTGGCTGAGTTCGAGCATCACGCCATCGACCTGCTCACCGATGATCCATGGGGTGATCGTACAGTCGACATTGGTCTGACGGTGACCAGGCAGATGCAGCAGTTTCTCGCGTTCGGTCAGCGGGTGGGCGGTTGCGACGGCCTCGCGCAGGGCATCGATGAACGTCTCGTCTCCAGGGAACAGCAATTCTGCCGGACTGCCGATGACGTTCTGTGCGCTGTGTTCGAGCAGCATCTCACCCGCGGGGTTCAGCCTGCGCAGAATCAGCCCGCTATCGAAATAGAGAATCGCGGTGGTCAGGTTGTCGAGTATCTCGGCTTCTGTCGGAACCATGCGCAGGGGTAGCTTCAGTATCTTCATCAACGCTGTGGTAAGCAAAAAGTGCGCCGTGGTGCTTCCCGCAAGGCGATGCGGGTCAGCGGTATGCTAGAGGGGCATTATGCACAATGTTGGTGCGATTCAGTGCAATCGCTCGCCTTGGGGGCTTTCGGTGTGCGTATGGGCGTGATGATGGTGCAAAGCGCGACATAGCTTGCCGCGAGGCTGGATGTGAATCTATGGATGAATCGTTGCCTTGGGCGGATGGAACAGTATGGAATGGCGCAGTACGGTAAAGCTGACACCCTGGGAGCGTATAGCCGTTAACCCCGTCTGGGTGACGACGGCGGCATAGGCGGTGTGCGTGCCGCGGTTAACGTTATTTAGCGGGATTTGTGTCGAAGTGCCGCTGTAGACCTCTACGCCGTCCATAAACAGATGAATGCGATCGCCTGGCAGCAATGTCGGGGTCAGGTTGAGCGAGATACTGATGTCACCGTTGTTGGCGCGAATGGCCTGTCCATTGGTAGGCGATGTGATCGTAAGCGATCGATAGACGGGTGTCTGGCGTTGCGTGCGGGATGTGGCCGGGGGGGCTGATGGCGCTGAAGTCTGCGGTGCTGGGACAGTAATCAGCGAGTTGTTCAGTTGGAGTACCTGTGCCTTGCCGTTAGTCGGCGGGGTGTCGGAGAAGACCACGTTGCCTTGGGCATTGATCCAGCGATAGATCGTCGCCTGTGCCGAGGCGGCGAATAGCAACAGGCACAGCATGACGGCGAGGCGCTTCATCGGGCAACAGGATAGGCTGACGCGGGGCTGGCTCGCAAGTGATCCAGGGCCAGTTGGCGGGGATAAAAAAACGCCCCCGGACCGGGGGCGTTCGCAAGGCGACGAGCGGTGAGGCTCAGATGCTGTAGTACATGTCGAACTCGATGGGGTGGGTGGTCATCCGCAGGCGGGTGACTTCCTCCATCTTGAGTTCAATATAGGCGTCGATGGCGTCGTCCGTGAACACGCCACCTGCCGTCAGGAAGGCGCGATCCTCGTCGAGCGCACGCAGCGCCTGATCGAAGGCGTAGCAGACCTGAGGAATCTTCTTCTCCTCTTCGGGCGGCAGGTCGTACAGGTTCTTGTCCATGGCATCGCCAGGATGGATCTTGTTCTGGATGCCGTCCAGGCCCGCCATCATCATCGCGGCGAAGGCCAGGTAGGGGTTGCCGGTCGAATCGGGGAAGCGAACCTCGATGCGGCGCGCCTTCGGGCTGGAGACCCACGGAATACGGATCGAGGCCGAACGGTTGCGGGCCGAGTAGGCGAGCATGACCGGCGCTTCGAAGCCGGGGACCAGGCGCTTGTAGCTGTTGGTCGAGGCGTTGGTGATGGCGTTGATCGCCTTCGCGTGCTTGATGATGCCGCCGATGTAGAACAGCGCGGTCTCGGATAGGCCGCCGTACAGATCGCCGGCAAACAGGTTCACACCGTCCTTGGCGAGCGACTGGTGAACGTGCATGCCGTTGCCGTTGTCGCCGACCAGGGGCTTCGGCATGAAGGTGGCGGTCTTGCCGTAGTTGTGGGCGACGTTATGCACCACGTACTTGAGGACCTGATTCCAGTCGGCGCGCTTGACCAGGGTGTTGAACTGGGTGCCGATCTCGCACTGACCGGCGGTGGCCACCTCATGGTGGTGTACTTCGGTCGGCACGCCCATTTCCTCGAGGACCAGGCACATGGCCGAACGCAAGTCCTGCAGGGAGTCGACCGGGGGCACCGGGAAGTAGCCGCCCTTCACGCCGGGACGGTGACCCACGTTGCCTTCCTCGAACACCTTCTCGGAGTTCCAGCCTGCTTCATCGGAGTCGATCTTGTAGAACGCGCCCTGCATGCTCGCGCCCCAGCGAATATCGTCAAATACGAAGAATTCGGGCTCGGGACCGAAATAGGCGGTGTCGGCGATACCGGTGGACTTGAGATAGGCCTCTGCACGCTTGGCGATGGAACGCGGGTCGCGTTCGTAACCCTGCATGGTGGCGGGTTCGATGATGTCGCAGCGCAGGATCAGGGTGGTTTCGTTGAAAAAGGGATCGATAACGGCGGTATCGGCCTCGGGCATCAGGATCATGTCGGAGGCCTCGATGCCCTTCCAGCCGGCGATCGAGGAGCCGTCGAACATCTTGCCATCCTCGAATAGAGACTCGTCGATCGTGTGCGCCGGCACGCTCACGTGCTGTTCCTTGCCTCGGGTGTCGGTAAAGCGGAAATCGACGTATTTGACGTCGTGTTCCTTCATCATGTTGAGAACGTCATTCGGGGACATGCTGATAGGCTCCTCACGCGTGGTTCGATTAGATGTATTGCAGACTCATTGCTCTGTTGCCGGCCGAGCGCCCGCCGTTTAATGCGAAATTCATAAGCACAAAAAATGCCAAATTCTAGGTGGGTGCATGCGGCCGCCTCGCCGGCGTAGACACCCTTTACGCACTGAAATGGTGCGTATAATTTTGAGTGCGCGCCAAAATAGTGCTTTCGCAGCGAAAGTACACCGTGACTTCGCCAATTTCGGGCAGGCGCTTGCTCGCTGTGACGAGTTGCTCCGAAATATCGTTAGCTGTCTCGGACGGTGCATGCAGTGGCATGAACAGTTCGAGGTGAACTCGCCCGTTCAGGTAGTGCAGATGAACGTTTTCCAGTCTTTCGGCAGCCGGGATATCTTTCCACTGTGCGCGTAGGGCTGCAAGCAATGCCTCACGCAGGGGGAGGTGGGCGCAGTTTGCCTCTTGCTCGTCATCCTCCGGATCCACGTGGATGGTGACGTCTGCGATGTTTTCGAAGTGCTCGATCAGGTAGTTGCGTACTGTCTCGCCGATCTGGTGGCCTTCGGAGACGCTGATGCGCGGATTCACCAGGATGTGTACGTCGGCCAGTGCCTCGCCACCCATGCGTCGGGTGCGCAGCATGTGCAGGTTCTTGACCCCGTCATGCGTCAGAATGGCCTTGCGAATCTCTTCGATTTCCTCGCTGTCGAGACCGGTGTCGATCAGTTCGCTCACCCCGCCGGATGCGAGCTGCCAGCCGATGCGCAGGATCATCACGGCCACGACGATCGCCGCGATGGCATCGAGGTGGGCGAAGCCTAACAGGGTGCCGCCGATGCCGGCGAACACGATCAACGACGACATGACGTCTGAGCGGTGATGCCAGGCGTTGGCCCTGAGCAGGTTGGATTTGACCCGGTTGGCGACGGCGATTGTGTAGTGGTAGAGCGATTCCTTGGCGATGATCGCGAGTGCCGCGAAGGCCAGCGCAATGGGTTCCGGCCCCGGTCCATGCTGAGGTTGGAGTAGGTGGTCGAAGGCCTGAGCGGCGATGCCGGCGGCGACGGCCATCAGGGCGAGGCCGACGATCACCGAGCCCAGGGTCTCGATGCGGCGATGCCCGTAGGGGTGTTCGTCGTCGGCATCCTGGCTGCCGTGTTTGGCGGCCAGTAATACGACGATGTCGCTCGCGAGGTCGGACAGCGTGTGTAGACCGTCCGCGGTGAGCGCCTGCGAGTGCGTGAGCAGACCGCCGGCGATCTGCACACACGAAACCGTAAGATTGACCAGGGACCCAACCAGAGTGACTCGGCGCATGGCGCTGAAGCGGGCATCGGCGCTGGAGACGTCGGTGATTTCCATTGTTTTGCCGTCGGTTCTCGGTGAGTGGGGTGATTATGCCAGCAGATGACGCCGACGATGTGGTCTAGGGAGTCAGTGCGTGTCTTCAGCTGGCCCGGATACGGCGATTAGCAACGTGACTTCGCCTGCGTGTTCCCCGCTTTCCAATACGCGATGACCGTGCACCCGGCACCAGGCGGGGATGTCGAGCAGAGCGCCGGGGTCTGTGCAGTACACGCGCAGCATGTCTCCGGACTCCAGCTTTGCGATGCGCTCCTGGACCCGAATCACGGGCATCGGACACAGCAGGCGGCGTGCGTCGAGTTCGTGTTCGGCCACGGTCAGACGTACCAGGCGTCGGGGACTGCGTCGGCGGACAGCGGTGCCACTCGCAGGGTGCGCGCCTCTTCGCCGGGGTGTGCGACGGCAACGTCCACCCAATCCGCGTCGCGACCCTGGCTGAAGCGGGCGACCACTTGTGCGGCCAGGGTCAGATCCTCGGCATCGAGCGCGTCGACGCCGTCGATCAGGGCCAGCGGTCCGTTGTGGCTGGTCGTCTGCAGGTGCGTGAACTGGCGGCGGTAGCCTTCCAGAAAGCGGGATTCGCCCTCTTCCCGCGAGACGATCAGCTTGAAGTGCGGGCGCGGGCGCAGATGGCGGCCGATCTTGAGCAGCATGATGTCGTCGAGGTCGTAGCGTCGCTCGCCGCGGTGCTCCCACAGGTCGCCGAGCTTACGCGAGTAGCTCTCGTCGGTGAGGAAGCAGCAGCCCCCGGCGGGCTGGGCGTATTCGTCGAAACCATAGCTTTCAGCCAGTGCGATCTGCGGCTTGCGCGAGCGTCCGGAGAAATTGAACAGTTGTGCGCGGTCGACCCAGCCTTCGCGCTCCGGGAGCGTCGGTGCGAGGTTTTTGGCGCACAGCGGGCGCAGCAGGCGGTCCTCGGTACCCGATTCCCGCGCCACAATTGGCAGGGTCGCCTTGCGCTGGGACTTGGGGCGTTGACCGATCACTTCGCCGGTGATGATGAAGTCGAAGCCGTGCTCCGCCATCCACTCGCGCGCCTTGCCGAGCATGAAGATCTTGCAGTCGAGGCAAGGGTTCATGTGCGCGCCGTAACCGTGTCGCGGATTCAGCACCACATCCTTGTATTCTTCCACGATGTCGATGATATGGAGCTTGATACCGAGCTGCTCGGCCACCCACAGGGCGTTGTTGCGCTTGGGTTTTTCAGGGCTGCGTCGGCGAATGGCATGGGTGTGCCCTTCAACGCAGAAACCGGTGAAGAAGTTGATGCCCTCGACATGCACGCCCTGCGCCTGGATCGCACGCGACGCGAGCATGGAATCGAGTCCGCCGGAAATGAGGGCTACCGCCTTGCGCTGGGTCATCGCTGTCTGTGGGTCGTGCAAGGGGGTGGCATCTTAACAAACCCCCCGCGGGCAGCACAGGCCCGCGGGGTGCCGCGGGCCATGTTGGGTCAATGCGGCCGGACGGTGGGCTGCACCGCGATGGGCGTACCATCGGTGTGCTGCGCGAAAGCCCTGCGTGCCGCCGCGCTGCCGCTGTGTGCCCACAGGTCGAACTGTTCCAGTGCGGTGAGTGATTCGAAGGCGGGACGCGCCCGCATCGCGTTGAGCGTATCCATCAGGGCGATGAAACCTGCGGCCAGCGCCTGAAACAACTGCCCGGCCCCCTGGTTCAGGGCCTGAGCGAGATCGTAATAGGCGGTGCGGCCGAGATCGACGAAATAGGTCACCCCCACGCGGCGGCGTCTTGCCGTGCCGGGAAACAAACCGGCCAGCAGCAGGCACTGATCGCCGACGTCGCGCAGCCGCTCGACGCGTCGGCCACTGCCCGCATGCTGCGCCTCCAGGTATTCGAGAGCCATGATGCTGCGCGTCATCTCCGGCCGTCGGGTAAAGCGTTGCAGCAACATCATCAGGTAGGCCTCCAGGTCGGCATCCAGCGGGTGACCGGTCTCGCCGGCACCTTCGCGGATGAGTCGCTGCCAGAGCGCGGCTGCGGTGGGTTCAAGGATCAGTTCGTTCATGCATCACCTCCTCGCTGGGCCCTGTTTAAATCCCTAGCACACGGCGTGCCGTCATGCCTTGCTGGCCCGAGCCTGCGGCAGGTTATACTTGGCGCCATTTTCCGCCGGCGTCCAAGAAATTATGACCAGCTACGATGTTTCCACGTTTCAGTCTCTGATCCGGACCTTGCAGGATTACTGGTCCGGCCAGGGCTGCGTGATCCTGCAGCCCTACGACATGGAGATGGGGGCCGGCACCTTCCATCCCGCGACCTTCCTGCGCGCGGTCGGGCCCGAGCCCTGGCGTGTCGCCTATGCACAGCCCTCGCGGCGTCCCACCGACGGGCGTTACGGCGAGAACCCCAACCGTCTGCAGCACTACTATCAGTTCCAGGTCGCGCTCAAGCCCTCGCCCGACGACATTCAGGATATCTACCTCGGTTCCTTGCGCGCCATGGGTGTGGACCCGCTGGTGCACGACATCCGTTTCGTCGAGGACAACTGGGAATCGCCCACGCTGGGCGCCTGGGGGCTGGGCTGGGAGGTCTGGCTCAACGGCATGGAGGTGAGCCAGTTCACCTACTTCCAGCAGGTCGGCGGGCTGGACTGTCGGCCGGTGACCGGCGAGATCACCTATGGCCTTGAGCGTATCGCGATGTATCTGCAGGGCGTCGAGAGTATTTACGACCTGGTCTGGACGCGTGGGCCACAAGGCACGGTCACCTACGGCGACGTGTTCCGTCAGAACGAGGTCGAGCAGTCGTACTACAACTTCGAGCAGGCCAATGTCGACGCGTTGTTCGCCTGGTTCGACAACTGCGAGGCGGAAAGCACCCGCCTCATCGAGGCCGGACTGCCGCTGCCGGCCTACGAGCAGATGCTCAAGGCCTCGCACACCTTCAACCTGCTCGACGCGCGGCAGGCGATCTCGGTTACCGAACGCCAGCGCTACATCCTGCGCGTGCGCACCCTGTCGCGGGCCATCGCCGAGGCCTATTACGCGGCCCGCGAGGCGCTCGGCTTCCCGCTGGCGGCCGACGGTGCGGAGGTGAGCCATGATTGAGGCCCGCGCCGACCTGCTGATCGAGATCGGCACCGAGGAGCTCCCGCCCGGCTCGCTGCGCACGCTGGCCGACACCCTCGCCGACGAGGTGGCAGCACGGCTTGCCGACGCCGGCATCGGCGGCGGCGCGCGGCATGTCTATGCGACCCCGCGACGCCTCGCCGTGCACATCGAGGATGTGCCGCTGATGCAGCCCGACCGCCGCATCGAGCGGCGCGGTCCGGCGCTGGCCGCCGCCTTCGACGGCGAAGGTCGTCCGACCAAGGCGGCCGAGGGCTTCGCCCGTTCGGTCGGCCTCACGGTCGATGCGCTGGAGCGTCTGGAAACCGACAAGGGCGCCTGGTTGTGCGCCTATCTCGACGAGCCCGGTCGGGCGGCGGTCGAACTGGTGCCCGAAATCCTCACGGCCTCACTGGGTAAGCTGCCCATCGCCAAGCGCATGCGCTGGGGGGCGGGCGAGGCCGAATTCGTGCGCCCGGTGCACTGGGTCGTATTGCTGCTCGGCGAACAGCCGATCGAGGCCGAGATTCTCGGCGTGCGCAGCGGTCGGGAGACGCGAGGCCACCGGGCGCACCATCCGGGTGCGCTGTATGTCGCGGACCCGGCCGCCTATGCACCGCTGCTGCGCAGCGAGGGCCACGTGCTGCCCGATTTCGCCGAGCGGCGCACCGCAATCCGGGCGCAGGTCGAGGCCCTGGCAGCCGAACTCGGCGGCAGCGCAATGCTCGACGAGGACCTGCTCGACGAAGTCGCCGCACTGGTGGAATGGCCGGTCGCCATCGCCGGCGGCTTCGAGGCGCGCTTCCTCGACGTGCCGCAGGAGGCGCTGATCACCACCATGATCGACAACCAGCGCTACTTCCCAGTGCTCGACGCCGACGGTCGCCTGATGGCGCACTTCATCACCGTGGCCAACATCGAGAGCCGCGACCCGGCGCAGGTGCGTACCGGCAACGAGCGCGTCATCCGCCCGCGCCTGCACGACGCGGAATTCTTCTGGCAGCAGGACCGACGCACACCGCTGGTCGAGCGCCGCAAGGCGCTCAAGGGCATGGTGTTCCAGAAGCAGTTGGGTACCCTGTACGACAAGAGCGAACGGCTGGCGACCCTGGCCGGGGCGATCGCCAGCCGACTGGGCGCCGATCCCGAATGCGGCCGGCGCGCTGGCGAGCTGGCCAAGTGCGATCTCGTGACCGCCATGGTGTTCGAATTCACCGACCTGCAGGGCGTGATGGGACGCTACTACGCGCGCCACGACGGCGAGCTTCAGGTCGTAGCCGAGGCCATCGAGGATCAGTACCGCCCCGCGCACGCCGGCGACAGCCTGCCGGACGGCGCGATCGGCCAGGCCCTGTCGCTGGCCGAGAAGCTCGATACCCTGGTCGGGATCTTCGCGATCGGGCAGCGGCCGACCGGCACCAAGGACCCCTTCGCCCTGCGTCGCGCCGCCTTCGGCGTGGTGCGCATTCTCATCGAGTGCGACCTTGAGCTAGATCTGTACGAGCTGCTTATGCTGGCTGCCGCTGGCCTGGCAGACCGGGTCGATTCGGGACCGGTGGTGGAGGAGGTGTTCGCCTACATCATGGATCGTCTGACCGCCTACTACGCCGACCGCGACATTCCGGCCGACGTGGTCGACGCCGTGCTGACCTGTCGGCCGACGCGTCTGGGCGACTTGGACCGCCGCGTGCTCGCCGTGCAGCAGTTCCGTGCGCTGCCCGAGGCGGAGAGCCTGGCTGCGGCGAACAAGCGCATCCGCAACATCCTGCGACAGTCGGAAACGGAAGCGTCCGGCAAAGTTCGCGTCGATATGCTCGTCGAGCCGGCCGAACGCGCCCTGCACGAAGCACTGACCGCGGCCGAAGCCGTCGTTGAACCGCTGTTCGCGGCTGGTCGCTATGCCCAGGCATTGACGCACCTGGCGTCACTGCGCGAACCGGTGGACGCCTTCTTCGACGGCGTCATGGTCATGGCCGAGGACGCCGAGGTACGGAACAACCGCATTGCCCTGCTCACGCGGTTGTACGATCTGTTCCTGCGCGCTGCCGACATCTCGCGGCTGCAGTCGGCGGGCTGAAGCGATGAAACTGATCGTGCTCGACCGCGACGGCGTCATCAACAAGGACTCGGACGACTACGTGAAGTCACCGGATGAGTGGGTGCCGATTCCGGGTAGCCTGGAGGCCATCGCGAGGCTCAACCGTGCCGGCTATCAGGTGGTCGTCGCGACCAATCAATCCGGCATCGCACGCGGCCTGTTCGACGTCGAGACCCTCGCTGCGATGCACGAAAAGATGCACCGTCTGCTCGCCGCTCACGGCGGGCGCATCGACGCAGTGTTCTTCTGCCCCCACGGACCGGATCGCCGCTGCCGCTGCCGCAAGCCCTCGCCCGGTCTGTTCGAGGAAATCGGTCGGCGATACGGCGCCGATCTCGGCGGTGTCCCGGCGGTGGGCGATTCGCTGCGCGACATCGAGGCCGCGCTTGCGGTCGGCGCACAGCCGATGCTGGTGCGTACCGGTAAGGGCGGGCGCACGATCGAGTCCGGCAAGCTGCCGGCGGACGTAGCGATCTTCGACGACCTCGCACAGGTCGCGGAAACCCTGGTCAGCACGGGAGCGGAGGCATGAGCGCGACGGTCGGGCGCTGGCGTTCCTGGCTGTGGCTCGCCCTGGCGGCGCCGACCACGATCATTTTCTCGCTGCTGGGCATGGCGCTGTATGCCGCGCCGTTCCAGGTGCGCTATGCGGTAATCACGCGCTGGACGCGTCTGGCGATCTGGTGGCTGCGCGTTACCTGCGGCATCGGTTTCGCCGTCGAGGGCCGCGAAAACCTGCCCGTAGAGGGTGCGGCCGTGATCCTGGCCAAGCATCAGTCTGCCTGGGAGACCATGGCCTTCCAGCTGATCTTTCCGCCCCAGGTCTGGGTGCTCAAGCAGGAATTGCTGCGCATACCGTTCTTCGGCTGGGGGCTGCGCATGCTCGAACCCATCGCCATCGACCGAGCGGCCGGGCGCAAGGCGGTGGTACAGCTGATCCGTCAGGGCACGGAGCGTCTGCAGCGCGGGATCTGGGTGGTGGTGTTCCCCGAGGGTACGCGTGTCGCTCCCGGTGAGCGCGGCAAATATCTCTCCGGCGGGGCGGCACTGGCGGTCAGTGCCAAGGCGCCGGTGGTTCCGGTGGCACACAATGCCGGTCTCTACTGGCCGCGCGAGGGCGGCAAGCATCCAGGTACTATCCGCGTGGTGATCGGCCCGCAGATCGCCACCGAGGGCCGCACGCCGGACGAGGTCAACGCCGAGGCCGAGGCCTGGATCGAGAACTGCATGCCGCACCTGCTCGGTGAGGCACCCAAGCATACGGAGGCCGCATGAGCAGCCGGTTGCTACCGCTGGGCGAGTTTCCCGACCGCCGCGTTTACTGGCTTCGCGGCAGCACGCCCGCGGCGTACTTCATTGCCGACCGTCAGGCGCGAGGCATCCTGGTCAATGCGCCGCCGTTCGAGCCGGATCTGTTGACCGAGCTGCAGGCGGAAAGCCCTCTGCGCTACATCTTCCTGCCCAGTCAGCGCGGCGCCGCGCATGCTGAAAGCTGGCGCAAGGCCAGCGGCGCGGAAGTGCTGGCCTTCGGCGTCGAGGCAGCGGCGATGCCGTTCAAGGTCGACATCGAACTCGACAACAAAAGTAGGCTCACGCGCACCATCGACTTCCTGCCGATGTCCGGGGTGACCGAAGGCACCTGCGCCATGCGTCTGAAGAACAAGCCGGGGGCGGTCTTCTTCGGTCCCGCGCTCAGTCCTGGTGCGGACGGCTGGCCGACGCTAGTGCTGTGGCCGGACGATCATTCGATGGAAAACCGTCTGTTCGGGGCGCTAGGGGTTCAGGACTTGGCGTTCGATTACGCCTTCACCGACACCTTCGATCCGACGACGACGCGCTTCGGGCCGGGCGCAGGCGCGGCCGTGAAGGCGGCTATCGAACGCGCGCTCGAAGACTGAAGGATCTCAGGCCTTCTTACTGTTACGTCCACGGCCCAGGACCACGCCGAGGAACAGGCCTAGCATCATCATGGCGAAGGTAAAGCTAACTCCGAAAATCCATGAAAAGTTGCTGGTGATATTCGAGATCCAGTGTTCGACATGTACCTCCGCAACATTGATGCTGCGGTGGTCAGTTGCGATAACTTGCCCGTTGCGCACCAGGTAAATGTCTACTCCGTAGACGCCGAGCGGTAATTGGGCTGGGAGGCGGATAGTGGCGTAATAGAGCCGTTTCCCACTGATTTTTACCGCACTGCCATCGCTAATGTACTCGTGTTTTGCGGCTTTCAAGCTCAGGAGGGTTTGCCGTAGTTTGTCGGCATCCTCCGGCTTGGGAGAAATTTGTACGTGTGCCAGCGCATCGGTTATTGCGAGACCGTAACGTGTGCGTACAGCTGCGGAGGGCAGCAGTTGATCGAGTGGGGCCGAAGACAGCAGGTAGTAAAGGCCTGGGGTATTGGCGACATCGTACTTGGCTACGTTGAGCCAGAATGGGCCTACCCGCCCTTTTTGCTTGATCGAAACGGGCTGTATGGGCGAAGTGATTTTCACCACCACCTGGGCAGGCGAGGTCATGGCACCAAATAAGGTGATTTCGTCCCCCTTATAGCGGGTGGAGATGTCTACGTGATCCCGGGTTAGCTCTGTAACCAGGCGCGGTGCAGATGATGAGGCTGCCGGCGCATTGGCGGCGAGTGCCAGTGCTGGCAACAGGCATAGCGCGGCGAGTGAAAATTTCATCATCTTCATTGTGCGAGTACCAGGCTGTAGACGTCGTGGGGCTTGATCAGGATGCCAAAGAGCATCTTCACCGCGACCGCCACCACCACCAGGGCAAGGATCAGGCGCAGCTGCTCGCCGGGAAGACGGGTGCCGAGCCTGGTGCCCCATTGCGTGCCGAGTGCCGAGCCGATCACCAGGACCAGGGCAAGGAATGGGTCGACCGCGTGGTTCACTCCGGCCTGCAGAATGCTGACCTCGGCGGTGGTGAACAGCAGCTGGAATAGCGAGGTGCCGACCACGACCTTGGTCGGCATGCGCAGCATGTAGATCATTACCGGCACCATGATGAAGCCGCCGCCGACGCCCATCAGCGAGGTCAGGATGCCAACGCCAAAACCGATTACCACCGGAACGATGAGTGACAGCTTGAGCTGCGATACGGGGAAGTTCATCTGAAGCGGCAAACGGGTCATCCAACCGCCATTGCCGGACGCTTCGGTTGTATCGGTTTTCCCCTGTTTGTTCCTGCGAGAACCGCGCAGGGCATTGACCGATTCGATGAGCATACTGGCGCCGACAATGCCGAGCAGGCCGACATAAAGGAAGGTGACGATGGTGCCGAAGTCGCCGCCCGCCTGCAGTACCTTGGCGATGTGCACGCCGACGGCGCCCCCCGTCCAGCTGCCGACCAGGAGTACCAGGGCCATGCGGAAATCGACGTTGCCGAGACGCCAGTGGGCGTAGCTGCCGCTCGCCGAGGTGCCGACGATCTGTGCCGCGCCGCTGGCCACGGCGACCAGCGGTGGTACACCGATGAACAGTAGCAGCGGGGTGATCAGAAAGCCGCCGCCGACACCGACGAGGCCGGAAAGAAAGCCGACGATGCCCCCAAAGAACAGGATGACCAGGAGGTTGACGTCCATATGGGCGATGGGCAGGAAGATGTCCATGCGTTACCTCGGTCGGTCTGCAGGGGCTTGAAGCGATATGTGGGTTCGATTGTGTTGAGGGTGCCCTCAAGGCGCGCGTAGCTTAGATGAATTGCCTGGACGCTTCAAAGTGACTCAGCATTGGCGTCCATTGAATTAATTTATCGCTGTCTGCTTATTGGCTAGGTTTATCGTTTGGGCGCCTCGCTCTGGAGCAAGGCGCGGATCGCATGACCTGCCAGGGTGAAGCCGAACAGTGCGGGCATGTAGCTGATCGTCCCATTGACCGCGCGCGGTCGCCCGCTGGGTCCGTCTACGGGCTGGTGCGGCAGACCCTTGACCACCGGCGGTTCCTCTGAGAAGACCACGGGATAGTTGAGTCGGGCGCCGAGGTCCTTGAGCGTCTTGCGCATCTCACGTGCGAGGGCGCAGGTATGTGTCTGGTTGAGCGGTGCAATGCGGATGCGGGTGGGGTCCATGCGCCCGCCGGCACCCATGCTGGATGCGACCGGACGCCTAGCGCGCTGCGCGGCATCCACAAGTGCCGCCTTGCAGGCGATCGAGTCGATGCAGTCGAGTACATAATCGTAAGGCGCGCGCGCGATCAGCGCATCGGCATCCTCCGGGCGCAGGAATTCGGTCACCAGCTCGGTCTCGATTTCGGGGGCGATGTCGTGCAGGCGCTCGGCCATCAGTTCCGCCTTGGAACGTCCGAGGGTGGAGTTCAATGCGATGATCTGGCGGTTGAGGTTGGATGGTGCGACGGTGTCGTGGTCGAGCAGGGTGATGCGCCCGACGCCGGCGCGTCCGAGTGCCTCGGCCGCGGCTCCGCCGACCCCGCCGAGACCGGCGACCAGCACATGCGCGCCGTGCAGGCGGGCGAGCCCCTCCGCTCCGATCAGGATGGCGGTGCGCTCGTGGGCGGGCGGGACGGCGGCGGGTTCTGCGGTCATGTCGTGGATCCGGCGATAGAGGCGTTTTCGGGCAGGGCGAACAGCCTGCGGGCGTTGGCCGTGGTGGCGGCCGCCATGGTAACCGAATCGATGCCGCGCAGCTCGGCCAGGACTGTCAGCACCTCGTCGAGGTACGCCGGTTCGTTGCGCTCGCCGCGATGCGTGATGCCGGGCTGATCCGGGGCGTCGGTCTCAAGCAGCAACCCTTCGACCGGCAGGCTGGCCGCCACGCCTCGCAGGCGTTGCGCGCGCGGATAGGTCAGCGGGCCACCGAGTCCGATGCAGAAACCCATGGCGAGGAGCTGTTCGGCCTGTTGCAGGCTGCCGGAGAAGCTGTGCACCACGCCGCGCAGTCCGGGCTGGCGACGCAGCTGCTTCATCACCTCGTCGAGGGCGCGGCGTGCGTGCAGGATCACAGGCAAATCGAACTCGCGAGCGAGGCGCAGCTGGGCGACGAGGTAATCGACCTGGGCGGCACGATCCAGTCCCTCGACGTAGAAATCCAGTCCGCTCTCGCCCACGGCGACGGGGCGTTCGCGCGCGATCCATTCGCGCAGCCACTTGAGGTGCTCCGGGCGATGTTTCGGCTGATACATGGGGTGCAGGCCGTAGGCGGCATGCAGTCCTTGTTGCGGATCGGCAACCGCCTGCAGCTTCGGCCAGCTAGCCGCATCCACCGCAGGCAGGATCTGTGCGACCACACCGGCTGCGCGTGCGCGGCCCAGCGCGGAGGCGCGGTCGGCATCGAAGCTGGTGTCGTCGAAGTGGCAGTGGGTGTCAATGAGTTCCGCAGGCATGCCGCACAGTATGCGCTAAAGTCCTGTCATGGCTCGCCGATACGCGCTAATGCAGACGAGTCGATAATAATAATGCCATTACAGCAGGGAGCACGATGATAAATAAGCTCAATAATTTGAAAATCAAGCATCGGATCTGGGGCGGCTTTGCGGTGTTGTTGTTGATACTGTTGATCGTTTCCTTGTCGGCGCTACGCAGCTTTTCAATCGCCGACCGGCATCTGCATGAGGTGCTGATACGCGATCAGCCGGCCATCCTGGCGGCGATGAAGGTGCGTCACAGCCTGGAACGGACCACGACGGAATTGGGATATTACCTGCTCAGCAAGGAAGCTGTGCATCGTAGCCGCTATCTTGCCGGTATCAGGCAGTTGCACGCCGATACGAACGAACTGCGCGGCACGGATCTCGTGAAAAGCAGTCCGCAGTATGCGAGCGAAGTGAAGACGGTGATCGAACAATTGAATGCATTTGAGGCCTATCGCGAGCAGATGCTCCAGCTTGCCGTTGATCAACTGGCCAACATGCCGGCGGCCAAATACGCCAACGACCACGTGAATCCACTGGCCCGTCAGCTGCAGCAGGATGCCCAGGAGATGGTTACGGTCAACAACGCACCCGACGCGCAGCGTTTTGCCTTGCTCAAAAAGATGTACGAGCTGCGCTATGCCCTGCTCAACGTGATGAATCAGACGCGCTCGTATTTGGCCTTCCGCAATCAGAGCCAGGTCAGTGACCTAAAGCTCTTTACTGGGCAGATACAAAGCATCCTGGACGCGCTAGCCCCACAGGAGTCGACGATGTCGTTCGAGCAGTCAGCGGCGTTTGACGATTTCAGGCAGAACTACGGGATATTCAAGAAGCATCTCAACGAGATGGTGCGCATCCAAAGCAGTCCGCAGTGGCGGACCGACGCGGACTTGATCCGTACGCGCATCGGACCTTTGCAGGACAAGATTTCTGTGGAACTGGGTGGGTTGATTACCTCGCTCAGCGGCCAGGCCAGCCAGGCCAGTGAGAGGCTAATTGATAATGTGGCCCAGACGCGCATCGCGATTTCCGTGCTACTGGCGATAGGGCTGCTTCTGGGGTTGGTAACCGCATGGGCCATCAGTCGCTCGATCACCCGTCCGCTGAACCGGACCGTCACGGCCATGCGTGATATTGCAGAGGGAGAAGGGAATCTCACCGCCCGTATCGAGGCACGCAGCAATGATGAAATCGGTGAACTGGCGCGTGCGTTCAACACCTTCGTGGGCAAGATTCAGACATTGGTTGCACAGGTGGCGAATTCCATGAGGGAACTCGGTACGGCGGCAAGGCGGATTGCGGAGATCACCACAGAAACCCATCGGGGTGCCGTCCGCCAGCAGAACGAGAGCGAGCAACTGGCCGCGGCCATCACCGAAATGGCTACAACCGCGGAACAGGTGGCCCAGCATGCTTCCGAGGCGGCGCATTCCGCCGGACATGCCGATGAGGCGGCCACAAACGGGCAGCACGTGGTGGGCGATACCACACGAGCCATCGACGAGCTCGCGAAGCGGGTCAGCGAAGCCAGCGGAGTGATGGACCGGCTGGGCGAGGATAGTGAAAGGATCGGCGAAGTGCTCACGGTAATCCAGGGTATCGCCGAGCAGACGAATCTGTTGGCACTCAATGCGGCTATCGAGGCGGCGCGTGCCGGAGAACAGGGCCGCGGCTTCGCGGTGGTTGCCGACGAGGTGCGCAATCTAGCCGGCCGTGCGCAGGGGGCAACAGGCGAAATCCAGAGCATGGTGGAAAGGCTTCAGGCAGGTGCCAAGGATGCTGTGGCGGTCATCGGTAGAAGTGCCACCGAGGCACACGAGGTGGTGGAGCAAGCCTCTCAGGCACGCGGCTCGCTAGATAGCATTACGACTTCGGTCGCCAGCATCAGCGACATGAACACACATATCGCCACGGCTGCCACGCAGCAGCAGAGTGTGGCTCAGGAAATCGATCGCAATGTGGTGGCGATCAACGAGATCGCCGAGGAAACGGCAGCCGGGACTCAGCAGCTGGAATCCGCCAGCCGACAGCTGGCGGACATTGCACAACGTCTGCAGGCTCAGATTGGGCATTTCCGCATTGCCTGAAGTGAAGGTACCGGCGTTTATCGCCGGTATTCCAGCTTGCGAGCAACTCAGGGACAGGGATAGGGGTGCTGCTCGTGGATATGCTCGATCGCCGCCAGGGTTTCGTCGTCGAGCACCACGTCGGCGCTGGCGATGTCCTCGTCGAGCTGCTCCAGTGTGGTGGCGCCGATGATGTTGCTGGTGAGAAATCCGCGGCTGTTTACGTAGGCCAGAGCCAGGTGGGTGAGGCTCATGCCGTGCTCGGCGGCCAGCGCCGCATACTGGGCGACGATACCGTCCACATAGGGCGCGTTGTAACGCTGGAATCGTTCGAAAATGGTGATGCGCGCGCCCGCCGGGCGTTTGCCACCGAGGTATTTGCCACTCAACACGCCGAAGGCGAGCGGTGAATAGGCGAGCAGTCCAAGATGCTCGCGGTGGGCGATTTCGGCGAGGCCGGCCTCGAAGCTGCGGTTGAGCAGGCTGTAGGGGTTCTGGATGCTGACCGGCCGGGGCAGCCCGAGGGTCTCGGCCAGATGCAGGTAGCGCATTGCGCCCCAGGGCGTTTCGTTGGACAGGCCGAAGTGGCGGATCTTGCCCTGCTCGACCAGCCGCGCCAGCGCGCTCAGCGTTTCCTCGATCAGGGTGGCGTTCTCGTCGTCCTTGTGGGTGTAGCCGAGCTGTCCGAAGAAGTTGGTATTGCGGTCCGGCCAGTGCACCTGATAGAGGTCGATGACGTCGGTGTTCAGGCGGCGCAGGCTGGTCTCGACGGCCTGCGAGATATGTTCGGCCGTCAGGCGCGGGCCGCCGCGCAGGTAACCGATGCCATTACCGGGGCCGGCCACCTTGCTCGCGAGCACGATCTCGTCGCGGCGCCCGGTCTTCTTCAGCCAGCTGCCGATATAGGCCTCGGTGAGGCCCTGGGTTTCGGCACGCGGCGGTACGGGGTACATCTCCGCGGTATCGACGAAGGTGATTCCGGCAGCCAGCGCGCGGTCGAGCTGGCTGTGCGCCTCGGCCTCGGTGTTCTGCTCTCCGAAGGTCATGGTGCCGAGGCAGATCAGACTGACCGACAGGTCGGTCTGTCCCAGAGTGCGGTATTGCATGCGGGGTCTCCTGTGAGCGGTTTCAGAGGAAGAGGGTGAGTACGCCGGTGAAGCCGTAAAGCCGGTTGCGGAATATTTCGCCGTTGGCGAAGAAGCCGACCAGCGGCACGTCGCCGAGTGCATCCTGAATGATCTTGAGTTCGGCAGAGTCCTCGCCGAACTGGTAGCGTCCGCGGCCTACGCACGAGATGTAGACCGCACCGCGCGGGGTTCCGTTCATGCGTCCCTGCAGGTCGCCGAGCATGCGCAGCAGGTCGATACGCGCGGTGTTGCCGTCGCGCCGACAGAACATCAGCTCGCCGTCCTCCTCGGCGTAATCGCCGATAGCCACGATCTTGCGTCCCTGGTCGATGCCGACGATGTTGCGGATCAGATAATCGTCATCGTCGCTGCCGGGGACTGGCAGGCCAGCGAAGATGTAGCCGCCGATGCGATTGAGGTCGCGCGCGAGCACCTCGCCGATGTCGGTCTTCATCACGTCGAGGGCCGGACGCTGGTCGAGTTCCAGCACCAGGTTGCGGTCGCCGCGGGTGATGCGGTGGCGCGGGCCGATGGGGGTGCAGCCCTGCGTGTGCGCGGTGACCAGTCCGACCTCGGGGCCGAAGATCACGCCCGAGAGCCCGCCGCGCACCACGAGGTCCGCGATCTGGCGATGTTCGCCTTGGCTCGAGGTGATGCCGCCGAACATGAACAGATTGGGCAGCGCTTCGGCGAGGGCGTTGAGCGTAGGCGGCGTGCGCGGGTTGGTCGGGTCGCCGTGCACCAGCGCCACCAGGGTCTCGTCCCGAGTCAGCCAGTCGCGGTGCAGGCCGACATAGGGGGCCGGGTTGCCGTCGATCAGCGGCATCATGCGAAAGCTGCCTGGCGGGAAGTCACCCACCAGGGCGACCAGCGCCGGCGAGTCGTAGTACTCGTGGCCGGTGGCGCAGACGGCGAGTCCGACCGTGCCCACCCAGTGTGGCACGCCGGTTGCCTCGCGTAGGCCGTCGACCAGTTCGTCCAGACGCGGTGCCAGGGCGTCGGTGAGGTAGAGGAAGCCTAGGCTGGCGGATTCCGGTAGCGGGCCGAGCTGGCGTGCGCAGTCGGCGATCAGGGTTTCGGTGTCGACACCGGTGGTATGGGCGAGTGTGAAGCGTTCCATGGGACTCGTATCGGGCATCCGCGCCCTACAGGCTGTCGAGCATGGCGCGGGCTTCGTTGTCGGTCAACGGTATTCCTGTCAGGGTTTTAAACGTGCCGTCTTCCACACGCAGGTAGACGTGGTGGCGTTCGGCGATTTCCTCCAGGAACCAGTAGAGCTCGCTGGGATGTACGACCTGATTGCCGCGCAGCAAATGGCGCAGATACAGGTTGCCGTCGTTGTCGACCTTGATCAGCAAGGGGAGCGGCAGATCCAACGGTAGCACATGGCGTTGCAGCAGCCAGTCCACCGGAGTGGCTTCACCTTGATCGAGCTGACGTGCGTCAATACGGAAGTGCCCGCCACCGCCGGGTTGCTTAAGCAGTTCATTCAGCCAGTCGGGTGGGAATCCACGATGGACAATCAGGGTCCGCCCGCGATAACGGGCGAGGAAGCGGGTCAGGGGGGAGCCGGCGCTGATGTGGGGCATGAGTCTCCGGTTGGGTGTGACCTCGGGGCATGTTAGCACCCGAGGCCACGTTTCTCAGCCCGCGCGCTGGGCCGCGGAATCAGCCGCGTTCGCGGAGCATGCGGTCAATAATCGGGCCAAGGATGATTTCCATCGCGAAGCCCATCTTGCCGCCAGGAACGACCAGATCGTTGCGCCGCGACATGAACGAACCGTCCATCATTGCCAACAGATAGGGGAAATCGATTTCGAACTTGAGCGGGTCCTTGAACCGAATGATGACCAGGCTTTCGTCCGGCGTCGGGATGTCGCGCGAGATGAACGGATTGGAAGTGTCCACCAAGGGGACGCGCTGGAAGTTGATGTCGGCGTGCGTGAACTGCGGGGTGATGTAACGCACATAGTCCGGCATACGGCGCAGGATGGTCTCAACCGTGGCTTCGGGCGCGTAGCCGCGTTCGGCCTTGTCGCGGTGGATCTTCTGAATCCATTCGAGGTTGACGATGGGCACCACGCCGATCAGCAGGTCGACGAATTTCCCGACGTCGACGTCGCCATGGCGTACGCCGCCATGCAGGCCTTCGTAGAACAGCAGGTCGGAGTCGGCGGGAATGTCTTCCCAAGGGGTGAATTCACCGGGCTTGAGCGAGCTGCCCAGGCGGGCATTGTGTTCGGTCGCTTCCTCGTCGCTGTGCAGGTAGTAGCGCTTCTTGCCGGTGCCTGTTTCGCCGTAGGTGCGGAAGGTTTCTTCCAGCTTGTCGAACAGGTTCGCTTCGGGGCCGAAGTGGCTGAAGTGGTTGTTGCCCTCGTCCCCGGCCTGCTTCATCGCAGCCTTCATCTCGGTGCGGTTGTAGCGGTGATAGCTGTCGCCTTCGATGATGACGGGTTTGATCGACTCGCGGTGGAAGATGTGCTCGAAGGCGCGCTTGACGGTGGACGTGCCCGCGCCGGATGAGCCGGTGACCGCGATGACGGGATGCCGCTTAGACATGGGTGACTCCTCTGCTCGTATGAAAATCCGTTGGTCGGGGTCGCCTTCGGGGGCGGCAGCCGATGGGCCTCGCCGCCGCGGTGACGCCGCGCAAAATCATCGCATTCTAGCGGGGATATGGCCTGGGTGCGAGCGGGCGCTTAGGGTGCCGGATTGAGTATGCGCGGCAGCATCATAAGAAACACGGGGTTCGGCATACCGCCGTCGCATGGGAATCCTTCACGTAAAACTGCCAGGTGGCTCATCAGGGCAACGGTCTGATGGATCATGGCGACGCGGAAACGCAAGTCGCAGGGGCGACGGGCAAGGTGAATGGGTGTGCTTCGTCAGCGTCATGCGCGTGATTGCATGGGTGCCTGCGAAGCTCCAAACGGGTATCACGCCATATCCGGAGGATGCTATTGCCTTCAGACGTCTTACAGGGATGTGTGGCGTCCGCGGGAATGTTAGGCTCGGCGATTTGCCGCGCGCCTAAAGTCACGAGGGTGGGAAAGGAATCATGAAGTCGGTGCCAGCCATTCGCAGAGGCGCGCTTGCCGTGGCCTGCCTGCTTGCTGCCCCAACGGCATGGGCTGCGGAAGGGCCGCCGGCTGCTTGGGACCTGACCGGCAGCTGGTACGGTGTGGTCGCGCTGATCGTCTTCGTGCTTGCTTACGTGCTGGTGGTGTCCGAGGAGGCGCTGCAGCTGCGCAAGTCCAAGCCGATGCTGATTGCCGCCGCGGTGATCTGGGTGATGGTGCCGCTTGCCTATGCAGCGCATGGCAATACCACCGTGCCGGAGGAGGCGATCCGCAGCAACCTCATCGAATACGTCGAGCTGATGCTGTTCCTGCTCTCCGCGATGACCTACATCAACACCATGGAGGAACGCGGGGTGTTCGATGCCCTGCGGGCCTGGCTGGTCACGCGCGGCTACACGCTGCGCAGCGTGTTCTGGATCACCGGGCTGCTCGCCTTTTTCATCTCTCCGGTCGCCGACAATCTCACTACCGCCCTGCTGATGGCCGCGGTAGTGATGGCTGTGGCCCGCGATACCCCGCGTTTCGTGGTGCTCGCCTGCATCAACATCGTGGTGGCTGCGAATGCCGGTGGTGCATTCAGCCCATTCGGCGACATCACCACATTGATGGTGTGGCAGCGGCACATGGTGAGCTTCACCCAGTTTTTCGACCTGTTCCTGCCCGCGGCGGTCAACTGGCTGGTGCCGGCCGCGATCATGTCCTTCGCGGTGCCGGCCGGAAGACCCAGGCCGCTGGAGACGACGGTGCGCATTCGCCGCGGCGGTCTGGTGGTGATCGTCCTGTTCTTCCTGACCATCGCCAGTGCGGTTGCCTTTCATCAGTTTCTGCATTTGCCGCCGATGCTGGGCATGATGGCCGGGCTCGGCCTGCTCAAGCTCTACGGTTACCGCCTCAAGATGCGCGAGCGCCGTGAGCTGGCCGGCCTGAACGGGCTCAATGGCCATGCAGCGCCCTTCGACGTGTTCGCTCAGCTGCAGCGCGCCGAGTGGGACACGCTGATGTTCTTCTACGGCGTGATCCTGTGCGTGGGCGGACTGGCCACGCTCGGCTACCTCGCGCTGGTGTCGCAGACGCTGTATGCCGGCCTGGGGCCGACCACGGCCAACGTCGCCGTAGGCCTGCTGTCGGCGGTAGTGGACAATATCCCGGTCATGTACGCGGTCCTGACGATGCAGCCGGACATGTCGCACGGGCAGTGGCTTCTGGTGACGCTGACCGCGGGCGTCGGCGGGTCTCTGCTGTCGATTGGTTCCGCTGCGGGTGTCGGCCTGATGGGCCAGGCGCGCGGCGTCTATACCTTTTTCAGCCACCTGCGCTGGACCTGGGCGGTGGCGGTGGGTTATGCCGCCGCCATTGTGGTGCATTTGTGGCTCAATGCCGATCTGATGCATGTTCCGGTAGGTGGCGGTTGATGACGGGGAGGTTCGGCGTCTAGTGGGCGGCGGCATGAGTATGGCGAACGACGATTCACGCTGGCGCGACGTACTCGCCCGCGTACGCCGCTTCATCCGCTTGGATGATGCCTCGCTGGGATTGCTCGCACGCTATACAAACCATCTGACCGCGGATGCCGATCGGCTTGCGCTGCGCTTCTACGACTACCTCCTGTCCTACCCGGAAACTTCGGCCATGTTCGGCAGCATGGGGAACGAACGCCTGCACGAGCTGGCCGCTATCCAGGCGGCTCATTTTCGCGGTCTGATCGAGAACTGGCCTGAAACCGCCTCACGTTCCGTGGGCCGGGTCGCACGGGCGCATTATGCGCAGAACGTCTCGCCGGTCTGGGTTGCCGGTGGCTACAGCCTTTATCTGGATCATCTGGAGGAACGCATCGGCTTGTTGCCCGAGGCCGAGCGCCCGGGACTGCGTTCGGCGACATTCCGCGTGATTCTCGCCGATATCATGCTGCAGTTTGCCGGCTTCGAGTCGATCCACAATGAGACCGGTGCCGAGCGGGCGATGATCTCGCAGGCATTGATCGAAACCACGCTCAAGCTGGCGGATCTCGCCGCACCCGAGGAGGTCCTGGGGAGTATATGTACCGAACTGGTGATGCGTTCGCGCCATCTGCCGGCAGTCTGGTTCGGTCTGATCGAGGAGCCACATGCGCCGATCACGGCTTACGCCGGGGCCGGTCGTGAACAGCTGTGGAGTCCGATCGAGGTCACCTACGATCCGGAAGATCCGCTGTGGCGGGCGTTGGAGCACAACCGCCTCCAGGTGCTCACACACCAGTCCGGCGGCCTGCCGGCATGGTGCGCGGGCCAACAGGGCGTCGAGGCGGTGGCGATATTTCCCTTCGGTCGTGTCGGCGGGCTGCGTGGTGTGGGCGTGGTCTACTCCGACCGCAGCTGGTACTTCGACCACATCGACCTGACGCCATTCGGGGCCTTCGCCCGGCTGGGCCAGGTCCTCCTCGGGCTCAAGGAAAGCCACCTGCGCGACCCGCTCACCGGGCTGCCCAATCGTGGCCTCTTCATGGACCGACTGCGTCATTCCATGGTCCAGAATCTGCGTCGCGACCGTCTGCTCGGCGTCGGCATGATCGATCTCGACGGTTTCAAATCGGTCAACGACCGTATGGGGCATCCAAGCGGAGACGCACTGCTGCGCGAGGTCGCCACGCGCATCCAGAGCGCCCTACGCCAGGGCGATACGGTGGCGCGTTTCGGCGGCGACGAATTCGGGTTGCTGTTGCCGGATCTGCGCAACCTTGATGAGGCTGAGGTGGTGGTCGAGCGGGTGCGGCGCGCTTTCGACGGCAGCTTCGCAATCCAGGGTGAGCAGGTGCGGGTGGGGGCCAGTCTGGGCTTGACGGTGTACCCCCTGGACGATGTCGATGCCCAGGATCTGATCCGTCACGCCGACATCGCGCTATATCAGGCCAAGGATGCCGGTCGCGGCGTACACCGTCTGTTCGAGCGCGACCGCGAGGAACAACTGCACCGCATCGACGAACTGCAGCGGGAGTTTCTCGATGCATTGGCCGACGACAGACTCGTACTGCACTACCAGCCCAAAGTCGACATGGCCACGGGTGTCGTCTGGGGAGCCGAAGCACTGGTGCGCTGGAATCGGCAGGGTTCCCTGGTCATGCCGTCGGATTTCATTGATGTGGTGGAGCAGCGCGCCCAGTTGATCCGGGGGCTGGGTCGCTACGTGCTTGATGCGGCTGCACGACAGATCGGCCTCTGGCGAGAGCAAGGGCACGATTGGTACGTATCCGTGAATATTGGCGCGCAACACCTGCTGGATTCCGGTTTCGTTGAGGACATCGACGAAATCTTGCAGCGCTACCCTGGGGTGGCGAGCTGGTTGCAGATCGAGGTCACCGAGCAGGCGGCGCTGCGTGATCTTGAGAAAACGCGCACGGCATTGATGGCCTGCCGCACACGTGGGCTGGCCGTGGCGCTAGATGATTATGGTACCGGGCATGCTTCCCTGACCTACCTCCAGGAACTACCTGCCAATCAGATCAAGCTCGATCAGCACTTCGTTGGCCATCTGCTCACCGAGCCGAGAGCGCTGGCCATCATCGCAGGGACGTTGACCTCGGCGCGCCTGCTCAGCCTGGATGTGGTTGCGGAAGGTGTGGAGACGGTGCAGCAGGGGGAGTTGCTGCTGCAGCTCGGTTGCCGCGTCGCCCAGGGGTATCTGATCAGCCGGCCGATGGCGCCGGAGGCATTGCCGACCTGGGAGTCGCGTTGGCGACCGCCTGTACAGTGGACCCGGGTCGAACAGGGGGCGCGCCTGACCTATGAGGATCTGCCTCTGCTGATGGCCCGTACGGCGCATCGGTACAGCGTCATGACGCTGATAGACGCGCTAGCTGAGCCGCGCAGCGAGGTGCATCCGCACCTGGGCTCACACGATTGTCCTGACGAAACCGGTTGCCCCTTGGGTCAGTGGCTGACGGAGGCGGACAATCGGCACGCAGAACAACCGGGCTTCGCCGCCTTACAGCGGCAGCACACCGCGCTGCATCGCAAGGCCGATGAGGCGATCGGCGCCTGGTATGGAGAAGACGCGGATGCGTTGGTCACCGCTATCGGTGAGTTTCAGCACGAGGCCGACGTGCTGGATGCGCTACTGCTCGAGTTCGTGCGCCGAGTGTCCAGCGAAGGCTAGCTCCAAGTCGAAGCATGGCTGCGTCAGGCCGCGCCTCTGCGTACGGCCAGGCGTGCTCCTGTCTGGGTGGACTGCATCGAGCCGTTGCGTTGTGGCACGGCCTGCACCAGCCGGTAACCATAACCCTTGACGTTGCGGATCGTGATCGGCACGCCCTGGCGCTCCAGAGATGCGCGCAGATTGCGGATCTGCGAGGCAAGCCGTGCGCGTGCATTCGGCTTGCCCATCCACACCACGGCCTCCAACCGTTCATAGGAAACGGCTCGCGTGTTGCGATCGTGCAGGGCCTGCAGCAATTCGATTTCCTTGGCCCGCAGAGCGATGGGCCAGCCGTTGAGGTAGGCGCGGTGGGTGAGCGGGTCGAGGCCCAGTGGCCCGATATATCGGTGATTCGGATAGCCCGAGGCGCGTCTTAGCAGCGCGCGAATGCGCAGCAGTATTTCCTCGCCTGTCGTTTGATCGTGCGTACAAAAGACAGGCGCCCAGTCGGTGTGTATTTCGTTGCATCGTTCCGCTGAATGCATCAACAGGATCGGCGGGCATTTGTGCGGCACAGGGAGAATCAATTCGATATCGTGCAGCCACTGAGAAAACGCATCGTGAGAATAACCGCGCATGATAATGACGGAAAAATCTCTGGTAGATAGCAATTCCTCAGTTTGTTCTAAATTTCTGGCATAAGCGACTCTGAAGCCATCCTGCGTGAGCAGTCGTCGCAGAGAAAATGCCTGCTCGTATTCTCCAGATATCAAAATCCATCGCATGGTAGATACCTTCATGGAAATTTAACGCAAGTTTCACGGAGTTTTAACAAAAATACTAACAGATTGTTTTTGCAAGAAAAAATTTTTGTTTCTGAAAAATGGTTTCAGGTAAATGAAAGACCTCTCTCAGGACGTTTACGCAGACTCCGCATGCCGGTCACGAGTCGCTATGACCGATCGTCTCGGTAAATGTTTCGATTCATTCATATAAACGATTGATAGATCAGGGATTGCCATCGTCACATGCCGGCAATTTCAACGGCTTGGCCACATGTCGATGCGACATGGCGATCATCGATCGTGCTTGCGAGGGAGTGTTCAATGCGTTCGAAAAGATTTCAGTTGCATCCGCTTGCGGCGGCATTCGCTGCGGCAGGTGTGGCAATAACCCTGCCTAATCTTGTTTATGCGCAGACGGTAAAGTCCGACAAGCAAACGAAAATATCGGCATCCCGGGGCGATGCCACGAAGACGTTCAACGTAGGTGTGGTCACGAAAGAATTGAATCCACTGGACACCCTGGGTGGGATACCGACCAAAAAACATATTTTCGAATCGACCCAGTCGGTCAAGGTAATCGGAAAGAAGGAATTGGACACGGTTGGCCCGGCCATGGGTGCGGGGCAGGCGCTTGAGCAGGCACCGGGCGTGAACGTGCTTAACGACGGGCCCAGCGGAGCGCCTCGCGCCAGCATCAGCATCAACGGCATGAAGACGGGCTGGGGCAATATCGGCGGCAATGCCAACGACGGTATGGTGATGGTGACCTTCGACGGCGTGCCGATGATCGATCCAGCCTATGGTGTGTGGCAGGCATCGGAAGTACCGCAGGTATCAATGTTCCAGGGTATCGCGGTGACCTACGGCCCGGGATATCCGGTGAATCGCTGGTACGACAATATCGGCGGCTCGGTTAATTTCGTGCCAATCCAACCGCGTGCCAAGGCCGGTCTAAAGATTGGCATGTTTGCCGGGAGCTTCGACACCCAGGGCGCGAATTTCAGCGCGCAGTCGGGTGATATTGACGGCTGGTCCACCGTGGTGGCCGGCGGTGTCGGCAGCAGCGGGAATTTCGTGAAGGGTTACGGTTTCAATAATCCCGCGAACAATTACGCTTATTATTTCAAGACGCGCAAGGATTTTTCCGGCGGGCATTTCAGCATAGGGGCCTATACCTCGCATTCAGTTGCGTACCGTCCAGTACCGATACCCGTGAGTCCAAACGCCAATGTTACGATCTATGGCGTCAATCCGTATACCGGTAATCCTATTCCGGGTCCGGTCTACAGCCAGTCGACGACCGGATATTACACCTCATTGCCAAAATCCACGTACTGGAAGCGGGCATTCGTCAATACGACCCTGATTTATTCTAAATTCGAGGATGCATTGACCGAGCACGTGGCCCTGCACAACCTCCTGTTCTATCGTTACGGCAACCGCATTCATCTGCATTACAACAACCTGGGGCAATCTCCCAGCGTGCTTTATCAATATTACAACGCAACCAGCCATACCTATGGCGACAAGCTGTATCTGAGTTTTTCGCTCCCCTACCGGAACGAAATTTCGGTAGGTGGCTATGTAGTCAACAACCAATATTATTCTTTGCTGGATTTCTACAATCCTTCGCTGACGGCCACTGTGAATGGGCAGACGGTTTATCACAGCCTGTCACTGCCGCATCATTTTCATAGCTCATATCTCTACGAAACCGATCTTGCCGCCTTTGTGCAGGACGATTTCCAGGCGACCGATAATTTCCGCATCACACCCGGTATTCGCGTGGTGAATTTCAAGTCGAATTTCGTCAACAACGCCGCAGCCGCGTTCCCGATCAATGTGCAGTATTCGATCGGCAATAATGGTGATACCCAGCCCAATTCGGAAACCAGTTTTACCGAGGTCGAACCCTCGATCGGTGCCAACTGGAAGGTCACCAAGAAAATCGCGCTGTATGCCAACTATGCGACCGGCTACCGCTCGCCGGCGGGTGCCACCGGGACCTATGCGCATTTCCTGGTATCCACACTCAAACCGCAGAAGTCGACCCAGTATCAGATCGGTCTCAAGGCCTATCTCCCGCATGACGGCTATCTGCGCAACGCCTTGCTGAGCGTGAATTACTATCACCTCGACGACAGCAACGAGATCATTCCGATTCCGGTGGTGAGTCACGCCTACAGTCTATTCGCCTCGGGCTCGTCGACCTTCAGTGGCGTCAACCTGTCTTTCGTCGACAACCCTATCTACAGCTTGCATCTGTTCGCCAACCTCAGCGTCGAGCGCGCGATCTATTCGAACTATGTCAGCCCGAGTCACGGCTCGTACAACGGCAAGCCGATCTCCAATACGCCCGATCACACGGTCAATGCGGGCGTGTTCGACGAGTTCTATCGCGACGGCGTGGTGTTCAAGCCGCGGTTGTGGTGGAACTACACCGGTGCGCAGTACATATACAACAACAATACCGGCGCGCCGACCACACAGAAGCTGCCTGCCTTCGGCCTGTGGAACGCGGGTCTCAAGATCGCGCTCGGCCGTCAGGTTGCCTTTGCCGGCATGCAGGGGCTGACGCTGAGCTTCGACGTCACCAACCTGCTGGACAAGAAGTACAACGCCTACGAGTACATCTCGGGCGGCGGTTACTACGGTGTCGCCGGCCAGCTGCTCGCCGAGCCCGGTGCTCCCCGCGCCTATTACGCGAGCGTGGAGGCGCGTTTCTGATCCCTGTCATGCGGGCGCGTTTCGATGGGCGCGCCCGCATGAGCGGGTCATATTTTCTACACCGAAAATTCACGATTTGTCATAAACCCTGTTTTTTACTTGTGAATCAGATGTGTGTGGATTCGCGTGCAATCGGGTTTAAGAATTCCGCAAGGTTTGGACGTCGCCGCCTGCGCAGACTCTGCCCGCCTCGCTCAGCTCGGAGCGCAGGCGACGTGGTGAGGGGCGGCGACGACCGCCCCCACTTCCGAAAACGATCTCGTTGTGGAGGAGAATGTTCATGAGAGGTGGGAACCCGAAGGCGGTTCGGTTCACACGGCTAGTGCGGCATGCGGGGCATGCGATGGTGCTGGTCGGCATCGTGGCGCCGGGTATCGCGATGGCCGCCGGTAGCGAAACGGTATCGGCCAAGGACAAGACGCATCAGGCGATCAACCTGGGCGATGTGACGGCCAACGCGAAGGCGACGAAAACCGGAGGCGTGCTGACGCCGAAGAGGATATTCCAGTCCGACGAGACGCGGCAGGTAGTCACCAAGCATCAGATCAAGGCAGTCGGCCCGACCGGTGGCTCCGCGCAGGCCCTGAGCCTGGCACCTGGCGTCACCGTGCGCGGCTACGGCGGCAGCAGCGGTACCGCACGCTACGAGGTCACCATGCGCGGCATGAAGGTCGGCTGGTCCAGCGTCAACGGCGACGTGGAGCGCAACGGCATTACCGTGCTGTTCGACGGGGTGCCAATGAACGACCTCATCGCGCACAACGGCCAGTGGGACTCCAACGAAATTCCGATCCTGTCGATGATCGACGGCATCAACTTCATCTACGGACCCGGCAATCCGGCGAGCCGCTGGTTCGACAGCCTGGGTGGCACCATCAATTTCGTGCCGTTGCAGCCGAGCAAGCACGCCAAGGCCGATCTTGGTACCTTCTGGGGCAGCTATGGCACGCACGGCGTGAATCTGTCGCTCGATTCGGGCGAGCATGACGGCTGGTCCGCGGTGCTGGCCGGCGGTTACACCAAGAACAACACCTTCCGCAGCGGTTCGTTCAAGGCGCCGAGCCGTTCGTACGCCTACTATGGCAATATCCGCAAGGCGTTTTCCACGGGCGTGTGGTCGGTTGGCGGCTACTGGGACAACACCGAGGAGTGGCGCCCCAACTTCATTCCGCTCAAGCCGATTCCCGGTGTGACCACCGAAGGTCTGAACGCCAACGCGCCGTTGTACAGCCAGCCCACCAGCGGCTACTACGCCTCGTTACCGTACGCTGCGTGGCACAAGCAGCTCACCGTGCGCGACTGGATGCTCTACACCAAGCTTAGCCTGGCACTGGAGCGTAACCTGCGTCTGCACGCGCTGATGTGGTACCGCCACGGTCACCGCATCCACGCGCGCGTCAATCAGTATCTGCCGCTGCCCGGCAACTTCCCGAACGCGGAATACTATTTCCCGACATCGAACACCTTCGGCAACAAACTCTGGCTGAGCTGGCATCTACCGTACAACACGGTGAAGTTCGGCGGTTACTGGATCCAGCAGAAGTACCGCACACCCTACGTGGGCTACGACGTGGGCTACGATCCGACCACCGGCACCACCTACGGGCCGTGGATCGACTACAACGCACCCAGCATCCAGTACAACAGCGACTACCTCTACAACACTTATCTGAGCGCCTTCCTGCAGGACCGCATCGAGCCCCTTCACGGTTTCTCGGTCACTCCGGGGCTGGCCGCAGTGGAGTACCAGACGCAGTTCTACAACAGCGGTAACGCCGATTTCCCGCAGGCGGCGGCCAACACCACGGCGCAGAACGTGACCAGCGCGCAGGATTCCTCGCGCACCTTCTACCGCGTCGAGCCCTCGCTGGGGTTGCGTCTGCAGGCGACGCACTGGTCCTCGTACTACGCCAACTATTCGGTCAGCTACCAGAATCCGACCGACAACACCTTCGGTGCGTATAACAGCACCACCAACCTAGGCGTGCTCAAGCCGATCCGCAGCACCGACTACGAGGCCGGTGCCAAGTTCATGTTCCACGACTTGGGCTGGCTGCGCGCGCTGGACTTCAACCTGGCGCTGTATCAGGACAAGCTCAACAACGAGACGGTGGCGACCTACCTGACCAACATCACGCTGTCCAAGTTCGCCTCGGCGAGTGCGGTGTACCAGGGCGTGGATCTGGCGTTTACCGCGCAGACGCACTCCGAGTTGGGCGCCTTCGGCAACCTCGCCTTCCAGCACGCGCACTACACCCGCTACGTGGTGCCGGTGAACGGCAGCAACCAATCCTTCTCTGGCTACCCGGTGTCTTACAATCCGAAGGTCACCGCCACGCTGGGCGTCGACGGCAAGTTCTACCAGAGCGGCTTCATCCTCGAACCGCGTCTGTGGGACCAGTACACCGGCACCCAGTACCTGTTCAGCAACGTCACCGGCGCGCCGACGCGTCAGACCATGCCCGCCTTCAACGTGCTCAACGTCGCGCTCGACGTGACCACGGTCGCGTTCAATCACTATGTGCCCTATCTGCACGGCGTGAAGCTGACCCTCGGGGTGAACAATGTGCTTGACACCCGGTACAACCCGATCGAGTACATCACCAGCGGCGGTTACTTCGGCGGCAACAGCGCCGGTGCGATCCTGGCCGATCCGGGTGCGCCGAGCGAGTGGTACGTGTCGGCCAATTACAGTTTCTAGGCCATGACTCCGTGAAGACGGGGATTCACGGGTCGCGCAGTGCGCGCGACCCGTGTTCTTTGCGGGAAGCGTTAATCAGATACGCGATTCAGTCGTCCGCCAGGCGGTAGCCGATGCCGCGTACGGTCTGGATCAGAGGCTTGGGGAAAGGTTTGTCCATCTTGCCGCGCAGGCGGTGGACGTAGACATCGAGCACATTGTCGTTGGGGTCGGCTTCGGTGCCCCACACGCGTTCGACCAGCTCGCCACGGCTGATCGTACGGTCGGCGTTGAGTGCGAGCAGGCGCAGCAGTTGGTATTCGCGCACGCCGAGGTTCAGATGGCGCCCGTCGCGCCACACGTCGACGGAGGATAGGCCGACGCGCAGGTCGCCGACCACGCAGTGGCCGTCGTGCAGCGCCGTCGGCGACACCGCCTGCAGGGCGAGCAGGCGCTGGTGCAGCTGCTGGCCATGCACATCGTCGGGTAGGCAGTCGTCGGCGCCATGCTCCAGGGCGGCTAGCCGTCCTGCATGGCTGAGTGGCGCGACCACGACCAGTGCCGCCTTGCCGATGCGCGCGCGCGTGGTGGCGACGCAGGCGACCACGCGGTCGTCGCGTCCACACAGGATGGCCGCCTCCGTAGCTGGCCATTCGGTCCCGTCATCGGCCTGTGGCCAGGGAAATTCGTGCACCGACTCGCTACGGCTGCGTAGTGAGGTTTGCAGCCGCGCTGCGGGTTGATTGGGTTCAGAGAGCAGGAGCAGTTGCATGGAGGATTCCATTGACGGACGGGGTACGGCGGATACTCAGGGCATAGCCCCGGTCGTCGACGCGCTGGATGCGTACGGCAGCGCGGCGACCGCCGAGGCGGCGTCGCAGGTTGTGCAGGTGCACGGCCAGCCGTTCGCGACGATAGGGCTTGTCGGGCCACAGCCGGTCGGCCAGTGCCACCGCGGGCAGCGGGCTTCCCTGTGCTTCGATGAGCAGGCCGAGCAGGTTGAATTCGGTAGGTCTCAGGGTCAGGGGCCGGCCTTCGAGACTGGCGCGACCGCGTCCCGGGTCGAGGCCCAGTGCGCCGAAACGGTGGTGTCGCGGGTAGCCCTGCGTGCGCCGCAGCACGGCGCGCAGATGCGCCAGCAGCGTGGCGTCGTCGGTGTCCGTGTCGTGTGCAAACACCGGCAGGGCGCCGGTCAGAGGCGATGGCAGTTTGCCGTCGCTCAGCGTGAGCAGGGGCGGCAGCGCGAAGCCGCGCGCATCGAGCAGGCGGCGTGCGGCGGTGGCGAAGCCCTGCAGCGCCATCTGCGGCCAGGACAGAATCACCGCGCCGTCGTGGTGACGCGCGGCCAGCGCGTCCAGGGCCTGACGTTCCGCCGTTGCGCGGCTGATGCGGAAGTCCTCCTGTCGCAGCCGGGCGGCAAAGGCTTCGGTACGGTGGTCGGAACCGGCTACCAGGATCCAATTCATGCCTCACCTGAAACGAAACGTGCACAAATAATTCATCGACGCGCAATAAGCTGCTAAGTCGATGAATCCTAACTCAGAGATAAGACAAGTTAATTTTTGTAAAGGTTCCTGTCAGGTTTGCGCCTACGACGGTTCAGAGACTTGCGCACCCGTCTTCACCCGCATCGACTTGATTACAGGAGCGCAACTCATGAAGTTACGACGCAAACACTTGGCCCACATGATCCACCTTGCCGCCGTCGGCGGCCTTTGCCTGGGCGGCGGACTGTCCGTAGCGCAGGCCGGCCCGCTCAACCTGGGTACGGTGAGCGCGACCAACGGCAGTTCCAAGGAACAGCAGAAGTCCGCCGTGCACCAGGCACCGAGCAAGGCCCCGCTGAAGGCCACTCAGCCCACCGCGGTGATTTCCCGGCACTACATCAAGCACAACGTCCAGCTGAGCGAGAACTACAGCTCCATCGTGCAGGTGTCGCCGAGCGTGGCGACCACCGATCCCAACGGTCCCGGCCTGATGGAAACCCAGTTCCTGAGCATGCGCGGCCTGCAGAACGGCCAGTACAACCTGTGGATCGACGGCATTCCCTGGGGCGATTCCAACGATTTCACCCACCATTCGACCAGCTATCTGATGGCCAATGACATCGGTCAGATCGACGTCGACCGCGGCCCGGGTTCGGCGAGCACGATCGGCGACGCCACCTTCGGCGGCACCATCGCGATCCTCACCAAGAACCCCAGCATGACGCCGGGAATCACCGCCACGCTCGCCGGCGGCAGTTTCAACACCCAGGTCGAGGGCGTGCAGTTCGACACCGGCAACATGCAGAACTATCACGACACCCGCGCCTTCCTCGACATCCAGAACCTGTCGAGCGATGGCTACCTCACCTACTCCGCACTGAAGCGTCAGAACTACTTCTTCAAGGTGCTGCGTCCGATCAACGACCACACCATGCTGAGCTTCGTGGCGATGTTCAACAAGATCCACCAGAACGTGCCGATCGGCGCCACCATGGCGGAGATTCAGAAGTACGGCTGGAACTACGGCCTGAGCAACGACCCAACCCAGCAGAACTACTACGGCTACAATTACGACGACATCGAGACCAACATGGCCTACATCGGCCTCAAGACCCGGTTCTCGAACGGCATCCGCCTGGACAACAAGCTGTATACCTACGGCTACAATCACCACGGTTACAACGGCGCCGACCCGAACGGCGAGACGCCCAACGGTACGAACATCGGCAACGCGCTCGACGCGCAATATGGCACTACGCAGTACGCCAACGACGTACCTGGTCAGCGCATGACCATGATCTACCAGAGCGTCGGGGATCTGCTGCGCGTGGTGCAGCCCATCGCCATCGGCGACCTCAAGTACGGCTTCTGGTACGACCATCAGTGGAACACCCGCAGCCAGTACGAGATCGACTGGACCCTGGGCGGTGCCCTGAACATCGGCGCGGGCAAGGCCGGGGCGTTCGGCGCGACCGATCGTCTGATGTACGACACCCTGGATTCGGCCCAGCCCTACGTCGAACTGGACTGGCACATCACCCCGCGCATGACGCTGACTCCCGGCGTGCGCTACGCCTGGTTCAAGCGCGATCTGAACGCGACGGTCAACCAGGGTCCCAGCACCGCGCCGGTGGTGGTTTCCAAGACCTGGTCGAGCGCGATTCCGTCGATCGCGCTGCACTACAAGCTGGCCTCTGACTGGACGGCGTATGCGCAGGCCGCCGAGGGTTATCTGGCACCTAACCTGAACCTGTTCTATACCGCCGACCCGAGCACCAGCGTCAACAGCGTGAAGCCGGAGACCACCACGAACTTCCAGGTGGGCACGTCTTACCAGACCCACAAGCTCGCGCTTTCCGGTGACTTTTATTACATCAACTTCAACAACCAGGTGGGCAGCCGCACGATTGCGGGCAACAAGGTCTTCTTCAACCAGGGCGGCGTGATTTACCAAGGTGTCGAAGGCAGTGCGACGGTCTACGTCGGCAGCGGCTTCAGCGGCTACGTCAACGGCAGCATCAACAGCGCCAAGACCAAGGACACCCACCAGTGGGTGCCCAATGCACCTAAGGCCACGGCCGTGATCGGCGTGATCTACAACCGCGGTCCGGCCTACGGTTCGCTGCTCGACAAGTACGTGGGTTCGAGCTATGGCGACACCGGCGAAACCCAGCCGATCAACGCCTACTCGGTGGCCAGCTTGGCACTGGGCTACAAGCTGAATGCCGGTCTTGCGCATCCGGTCGATGTCAGCCTGAAGGTCGACAATCTGCTGGACAAGAAGACCATCATCAACCTGGCCGGCTACACCGGCGGGGCCAACACCCCGCTGTACTGGACATTGGCCTCGCGCAGCCTCGAGGTGAGCGTTTCCAGCAAGTTCTGACTTCGACAGAAGAAGCATGACTCCATTGGGGCACAGGGATGTGTCCCGTTCTTTTTGAGGGGCGTCAGGGAAGATCGGCCCAAAGCGAATCATCGCCGTCGACGCGTGCGCGTCGGCGGCATTCCGTTCCGGCCGCGGGTGCGGCGGATACGGAGGCAGCAGAATTTGGCGCGATGTGCGTCGTGAAGCGATGAAGAGGTACAAGGCATGCGCAAGTTGGTGCTGATCGTGGTCGTGGCCGTGGTGGCGGCCGCCGTGTGGATACTCTGGCCGCAGTCCCGCCAGACTCTGGTGTTGTACAACGCCGTGGACTACGGTCCCGCGGTGGCCAGGGCCTTCACCAAGAAGACCGGCATTCAGGTCACCGTGATCACCACCTCCACCGGGCCGTTGATCGCGCGCGTTTCCGCCGAGGCCGCCCGTCCGCAGTGGACGCTGGCCTGGTTCGACGGTGCCACTGCCGCCGCCGGCCTCGACAAGGCCGGTCTGGTGGCCGAGGGCGTCCTGCCGAAGGTGTCGTGGAACAGCGAAGGCCGCAAGCTGCTGCCGAGCAACGGCGCCTACGTGCCCACCGGCTACACCCTGTCCGGCGTGTTCGCCTACCGCCGCGACGGCCTCGCCCCGCCGGCGAACTGGCAGGGCCTGCTGACCCCGGCCTACCGCAACGCGGTGGGCATGAACAATCCGGCCGTTTCCGGGCCCACCTATCCGCTGCTTGCGGGCATGCTGCAGACCGCCGGCGGCTGGCCGCAGGGTCAGAAGTTCATGCTGGCGCTCAAGCAGAACGGCCTGCAGGTCTACCGCACCAACAGCACCACGCTCGCGGCGCTCAAGAGCGGCGAGATCAAGATCGCCATGGTGCAGTCCTCGGCCGCCTACTATCTGGCCGACAAGCCCGGTTCCGACATCGCGGTCAGCGTGCCCGATCCGGCCTTCATCCTGCCGCGCGTGATGATCGAGGCGCCGCATCTGTCGTCCGCGGCCAAGCGCGCGGCCGCCGCCTTCATCCGTTTCGTCATGAGCCCCGAGGGACAGGCGCTGGCGATGAGCGACAAGGGTTCCGACGGCCTGTATTGGCCGGTGATCAACGACGTGCCAGCGGACAAGCGCATTCCAGACCCGGCCACGCTGCACCTCGAAAGCGTGCCGCCGTCGCAGTGGGGCCCGCTCGAATCGACCATCAATCAGTGGTTCACGCGCACGGTGCTCGGTCAGTGACGACGATCTGGTCGCGCCGGATTGCCGGCCTGCTGCTGGTCGCGCTGCTGGCGCTGTTCTTCGCCTACCCGCTGCTGCGTTTTCTAGCCCTGCCGTTCGCGACCGCATCGGCGTCGGATCACGGGTGGCTGAACGGCCTGCTGGTGGCCGTGCGCAACACCGCGCTGCTCGCGCTGGGCGCGGCCTGCATCGCGGCGCCGCTCGGCGCGGCCATCGCGTGGCTGCTGGAGCGGCGCGCTTCGCCGCTGAACCACGCCATGACGTCCGCGCTGTGGCTGATCTTCCTGGCCCCGAGCTACCTGCTCACCACCGGCTGGCAGATCGTGTTTCGTGAACCGGGTTTGCGGCATGGCCTGGCTGCGGCGCTGTTCTTCAGCCCGTTCGGCATCGTCGCCCTGCTCGCGCTCAAGGCCCTGCCGTTCTGCGCCTTCGTGGTGCGCCCGACCTGGGCGGGCATGGGTCGCGAGCTGGAGGAGGCGATGCGCGTGCATGCCCTGTCGCTTGCCCGGCGGGCAGGTCTGACCCTGCGCCTGGCGCTGCCGGCCGCGGCCGCCGGCTTCGTCATCGCCTTCATCGAGAGCGTGCAGGAGTTCGGCATCCCGGCCACGCTCGGCGCACATCTGCGCATGCCCATCCTGACCTACGCGATCTACGAACACCTGAGCACCTCGCCGCTCGACTTCGCTGGCGCCGCGCGGCTGAGCTGGGTGGTGGTGGCGATGGCCGCCGGTGGCGCGCTGCTGCACCTTTCCCTGCATCACCGCCACAGCGCGGTGCTGGTGCACGGGCGCGCGCGGCATGCCGCGCCGCCACCGCCGGGACGTGTCCTGCACGGGGCGATCCTGCTCCTGGCCGGAGTGTTGTGGGGGCTGGGCCTGCTGACGCCGGGTTTCGCCCTGGTTGCCTCGGCGCTCGCCGGACACGACTGGGCTGGCGACTACGCCAGTCTGTTCAACTCCACCGGTTTCGCCGTGCTCGCGGCAACCGCGAGTCTGGCCCTGGCCGTGACCCTGGCGCGCGCGTCCAACCGCAGCGGGCAGGGACTGGCGGTGGGCATCGAGCTGTTCACCCTGAGCAACATGGCGATTCCGGGGCTGGTGCTCGGCGCGGCCTACCTGATGGCCTTCAACACGCCCTGGCTGCCGCTCTACGGCACCTCGCTGCTGCTGATCCTCGGCTACACCGCGGGTTACGCACCCATGCTCACGCGCCTGCTGCAGTCGCCGGTGGCGCAGATCGACCGTCGTCTCGGCGAGGCCGCGCGCCTGCACGCCCTGCCGTGGGCCGCGCGCGTGCTCGACATCGAGGCCGTGCTGCTCGCCGCGCCGCTGCTGCGCGGCTGGCTGCTGGCCTTCGGCTTCATCCTGTTCGAGCTTCCGGTGTCTGAACTGCTCTACCCGCCCGGTCGCGAACCGCTGGGCGTGGCCATCGTCCGTCTCAATCAGACCCTGCATTTCCACGCCGCGGCGCGGCTCGCGCTCAGCGGCTTCGCGCTGACCGCCGCCGTGGTCGCGCTCGCCGGGGGCGTCGCCTATCTGCTGCTGCCCGTCGGGGCGCGGAGGGGTACCGCATGAACGCATCGGTCAAAATCGAAGGCCTGTCCAAGTCGCTGGGCGGACATGCCGTGCTGCACGACGTGAATCTCGATATGGCGCCCGGCGAGTTCGTCGTGCTGATCGGCGCCTCGGGTTCGGGCAAGACCACGCTGCTGCGCCTGGTCGGCGGACTGGAGCGCGCCGACGCGGGGCGCATCGAGATCGACGGCAATTGCGTGGACGCTCCGGCCGAGCGCCGCTTCGTCGTGCCCGAACGCCGCGGTCTCGGCATGGTGTTCCAGGAATACGCGCTATGGCCGCATCTGAGCTGCCTCGAGAACGTGACCGCCGCCATCCCGCGCGGGGAAAAGCGGCGCGAGGAACGTGCCCGCGAGCTGCTCGAAAGCGTCGGTGTGGCGCATGCCGCCGGCAAGCGTCCGCATCAGCTTTCCGGCGGCCAGCAGCAGCGCGTCGGCCTGGCCCGCGCGCTGGCGGTGCGCCCGCGGCTGCTGCTGCTCGACGAACCGTTGTCCAGTCTGGACGTGGACACCCGCGACCAGTTGCGGATGGAGATCCGCCGGGTGGTGCGCGAGGCCGGGGTCGCCGCGCTATTCGTCAGCCACGATCCGGCGGACGCCTGGCGGCTGGCCGACCGGGTGGCCGTGCTCGAAGGCGGCCGGCTGGTGCAGTTCGACACGCCGGAGGCGCTGTACCGTGCACCGGCCACGCCCGGTGTGGCGCGTTTCACCGGCGCCCAGGGCGGCTTCGAGGGCGATCTGCGCGGGCCCGGCATCGTGCTGGCCGGAGTCGATGTGGCGGCACACCATCGCCAGTCCGGGCTCAACGGCCATGGCGCGCTGTACGTGCGACCGCAGGGCGTGCGTGCCAACGGCGCGGCCGACGGGCTGCCGGCAGAGTGCTTGCATGCCGTGTTCGAGGCGGGTCGCTACCGCGTCTACTGGCGCGTGCCCGGCGTGGATCAGCCGCTGGTCAGCCTGGAGGACGCGCCGCCGTCGGCGCAGGCGCGGTTGCGCATCGAGCCGGAGCAGGCCTTCATCTTTGCGCCCGCACTGGCTCGTCGAACTACCGATTGATACGAAAAACACGCAAGGAGAAATCATGTCGTTCTGGGGAGTTGTCATTGCCACCTGGCTGGCCGCCACGGTCGAATGGGTGGAAGCCTTTACCATCGTGCTCGCGGTGGCCCTGAGCATTGGCTGGCGCAGCGCTCTCGGCGCGGCGGCGGCGGCACTGCTGCTGCTGACGGCGATGACCGCGGTGACCGGCGGCGCTTTGCACGCGGGGCTGGAACTGCCCTGGCTGCAGGGTGTGATCGGGGTGTTTCTGCTGCTGTTTGGCATTCGCTGGCTGGGCAAGGCGATCGCCCGCGGCGCCGGGCTCAAGGCGCTGCACGACGAGGACAAGGCCTTCGCCAAGGCGCAGACGAAGCTGGCCGAGGACAGCCCGCGCGGCGCCTGGCTGGTGGCCTTCAAGGCAGTGCTGCTGGAGGGGCTGGAGGTTTGGCTGATCGTGGTCGCGCTCGGCGCGCCGACGCACCGCACCCTGCTCGCCGCCGCTGCAGCCGTGGTCGCGCTGCTCGGCGTGGCACTGCTCGGCCTGTTCATCCACCGGCCTCTGCGCCGCGTGCCCGAGAACACCATGAAGTTCGTGGTCGGCGGCATGATCACCGCCTTCGGCAGCTTCTGGACCCTGGAGTCGCTGGGCTACGCGTGGCCGCTGGGCGATGCCAGCCTGCTGCTGCTGGTGGCCTTCTACCTGGGCGGCGGGTGGCTGCTCACCCGCCTGCTGCGCCGCGACCCGACCGCCGTCGGAGGTGCCGCATGAAGGCCCTGTTCAAGACCCTGTTCGGCGACTGGCGCACCCTGACCGTGGTCGGCGCCAGCCTGGCCGTGAGCTGGCCGCTGCTGCACAGCCCCTGGGCTGGGCTCGCGGGCTATGTATTGCCGCTGTGCCTGCTCGCCGGTGCGGCCTGGCTCGCGCGTCACTGAGGTCGATGCTGTCGTAGCGGCGTGCTCAGACCCATTGCGCCAAGCACATGATCGTGCAGGCGGAAGCGGTGGTAGAGCGCGGCGGCTGCATGGCCAATGACCAGCGAGCCAAGCAGCAGCCCTAGGTTGCGTTCCCAGGCAAGCAGGGCCAGCCCCAGACCGATGTGCGGGCCGGCAAAGGCTGGCAGGTTCAACCCGAATACCTGCACGGGGCTGCCGACCAGGGTCAGCCCGGAGAAGCCCAGCGCACCTTCAACGCCGATCAGGACGAGCAGGGTGGCGTGCATGCCGACGGCGGCCGGCGCCATCCAGGTCCCGGCGTCCCGTTGTAGCGTCACTCGCCAGCCGCGGCGGATGATCCACCAGATCGCGAGCGTGAGTGCGCACAGCAAGGTGAGTGCGCCCAGGCTGGCATGCACGCCCATGGCGAAGGCCTTCGCGCCCAGCAAGGCCTGATCATGTACGAACAGCCAGCCGTCCGTCAGCTGGGCGAAGACCAGTGCAGCCATGAGCCAATGCAGCAGGCGATACATCAAGGGGCGTTGGCATTCCGTGTTCATGCTGCCGGCTCCACCAGGATGATGGCGTCCATCACGTAGGGAAACCCACCGTAGAAGTGATGCGAGCGGTAGGTGTGGCGCCACGGGTAGGAATGGATGGTGCACAGGATGTGGTGCAGGCCGGGGCGGTAGAACGTGATCTCGGCCTTGCCGCCGTTCTTGTGCATGGTGATGCCGCGGAAGGCGTCGTGGTAGAAGCGGATCTGGCCATGGTCGTCGAACATCACCGGGTAGTCGCCGGGATAGAACGAGTGGTCCATGCCGTCGTTGTCGGTCAGGTGGATCGTCTGTCCCGCCTTGACCACCAGCACGAAGGGTACGTAGGTCATGGTACCGCCCGGCACGGTCATGTCGGGTTTGGCGCTCAGCGGTACGCCGCCTCCGGTCGCGTCGGTCACTGCAACCACGCCGTAGGCCGGGGCAGGAAAGTTTGGCGCGCCCTTGGCCGCGACCACCTGCTGTACCTGGGCCGAACCGGAGCCGGGCACGTGGAAGGTTCCGAACTGTGTGGCTTGCGCGTCGTAATACTCATAGATGCCGTCCTGCGTGGGCTTCCAGTCGGCGCTTCCTCCGGCCGGGATCTTCAGCGTCGCAGCCTTCTCGCCTTGCCATGTGACGATGGCGAGGTCGAGCGGCTGACTGGTTGGATTGGAGAAATGCAGGGTACTGCCCAGGACCAACTGCACGTTCATTTCGCTGAAGCCGGTTTTTTCGAAACGGATGTCCCCGTTCCATTGCATGTCCTTGCCGCCGGTCCAGAAGGGCTGCTTGGGAAGCGGCGGCACACGGCTGCTCAGGGTGTAGTAGGTCCATGCGATGGCAATAGCAGCGACGATGACCACAAGTAAGGTGATCATGGGCCATGGGTCGCGGGTTTTCTGAGTTTTTACGTTATCGATCATGGCGTCATCCTCGGGTTAGCTTTGAGTGCCGAAATCGACGGGCGTTCCCAAAGCCGCGTAGTTGTAGGCTTCTGGGTCAAAACTCAAGACCCACGCGCACGCCTTCGATCCATTGCCCGTGCTGACCGGGCAGGAACTGGGTGTGTCGAATCCATTGCACGTCCGGGCTGATGTACAGCGATCGCACCAGACGTGTGCGTACATAGGCCTCGACCTGGATCAGTGGCGCGGTCGGGCCGATGGCATCCGGCGAGGCGCCGGTGCGAGAGATGCCCGCGGCGACGGTCAGTTTGCGGCCGCCCGCCAGCAGCGACGTGGCGAAGGTGTCGTTAGCCTGGATCGACACGAAGCTACTGGCCAGCGAGGCCTTCGGGTTGGCCCAGCCGGCACGCAGATCCCACTGCACGCCGGTGCCGGGCACGCTGCCGCCAAAATTGCCGTAAACGCCCCAGGCACTGTGCCGGGTGAAGTTCTGAGTGGGGGCCGGGATCACATCGGTGGCGAGCGGCGGCGCGGTGATGTCGTGGTCCGTGTTGGTCCAGGCGCCGAAATTCCCCTGCAGATTGCCCTGCTGCCAGTCGAGCTCCAGGTCGCCGAAGCTGCCGCGGTCGCTCGCGCCGCTGTCGAGCAGGTTGGGATAGTTGTGCCCGTACAGGTCGCGTGTGCTGGCGAGCATGGCGAGCACATTGAACGTGCGGTTCAGCGGGTGGCTGTAGGTGCCGCCGAGCACGTAGACCGGCATCTGGATGGTCGGGTCGTTGACGAAGGTCAGGCCCATGAACTGGTGGTATTCGTCGTCGGCCACGGGGTTGGTGTCGATGTAGTTCGCCGGGAAGATCAGGCCCGCATTGAGCTCGCCGCCACCGGCGCCGATGGCGTAATAGATCTGGGTGATCGCCAGCCGCCCGTGACCATTGGGGCTCGTGGTCTCGCCAGCCAGAGCATTGGCCTCGGGATAGTTGGCGGTGACACCGTCGGACAGCGGCGTGCTGCCGGCCTTGAGTTCGTACTGCAACTGTCCGGGGCCGGCGTCGAAGTACCCCAGCAGATCAAGCTGGGCGTTGAATGAATCGCGCGTGCCGGAGGTGTGCTGGTAGGTTCCGGCGAGTATCGAGCTGGAGGCAATGTGGTCGAAGCCGGTGTCGGCGTGGGCGGAGCCGATGGTACACAAAGAGGCAAGCGTGAAGGGAACGAGCAAGGCGCGCATACGGTGGGTTTTGGACGCCAGTGCACGGTGAATCGGGTCCAGCATGACGCGGATTACCTCTGGGTCGGATGTGTAGGGCCAACAAATTCGCAGAATTCCCGACCGTCCGACAGTGACATTTTGTCGCGCTAGAAATACTTATTTTGTTTGGCTTATTTTCATATGTTGTTTCGAGATTGGATGCGAACCATCACCGTTGTACACGCGGCGCATCGCATGCGGGCGTGTCATACCTGCTCGCACTAAATTAGGGCGGCTTGTGTACGGTTTCCACGAATCCGACGTTGCGGCGGCGCGAACCAATGTGGTTGGCGCATAGCTTGCTTCCTCCAGCGCTTGGGTTTACAGGCGCATCGAGCGCCGCAGACAGAGAGGAAACGACGACATGAAGCAAGACAAGCATGGACGCAGCGCACGCAGCACCGCCTTCGCTGGCGGACTCGCACTGCTGTTGGCCGCGGGGGCGAGCCAGGCCGCCTGCAAGGTGAATATCGGCGTGCTGCTGGCGCTGACCGGTTCGATGGCCGAGATCGGGCAGGACAATCTGCGTTCGGCCCAGCTCGCGATCAAGGGCGTCAACGCCGCCGGAGGCGTCGGCGGCTGCACGGTGGATCCGATCGTCTACGACAGCCAGACCGAACCGACGGTGGCGGTCAACCAGGCCAAGGCCCTGGTCGATCTCAAGGGTGTGCGCGTGATCTTCGGCTCGAATTCGAGCGGGACCACCATCGCCGAACTGCGCAGCGTCACCGCGCCCGCCAAGGTGCTGCTGGTATCCCCCAGCGCGGCCTCGACCTCCTTCACCAAGCTGGCCAAGGAGGGCTACACCAAGGGCCTGTTCTACCGCGGGGTGATGTCCGTGGGTGGCGAGGGCCCGGTGGTCGCCTACGTCGCACGCCACATGGCAGGTTGGAAACACGTCGCCATCGTCTACGTGAACAACGCCTTCGGCGTGACTTACGCCAAGGAAACGATCAAGGCCTTCGAGGCGATGGGCGGCAAGGCCCGGCTGATTCCGTATAACAGCGATCAGCCTGATTATCAGTCCATCGTCACCGACGCCCTGAAGGACAAGCCCGAGGCACTGGTGTTGCTGGCGCATCCCAAGGGCGGCCAGGCCATCCTGCGCGACTGGCTGCAGTCAGGCGGCCCGCAGCACGTGTTGCTTGCCGACTCCGTGGCCACGCAGCAGTTCGTGGACAAGTCCGGCGGTAAACTGCTCGACGGCGGCTGGTCGATCAAGGATGCGGCGGTTAAATCGCCCTGGTACGAGCTGTACCGCAAGAATTTCATGGCAGCCTACAAGCGCACGCCGCATATTCCCTATGACACCAATTCCTACGACGCGATGGCGATCACCCTCCTCGCTATGGACAAGGCAGGCACCCAGGACGCGCGCAAGATCTTCGCCGCCGCACGTGAGATAACCGCGCCAGGCGGGCTAGTCGTGCATCCGACGCCGGCCGGGTTCAAGGCCGCGTTGGAAGCGATTGCCAAGGGCAAGAAGATTCACTACGTCGGCGTGACTGGCGCGCTACGCATCAACGAGTATGGCGACGTCAGCAATCCGGTGGTGGTTGGGCGCATCAAGGACGGGAAGCTCGACTACTACAAGACCCTCGGCGTGGATGAGGTCGACAGCATCGTCAAGCACCACAAGCTTTAAGATCGGGGAGGCGGGCGAAACGCCGGGCGGCTCTGGGCCGTCCGGCGTTTTTTTGCGTTAGAATTTGTAATCGCCAATGTTGTAAAACATAGTGGTAGTTTTGATCGTTGATGCGTCCTGGTAACTATTCGAGGAAAGTAGGTGCCTATTCCTGATTATCAAACTGTGATGCTTCCTTTGTTGCGATTGGCGTCTGATGGCCGGGAACATAAATTTTCAGATTCAATTGATGTTTTGGCTGCGGAGTTTCGCCTCTCCGATGAGGAGCGCAACGAACTTCTTCCAAGTGGAACTCAGGCTGTGTTTGACAATCGGGTCGGCTGGGCCCGGTCATATTTGAAACAAGCCGCGCTCTTGGATTCTCCAAGACGTGGGTACTTCGCTATCTCGCAACGAGGTCGTGATTTACTGAAAAAAGACCCAGATCGGATTGATATTGGTCTTCTCGCACAATATCCAGAATTCATCGAGTTTAGGAATCGAAAAAATATTAAAAAGAATCGTGGTCCTGAGCAGTTTAATGCTGCCCAAGAAATGGCGTCTGAAACCCCTGAAGATACTATGGCAGCGGCATACAGCGAACTTCGAGAGTCTCTTGAGGTGGAGGTTTTAGAGACGATTATGGGAGTCTCTCCTCCCTTTTTTGAACGCATTGTTGTTGATCTCCTAGTGAAGATGGGATATGGGGGGAGTCGGGTGGATGCGGGTCGGGCTCTTGGTAAAAGCGGCGATGGAGGGATTGATGGGATCATTAATGAAGATCAGCTGGGCTTGGATGTAATTTATATTCAGGCTAAGCGCTGGGAAGGTAATGTCGGTCGACCGGAAATTCAGAAATTCGCTGGAGCACTGCAAGGGCAGCGTGCGAAAAAAGGTGTTTTTATTACCACCTCGGGATTTACGCGCGAAGCGATGGAGTATGCCTCTTTAATTGATTCCCGTATAATTTTGATAGATGGTGTGCGTCTAGGTAAGTTGCTGGTTGATCATGGTGTTGGGGTTTCAACGGCAGGTGTATACGAAGTAAAAAAATTGGATTCAGACTATTTTGAGTGATTGAGGTTTGTGCGAGCGTGCGCGAATATGGGGTAGCTTACGCATTGTAAGGTATTGATGTGAACTCCTTAGCATTTGCTGCATTGAGCCAGCACCGCTTGCCTGCCAGGGAAATTCTTAGCCCAACAACAGCTTGCAATCGAGCCAGGCGCCAGCTAGTTATTAATCTTCTGCATAGTGTTTCGGACGCGAATCAGTCTTTTCGTGTTTGATCTCGCATAACGACGCGCTCGAGTCCATTTCTTTATTCGCGTAAAGAAATGGACGAAAGAAACGCGCCCGAAACGCCTTGCCCCTGCGGGTAAACCGCGCCCGCACGCGCCGACGAGGGGCACAACAGGCATTCGCCGTCCGGACGAAGCCTGCTCGGGCGGCGTCCTGCTGCCCGACCCCACGTCGGCGTCGGCGCACACGGGCGAGGCAAGGCGTAACGGGAACTCAAGTCAAAAGACTTTCCGTTACGCGTCTGCACACGCTTCTCGGTTTTCTATTCCCTTATTGCCTTGCTCTTGCTTCGCGGGTCGCGGGTCGCGGGGATGCGGCTGGGCGGGGCGAATTTCTTTGGTGACCTTTGCTCGTCCAAAGAGAAAATCGCCGGGAGCGGTAATCGCGCGAGCCCCAGTAAGGCCAAGGCGCAGGGGGTGTGCCGTATAAAATTCACTCACGCGCCTGCGCCGAAGCAATGAAAGGGGCTGACGCTGAAGGCGTGCGAAATCATGCCACCACTTGTTGACCAGGGAGAAACGGGTTGGGTGCCGGTCGTTATTCCCGGTGCTCGCTCAACACGGCAGCTTCTTTTCCCAGAACTGCGCGCGTCCCATGCTCGGATCGAGCTGATAGCCGGCGAAGCCGAATTTGCGGTAGCTGGCCTTGGCCGGTTCGTTGCCTTCCAGCACTTCCAGCGTGAGCTTGCAGCAGCCGAGCCGGCGGGCGATGGTTTCGGCGCCGGCGAGCAGGCGGGTGGAAAGGCCGCGGCCGCGGTAGGGCGCGTCGACCATGACGTCGTGGATGTTGAGCAGCGGGCGGCACTGGAAGGTGGAGAAGCCCTCGAAGGCGATCAGCAGGCCGGCGGGCTGGCCGTCGACGTAGGCGATGAGCGCGTGGCTGCCGGGGCGTTCGCGCAGGGTCGGGACCAGTTCGGCGCGGGTGCGTTCGGGCAGCGGTTCGCCACCGCCCATGGGGTCTTCGGCGTAGCGCGCGAGCAGGGTGACGAGGGTCTCGGCGTGGTCGGGCGAGGCGAAGTCGGCCTCGACGATTTCGATCATATCTGTCTCCGGTCTTGCGGGGCCGTTGGGGCGCCAAGCTATCATCCGAACCGGCAATGTCAATGTTCGTTGCCGGCTGTGTCCCAGAAGCCGAGGTGGCTGTTCTCCGCTTCGTCTTCCAGCAGCGGGCCGAGCACGGCCACGCTGCGCTGTCCTGCGGCGAAGACCGTGCGGCAGGGCAGATCCAGGGTGAGGTTGTCGGGATGCGGGCCGATCAGTGCCTTGAGATGCCGTTCCCCGAGGCCGTAAACAACCCTGCCGATGCCCGCCCAGTAGGCCGTACCGGCGCACATGGCGCAGGGCTCTGCGCTGGAGTAGAGCGTGCAGCCGGCAAGAAAGTCGGGGGTGTAATGACGTGCTGCCTCGATCATCAGTGTGCGCTCGGCGTGGGCCGTGCGATCGCCGAGGGTGCCCGAGGCATTCATCGCCTCCAGTAATATGTGGCCTTCGGCGTCAGCGAGCAGCGCACCGAAGGGATGGTCTCCGCGTTCGCGGGACTGCGCTGCGAGATGGATGGCTCGCCGTAGCAGGCGCAGATCGGTGTTGTCGGGCATGGGTGTTTCGAGTGTCACGTGTTGACCTATACGTCCCGACCATAAGCCAATCGGGCGCAAAATACATCCTGGGCCCACGTATATACTGCGGGCTTTCGTCCGCCGCCCGGAGATGCCCGTTTGCCCGACTCCGTTCGCCCTCGCTCGGTCAGACGCTTCCTGCCGCATGTAGTTTGGGTCTTGCTGGCGCTAGCGCTTGTTTTTTTCGTGGCGACGGGGAGCGTCGCCTATGACGTGGTCTGGAAGCTGATCCACCCCAGCAGAATTGCGCTGGTCGAAACCCCGGCGAAGTTCGGTCTTGCCTTCCGCAACATTGAATTCCCGTCGGCGGTTGATAGGGTGCGCCTGTCGGGCTGGTTGATCCCCGCGGCGGAGCCCGCCGGCGGATTAGTGATCGAGGCTCATGGCTATCATCAGAACCGTGCCTCGGACGTACCGGCCCTACCTGTTGCCGCCGCGTTGCACCGAGCCGGTATCGCCGTGCTGATGTTCGATTTCCGCGGGGAGGGGCGTTCGCAGGGTGATGAGGTGACGGTGGGGTTGTACGAGCAGCGAGACCTGCTCGGTGCGATCGATTACGCGCGTCGGCTCGGCTATCGCCGCATCGGCGTGATCGGCTATTCGATGGGGGCCTCGACGGCGCTGGAAGTGGCGGCGAAGGATCGCGCCGTGCGCGCGGTGGTGGCCGACAGTCCGTTCGCCGATCTGTACAGCTACCTGAGTGCGAACATGCCGGAGTGGACACATCTGCCCAATTGGCCATTCACGCCCGAGATTTTTCTCGAGCTGCGCCTGATAAACGGCCTGGATGTGTGCAAGGTGGATCCGTTGCGTGACGTTGCCGCGATGCGTCAACGCCGGGTGCTGCTGATCGCCGGAACCGCCGATCACGTCGTACCGATGAGCAACAGCGAGGCGCTCTACCGTGCGCTGCATCGAGACGCGGCCGCCAGCCTTTGGATCGTGCCGGGGGCGAAACACGTGGGTGCCTACACGGTCGAGCCTGAGGCCTATCTGGCTCGTGTGAGTGGTTTCTTTCACGAGGCACTGGGCGCAGGCCGATAACCTGCCTGCAATCCAACTGCGCGACTCTTTTGTGGTCATAAGATAAAGCGCTTGCCGTGGGCGTTGAACTATCGATCCGGGTCTTTCAAGCTGTCGCCTATCCGGGCTTGCCTCGGTACGCCAACGGGAAGATATCGTCCAACAAACAGGAGTGGTGTAGATGGGCAAGCTGATGGGGTTGTTGCGCTGGATCGACCGGGTGTTGCACGGCATCCGCCGCGGCTTGCTCAATTTGATTACGCTCTTCGTTCTGCTGGTGATCGCGTTTGCCCTATTCCATGCCGCAAAGTCTCCCAGGGTGCAGCACGAGTCGGTCCTGGTGGTCGCCCCCGAGGGGCATCTGGTTTACAGCTATACCGATAGCGATTGGCAGCGCGCGATCAACGTCATGCTGGACCAGCCCCGGGACGAGGTGCTGATCCGTAGCCTCACCGACGCCATCGATCACGCCGCCAGCGACCCGCGTATCAAGGTGATGGAGTTAAACCTGAACCGGTTCGAGGGGGGCAGCATCACCCAGCTAGAAACCGTGGCCGATGCGCTGGCGCGTTTCCGCAAGGCGGGCAAACCTATCTTCGCCTATGCCGGCAGCTACTCGCAGGGTAGCTACCTGCTCGCGGCCGAGGCCAATCATGTCTACATGAATCCGCTGGGCGCGGTCATGATAGCCGGATACGGCGCCTACCAACCCTACTTCAAGACCCTGCTCGACCGCATCGGCGTGACGATGTACGCCTTCCGCAAAGGCAAGTACAAATCCGCAGTCGAACCCATGACGCGCACAGATATGTCGCCCGCTGCGCGCGAGGAAAACGCTGCCTGGCTGCAGACCTGGTGGAGCAGCTATACGGCCCGGGTCGCCGCTGCGCGCGGGCTCCAGCCCGCGCAGATCGAGCATTACGCCAGTCAGCTGCCGCATCTCGTCGACGCCGCTCAGGGCAATACCGCCAAGCTCGCCAAGCAACAGGGCCTGGTCAATGTGATCGGGAGCTGGCGCGAGTTCCAGAAAGCGGTATCCGAAGCTGACGTGCGACCTCTGAAAGATACACCCAGGATCAACTATCTCGCCTACGACGAGGCCACTCACAAGCGAGCAGCTCAGTCCGCCGCCGTCGCTGTGGTGCCCCTCGACGGCATGATCGTCAGTGGTGACAAGGCCGTTCCGGGTACCGTTGCCTCCGGTCCTACCGTGGAGCAGCTGGACCGTCTGCTACACGATGCCGCCGTGCATGCCGTGGTGCTGCAGGTCGACTCGCCCGGGGGAAGCGTGGATGCTTCCGAGGATATCCGTTCCGCCGTGCTGCGCCTGCGCGCCGCAGGCAAGCCGGTGGTGGTGTCGATGGGCACGCTGGCCGCTTCCGGCGCCTATATGATTTCCAGTGCCGCGCAGACGCTGTATGCAGAACCCACGACGATCACTGCCGATATCGGCGTATTCGCCCTGGTGCCTAATGTCTCGGCAGCGCTCGGCAAGCTCGGCATCGACGTCAACGGCATCGGCACCACGCCCAGCGTGGGTTCGGAATCGCCGCTGATGCCGCTCAAACCCGACGTGGCCACGGCTATGCAGAGCCATGTCGACTATCTCTACCATCGCTTCGTTTCGCAGGTCGCGCAGGGGCGCAAGCTCGGCTATGAACAGGTCGACGCCGTGGCTCAGGGACGTGCCTGGAGCGGCGAGGCGGCGTTGCGCCTCAAGCTGATCGACCATCTCGGCGGTATTGGCGACGCCATTGCGGATGCCGCGCGTTTGGCGCACCTCAAGCCTGGCGGTTATCGCGTCGACTATCTTCCGCGCGCCGGGCAAAAGAAGGGGTTCGGAGCGCTGAGCCAGACCATGGGGCTGATGGCGCAATCATCCCTCGGTGGGCAGGGAGCTATTGCCGCGCTGGCGCGTTTCCTCGACCTTCCTGCACGTGAACTGCAGGATACTGCACTGCTTCTGCACAGTGCTCGACCCTACGGGTATTTTGCCTACGACCCAGTGACGTGGATGCATTGAACAACCGGTGGGAAAAGTTTCGCCAGGAGAATTGTCCTGCGGTGGTATTGTCGGATTACATAAAATCTGACGACGCTAGAGGCGTGGCCCGCGGTATTGAATGCGCGTCAAACGGCAAGTGCATCATATGCTTCCGATTGAGCTATAACGTAAGCAGTAGCTACTAAAAAAACGAACAGAGAAATACCCTGGAACCAGGGTGGTTCTGCAGATTGTGTGCGACAAAGCGAGGGTCAGTGAACCAAAAGAATCAGCCTCTCGGGCAGAGGTGGTTATCCCGTATGTTCGATGCCGTAGCCGGCGAGCGAGCGCTCACCAGCACCATTGCTCCCGACGTTTATTATTGGTTCGTCTACCCACCGCGCGCGCTGGGCATGGGGTTGGCGGGGTTGTCGGCGGGTAGTGTGCTGTATGAGCTTCATGCGTCGCTGTGGGCATGGATATTCCTGCTTTTCACCGCATTCGTGTGGCCGCATATAGCGTATTTGCATTCCCGGTCTAGTCAGGACACAGTCGCGGCCGAGAAGCAAAACCTGTTTCTGGATTCGATTTTTATCGGCTTGTGGCTGCCGTTGATGCATTTCAGCCCATTACCCAGTGTGGTTATCCCGATGATCACCACATTGGATAAAAGTTACACCGTGTATCCCAGGCTTTGGTTGCATTCCTTATTAGCACTGCTCGGGTCGGCATTGCTATTTGGAAGCGTACTCATGGCGCCACCGAAATTCGAGACTTCCACCCTGGTGGTGCTTTGCACGATACCGCTCATGTTTTTTTATACCTGGTTCAACTCATACCGTGGGGCGCGCCTACTCAGCGTCGTTACACGTCAGAATTGGGCGTTTGACCAGCAGCGCCGGACGGATCCGCAAAGCGGGCTCAGTGCCCGCGCTCACTGGATGGAATGCGCCGAGGAAATATTCAAGCGAGCGTTTGTTTCCGGAAAACCGCCTTGCTTGTTATTGATAGACGTTGACCGTTTTAAATCGATCAACGACACCTACGGTCATACCGTGGGTGACGAAGTGATCTGCGAGGTCGGCAGAGTTGTTCATGAGTGTGTTCGTCAGGGAGATATCGCCGGGCGCTTTGGCGGTGACGAATTCGTTGTGATTGTGGAGCATGCCGGCTATGAGGAAGCTTACGATATTGCCGAACGGATCAGAAATGATATTGCGAATCTCCGCCTGATCAGCGCGGAGACGTTACAGGTTACTGGCAGTATCGGCCTTGCGCTTGTTTCCGATCGGCATGCGAACTTGAGGGCATGGATTGAGGAAGCCGATGCTGCACTCTATCGAGCCAAGCACACCGGGCGGAATCGCGTTTCGCTGGCGAATGATGAAAATCGCTCTTTGACCTGAGAGCCATTTGCGATCCGGAACCTACCAATTCTTCGGGTGCTGTTTTTACAATTATTAATACCTATGATTTCTTGCCTCTATTTATTGGGGGATAAGTTGTGCTATACGTGGCGGTAGGAACTCCCCCGGAGGCATCCTCATGAGCAATTCACACGCCAGACGCAAGACAGGTCCCGTCAAGCTGACAAGGGATCAGCAGCACAAAATTGACGAAATCCTGAATAACCTGATGGACCCGGAGGCCGACAAACGGGGTACGTTTGCCATGAGTTGGGGGGGGATTCACCCCGAACAGCCGGATTATGCACCAACGATCAGGGCCCATTTGGGCACGCTCGATGGGCATGTGTTCACCCTGGTTACCCAGACCGTGCTGCGCATCGGAACCCTGGCCACTCTGCATTATTGGGATACCGTAACCGGTGAATGGCGGCATTGTGTGGGTGCCATCACGCGCTGGAGGACAGGGCTTAGACAGGAAGATGAAGCTGGCGCGGTCTACGTTTCTCAGTTCGTCCAGTCCTAAGCGCCTGCCTACGCGTTGGAATCCTGCCGGTTATGGCGACATTCCCGCCATTAATTTTTCGGGCGGTTGGGTATGGGAAGCGGTTGATAGGGGAAACCAACCGGCCTGGAGTGCGATCGGTGAATCGCTCCTCTAGGTGCCGGCGGTTGCAGTCAGTTTGTATCTTCAGGCAGCGTTGACGCTGGCTGTATCAGCGGACTCTTCATAGTGTACGCGCTCACCGTCGAGGGTGTAGACCTCCAGGTGATTGCTGGCGATAAACTCGATCACTTGCTTGTAAACGTAATCGCGGTCGGCGCGCATGGCGTCGAAATCCACCTCGATACAGTGGCCGTAGCCTTCGAGGTAGGCGGGTTGCAGATAGTCCGCATAGACCAGGCGATGCTGCTGGTTATATTGCGCGGCCATGTCGCTCAACATTTCAGACCATGCCGAGGGGCGGAATTTGGTGCCGTCCCGGTAGGCTGAAATGATGCACTTGCCGTGTAGCTCAATGTTGTTCATGTATAACGCTCCTTCGTGGGGTAGTTTGAAGGACTTCTCGCGGAAGGCGGTTCGCGCCTGCCGCTGAACGCGCAACGTCTGTTTAACGCTTTTGCGCGGATGCGGCCATGGGTCCCATCGCGGCCGACATCTCGTCAAGACAGTGGCTGGGTAAGCCGTGATCGACTGAAAGAGATTTCCAATGCAGCGAGCACAATCTATCCCGACGTGTGGATTTTGAACTATTTTCGCCGATAGCGACATAGCTAGGATGACCAAGGCAGCACTTTGGCTGATAAAGGGTAGGTTAATTAAAGGCCGCGCAGTATGGGGCGCATGGTCACCGAGGTCGCTTCAAGGTTTGACGCCCTGCGTCGAGAAGGGCGCCAGAGTGTCAGATTGAGTGTGGATGTTGTGCATTTCTGAGGTCACGGAAAATTAATGCCCGATCAATACCCTGCCGCAAGTGCGGCAGGGCGGCGGCGGTCTGCTGCGCCCTCGTAGAGCCCCGTTTGCGGATTCGCGAGAATGGCCATCGCAGCGCCCCAGGCGTTGCCGTAAGTAAAGCGGTAGCCCATTTTTTCGAGCGCCTGCCGAGTGGCCGGGGTGAGCAGGCCGGGTTCGATCATGACGGTGGACGGCTGCCACTGTTCGTGGAAGCGCGGAGCGTCGACGGCCTGCTGCATGTTCATGTCGAAGTCGATTACGTTGAGGATGGTTTCTAGGGTGGTGGAGATGATGGTGGAGCCACCGGGGCTACCGGTGACCATGAACAGCCGTCCCTGGTGCAACACGATGGTCGGTGACATGGAGCTCAAGGGGCGCTTGCCCGGCTCGATCTGGTTCACGCTGCCCTGCACTAGGCCGAAGCTGTTGGGCACGCCGGGCTTGGCGGTGAAGTCATCCATTTCGTTGTTGAGGAAAAAGCCGGTGTTGCCGGCGATCTGACCGAGCCCGAACAGGTAGTTGATCGTGTAGGTCACGCTGACCGCGTTGCCGTTCGCGTCGACCACGGAAAATTGCGTGGTGTTGGTGCCCTCCGCCGGCCCCAGGCTACCTCTGACCTCGCTTGAGGGCGTGGCGGCGTCGGGGCGGATCTGTGCGCGAATCCTGACGGCGTGCGCGGGAGAAAGCAGCGCGCGGATGGGGTTGTGTACGAAGGCGGGATCGCCGAGGTAGGTGTTGCGGTCGGCGAAGGCGTGGCGCTCGGCCTCGATCAGGTAGTGCAAGCTCTTGACCGAGGCGTAACCCCAGTCGGCGAGCGGATAGGGTTTGACGATCTGCAGGATCTCGCAGATCGTGGTGCCGCCCGAGCTGGGCGGCGGGTCGGAGACGATGGTGTAGCCGCGGTACTCGCATTCGACCGGCTTGCCCCAGACGACGCTGTAGTCGGCGAAATCCTTGAGCGTGAGGATGCCGTGGTGTCGCACGCTGGCGGCGACCACCGCGCGCGCGATCGATCCCCTGTAGAAGGCGCGGGTGCCGCCCTGAGCGATGCGTTCGAGGGTGCGCGCGAGCTGCGGCTGGCGCAGGCGTTCGCCCGCGCGCCAGGGGCGGCCGTGATTGAGGAAGATCGCGGCGACGTTGGGGTACTTGCGAAAGTCGCCTGCGCGGCCGTCAAGGATGTGCGCGTCGCCGGTTTCGAGGATGTAGCCCTTGCGCGCCAGTGCGATGGCCGGAGCCATAACGGTCTTGAGCGGCATCGTGCCGTAGCGGGCCAGCGCCGTGTCGAGGCCCATCACCGTGCCGGGTACGCCGACGGCGAGATAGCTGTGCGTGCTCAGGCCGGGCACGACCTCGCCCTGCGCGTTCTGGAACAGCTTCGGATAGGCCTTGAGTGGCGCCTTCTCGCGGAAATCGAGGAAGCGGTTCTGCCCATCTGCGAGATGGATCACCATGAATCCGCCGCCGCCGATGTTGCCGCAACAGGGATGCACTACCGCGAGCGCGTAGCCGATGGCCACCGCCGCGTCGATCGCGTTGCCGCCCTCGCGCAGGATGCGCACGCCGATCCGCGTGGCCAGATGTTGTGCGGTCACGACCATCGCGTGCTTTGCCTCGACCGGGCGCAGGCCTGCGAGGCTCGCAAGCGGTGAGACATTGCTGCCGTAATCCAGAGCCTGGGCGGAGATCGCGGACGATGTGTTGTCGGCGGCCAGCGCGGGCATACACGTTGCGGAGTATGCCAAGCAAAGCGTGGCCAGACTGATCATGATGCGCATGATGTATCCCCCTAGCCCAGGTGAATGATTATCTTTCTTAATCTAAGGGTTGCGATGCAAAAAGGTACTGGACGTTTGTGAATGATGTCTCGATGAGTCGGTGTCACGAGCATCAGTTAACTTTTTACGTTAGAACATATCCGGCGCGATTTGCTGTGACGCTGCTAAGCGATCGATATGGAAGTCTATAGGGACGTTACGTATTTCATAGGTCCGAAGTGCCTACCTTACCGGGGAAAGTCCAGGGGGAATTAGGTCTGAGCTTGCATTGTTAGATATTAGTGAGATCCATTGAAGGTTCAGTTCGAGGGTTGAATTGGTATCTGGGATCCACTGGTTGCTTGGCTGTCTTGTGAGTCTACTGTGTGCCAACCCGGAGGTGGCCGGTACGCACGATACGTGCGTTCAATACAGTCCGGTTGTCAGAGGCTAAATCGCAAGCATATACCACATTTACATACGCGCCGTATTTGTCTTCAAATTCCACTCTGTCGCCAAGATATTCGATGGCCCCATGACCGTCTGAGAGCCAGTGTGCTTGGCTAAACATCGGATGCGATGAGTTGTATGTCCATCTCACATCGTAGGAGTTGAGTCTTTCTATGGGGCGAGCACAGTGCGCGGCTGCGCTGTCGTATCCGCCACCTTGGTTAATCAGACAGTTCAGATCATCAGGCTGGCATGTCTGCGACTTGGGGAAATTATTTGTATAAGAGTCGTTATATAGTTCTGCGTACGAGCTATTGTCCGAAAGCCTGTTAGACGAGGGTTTGTGTGAGTCCAGAAAGACTGCATAAACGGTTACGAAAGCGAGAATAATAACTAGACCTATGGCGTTCCATCTCATATCCCTACACATGCCTCCTCAGGGATTTAGCAAAAGTCGAAAATGCATATGCGGCGAGAACATTTGAATGTTTTGTTGCTTATGCTGATTCCGCATTTTAGCGCTGAGTGTAACAGTTGCATTGAACTTCTTTATACCGAGTGATTGATGGTCGTGCGCCGTACTAACTAGACTGGTAGTTTATATCGTATTTTGAAATTTAATGCCTTGTTGTACATTTGGATTGGCCGCTTAGAATTTGCTCGATTCAGCGGCATCATTTGCCCATGCGGCAAACTGCGCTCGAACACATGGATTGCACTCTGCGTTGAATTCGGTGGCTTGGCGCCGCATGATTGCAAGGCGCACGGATCAATGGTGAGGGGGTTTATCTCCAAACTTGTTCATGGCTGAACTAAGCCAACTTGGTTATCTGATATGCCACGGTGCTACATAGTCGATATTGGTCTTACTAAGCAGTACATTGATAACCCGACATGATATGATTTAGGGATGGAGAAATTAGACGGACGCAAGCTTGATCGCAGCACGCTGGAAGCCATTCGCATTCGAGCCGTGATGAGGGTCGAGGCCGGCGAAAGCCCCGAAGTCGTGATCCAGGCCTTGGGCTTTCATCGTAGCCAGATTTACGCCTGGTTGGCGGCGTACCGCGAGGGCGGTCTTGAGGCGCTTCGCCAGCGCAAGGCCAAGGGTCGGGAGCCGAAGCTCAGGGGCGGGCAGCTGGATCGGCTCTACCGGCTCATCACCGAGCACAACCCCACGCAATTGAAGTTCGAGTTCGCTCTGTGGACGCGTGCGATGGTCCGCGAACTCATCCGCCGCGAGTTTAAGGTACGCCTCAGCGAGGTGTCGGTGGGCCGTCTGCTGCGTACGCTGGGGCTGTCGCCACAGCGTCCTTTGCACCGGGCCTATCAACGTGACGAGGCAGCGGTCGAGCATGGGCAGGCCGTGGCCTACCCCGAGATACGTCGGCTGGCCAAGCGCGAGAAGGCCACGATCTACTTCGGTGATGAGGCCAGCGTGCGTTCGGATCACCACAGCGGCACCTCCTGGGCACCGATCGGTCAGACGCCGGTCATTGAGACCACCGGCGCTCGATTTGGCGTGAACATGATCTCGGCCGTCAGCCCCCGAGGCGGGCTGCGCTTTATGACCTTCACCGGCACCCTGACGGCGCCTATGTTCATCGACTTTCTGGGACGGCTGATCGAGGGGGCTACCACCCCGGTCTTTCTGATTGTCGACGGACACCCGGTGCACCGCTCACGCAAAGTCAGGGACTTCGTTGACGGCACCGCGGGTCGGCTCCGACTCTTTATCCTGCCGGCGTACTCACCTCATCTGAACCCGGACGAATGGGTATGGAACTGGCTCAAGCGGCACCACCTGGGCAAGGTCCGCCACAGTGGCCCGGATCAGCTTCGCCAAACGGTCACGCGATTTCTGCGCAGGCTGCAGCGGCTCACTCACATCGTCAAAGGCTTTTTCCAGGATAAAAACCTCGCCTACATCCACAATAATGTCGGGTAATTAACGTGCTGCTTAGTATTTCTTGACCCACGTGGATTTCTCCTGGCGCCCACACATGGTGCGGTCTGGCTATGAGGATAGGTGTTTGATCTTGCTGGTTTGAGTAATGGCTTTAACTACTGGTAGGCATATATAAGTCTTTACCTGAAATGATAATCGTCTCAATTATTGTTGAGAATCCCATCCAGGTCAGAATTTATCGACCTAACCATACTTCGGTTTCTCTCCAGTACTTCTCTTGCTTGAGCGGAGTAGCACACTGCGGAGTCGTCTGTGTGGCAATTTGAGCATAGGTGAGAATAACTCGAATTTCCGCATTCAAGACATAGCCATCGAGTATCGGGGAGTGCTTGTACAGCTTCATCAGTAGCATCTCTGACTCGTTCGACAATATCGCGAATGATCTCTCGCCTAACTGGTTTCAGATCCATGGGTGCCTTCCTGTTTTAGTGAATAACGCCGCCTATGCATAGGCGGCCGTGCATAGCTTGGCCGTTCGAAGATCTTATGTGCGTTGTTTTTCGCTGTTGCAGGGCAATGGTCGACGAATACCAGAATCCCCGGATAACAAATATAACCGCGTGCTCTAAGAATGTGGAAATGCGCTTTCAATTGAATCCGCAAACACTGCCTAAGGGGCGCTGCCCCTCGCGCCGGTCAAGGGTAAAGCTCCGCTTTGCTTCGCCCTCCGGGCCGGCCCGTGTCCTCGCTACGCTGTGGGCCGCTCCAGCCGGCCCTCCCGGCCCTTGACCTTTGCTACCCCCGCGCTTCGCCAGCGTGGCAGAGGCCATGCGCGGCATGACCCCATGCCCGATCAAAGGCGAGGCACAGGCAATGAACCAGCAAGCGATCGACTTCGGCGGTTTTGTTCAGGACGCAGCGGGCAAGTATCAGATGGCGCGAGCCGTCAGCCCGGACGAGATCATCCACCAGGCGCGGCAGATTCTGGCGGAGCGTGTGAAACGAGAAAACGTCATCGACTGTCCCCAGACAGCACGAGACTTCGTGACCATGAGCCTGGAGGCCGTCATCCGAGGCCTTTTGCGTGCTCTGGCTGGATAACCGGCACCGTGTCATCGCCTTTGAAGAGCTGTTCCAGGGAACGATCGATGGATGCTCGGTCTACCCCCGCGAAGTTGTTCGTAAGGCACTGGAGCACAACGCTGCGGCCTGCATCCTGGCACACAACCACCCCTCGGGCGTAACCGAACCCAGCCGGGCCGACCAGAGCATTACCGACAAGCTCAAGCAAGCGTTGGGACAGATCGATGTGCGGGTACTTGATCACTTGATCATCGGTGGCGCCGAGGTCACAAGCATGGCTGAGCGGGGAATGCTGTAAGGTCTTTCACTATATCATTATAACACATTGATAGTATTGATAAATAATCAGATTTAGCGCGGCTTTTCGAGTATAATGAATGCTGCATTCAGAGGAGAACGAATCATGTTTGAATCGACAGATTTTGAGAACTTAGTCAATGGCGAAATAGGCTGCCCGGCAGCGCTAGCTGAGCGTTTGTATCCGGGGCTGGATCGGAAAAATAAGGCTTTGCTTATCGCGGCGATGATCTGCGGTGAAGCGGAGGTCGACGATTTCAGCGTTCAGCGATGGCTGACGCTCAAGTGCTTGAGAACCTGATCGAAGACCTGGCGGGTGAGCGAGACGGTAAGTGCGGCGTTCTACTGAATCAGGACGAAATCGAGAAGATTGTGGATGTGGTTGATGACCCCGAACAGACGGTTAAGCCTGCGATTTACGTCGATGGTGAACCGCGCTGGCTGCGCGATGAGTTGAAATCACTACAGCGCTGAATTGAGAACCGTGTAAACGAGCTATTCAAAACGCCCGGCTTGAGCCGGGCTTTTCATATCAACAGATGATACAATTGGCTATGCGACGCGACTACGGATTAGACACTCTGCTTGGTCTTGATCAAGTCATCATTGCTCAAGATTGCGGGTATTGGGTCAAGTTCGAAGTGAGTTTGGTTGAGGTTACTAATGAGAGGCCGCACGGCATTAAATATTCGCTGACCCTGCATGACCGCTACAGCAAGCGTGTGATGGGTTATGACAATGCCCATGCGGTGCGGTTACCGCGTAAGCACAAGTATGCTGGCCAGCGCGCCCGTCCGCATGACCATAAGCATCAGCACTCTCTAGATAAAGGAGTGCCATACGAGTTTCAAGATGCCGATCAGTTGCTAGTGGATTTTTGGTCGGATGTCGATCGTGTATTGAAAGAGGTTTGTAACAAATGAAGACCATCGTTATTGGTGTCATGCCGCAAGAGAAGATTCGCGAGCGAATGATGGCTATTGCTCGTGGTGAGTACAAACCAAAGGCCAGTGATCCGAAAGTCTGGTTTCCGTCCATGCGCTCATTGGCAGAAGTTCTAAGCGACGAGAATCAAGCTTTGCTGACTGCCATCAAAGAGAGTCGGCCAAAGTCGATTACTGAACTTGCGGTGAAGGTTGGTCGGAAACCAGGTAATTTATCTAGGACGCTTAAGACGCTTTCGCAGTATGGGCTTGTTGAGTTGCAGCGAGAAGATGGGCGGGCTCGCCCAGTCGTGCATGCAAAAAACCTTGAGTTTCGGATATCGGTATAGAGGGGGGCTATATATGGAAAGTTGTGTATATGGGTCGATCCATGATCAGTTAGACCATGCTGGAGAGATGGCGAGATCCAAAAGCGATGTAGAAATGATAAGTCGCTTAAGAAGTCGGGTTTCGGAAGTTAGAGGGGCGGGGCTCAGAGCTCAATTCGCACGCATGATATGGAAACGGGGTGCGTCAATCGTGAGCTCATTCTGCTTTCCTCGGATATCGAGTCGTTTATTAACAAGCTGCAAGCAAGGCAGCCTCTGGCCTGCTGAATCGTTTTGTGGACAAAGCGTGGACAGACGCAGCGGCACAAACTGGTACAACGTGGACACTCTGTGGACAGTGAAGTGTCCACGAGGGGTGAAAATGATCAAATAATGACCATGTATTCTAGTCGGTAAATTTCTCTAACTTATTGGTTTTTAAGAATAAAAATGGCGCGCCCGAGAGGATTCGAACCTCTGACCTCTGCCTCCGGAGCGCGCCCGGGCCGCCTTTGTTGCTTACGCCGAACACAAGAAACACAAATATAATCAATGAACTAATAGGAATCAATAGGAAAGTAGAGGAAACGAAATGAAGGTGTGACAGGGGGAAAATTGACGCAAAACCATGCTCAGAGCATGGTTCCTCTCGTTTCTTTCAGTTTCTGTTGAAAGTATGCGCGTTTCTGTCAAATCAGTAGCTATACGTCACTCCCAATAAAAGGAGTGATCAATGGAACTAATGACAAAGGCAGATGTGGCTTCGTATCTCGGCGTCACGATACGTACGGTTGATAACCTTGTGCTTCGCGGCGAACTGCCCGGACCTCAGCATATCGGTAGAAGGGTGTATTGGCTCAAAGAGGAGTTTGACAATCACATTCGTGATTGCTTGCGCGGCATACAACACAAGTAGAGGTACCCCACCTTTTCAGGTGGGGTACAAACGGGCTGGCAAGACCCAATCATGCCACTCAATCAAATGTCCTAAGTAGTTATCTGACCTCCTTTCATCGTCAAAGTTGAACGTTGTTCGTGAGATGCCAGGTACCACCCTGGCTTGCGATCTCGCTGCGGCACCACCCGTACAGCTGCATCGCGCTCATCACCATTTGGGCTACCACGCCCAGTCACATTTCGCATACGCATGATGCTTTCGACATCGAGACATCACTCCCGATTGGCTTGCGCCTCCCCAAGTCGCTTCGACTGAATCGCTTTTGGGTTTGTCGTCTACTCACATCGCTCCCAGCCATAGGACTATTCCGGCACCACCCGGTGTACGTCCCTTAGGCCTTCCCGCGTTAGCACACAGATGTCGATCCGCTAGCCAGCGCCTCCCATCAAAAACGTCGCATTCGCGTCACCCATTGGGTTTTCAGTCCGGCGAGATTCCAAAGCCCGTGACTTACCGTTCAAGATGGTTCCAGCTTCAGTCATCCACCTACTTCTGAGGTGAATACTGGCTTCACTTCACTGACCCGACAGCGACCTCGAGGGCCGCCGTTACAGGCTTGAGCTATGCATCGATCCAGCGAAGTTGCCTCCGTTGGTACCAGTCGTTCCAGATTTCTCCTTACGACCTCATGCAGGTTTCCCTGCATACGTGAAGCCCGCCTGTCGGGGCCGAGTTGCACCGTTTCCAGCACCCCTCGGCGAGGATTTACACCTCTTCATCTGCGGCAGGGTTCCTTTGGTTTTAGCGTTTCCGCATCCTCCATCGGCCCGTTTCCGCGTCGCCCAAGCTCGCCTATCGGCGGATTGGGTCGAACAGGGCATTACAGCCCTGAGCGCCCGTCGCAGCCGTACGAGCCCCATTACGGGCATACGGCTACAGCGCATGCTCAGCCAGAGTTGATTGACTCTGGCCTAGCCGGATTGGTGATCCGGCTTCGGTCCTTGCGGACCTGTGACAATGATGTTCGGGGGCTGGTGAGGCCCCCACAGATGGTGTGAGTCAAGCCCCCGATGGTGTTCGTCTTGCGACGTCAACACATCGGTGTCCTGCCTCGTATAGGGAATGAGAACGCCGTTTCCGGCGTTCTTCTAGGAATCTCTTGTAGTTGTCTGTGAATCCACCTTCGGTGTTTTCACAGGTTGTTGTTGGATCAAACACTTACAACCCTTCGCCGCTTTGCCCATCTTTGGCGCAAACCTGCCTTCTCGGTCGCTATACGTGTAAACCCACACACGTAAGAAAGCGATGTTCGATCCACCTGTTCACATACACAAAACCGTCTTCATGCAGCGCGTACTCGATGCCGTCTCGCACGGCTATCACTGGCACACCAGCGGCACCGTGCCCCTCAACAAGGCGCAACGTCTTGCTGCCAAGTTCGGCGAGCACTACGCGATACATCGCAACGAGAACCAGCGCGCCTACGCCAAGCGCAAACGCGAATGCAATGCGAGGCTGTTCCTGTACGCACCGCCCCAGGCCAAGGTCTTAGCTTGGTTTCTGCTCGCTACCGATGGAGATGGACGCATACACGAGGAGGAGCGGCTCAGACACGCCCAAGATGTCCTAGGGCGTATACGTCTGGATGACGACTATGAGCTGATACGTCGCACCCGCAAAAGCGATAAAGGCGGGGGTACCGTGTGGAGTTGGCGCATGACAAAAGACTGCGAGCGACGTTGGCGCGAACGGATCATCTCAGCGTGCCGACAGTCGCATGCGCTCGCGATCACTCAGGCGATCGGTTCGCTCTACCGCGTGCCGGGTTTTTCAGGCATCCGCGAACAAACCGGAGCCTTGATTGCTTTGGCGCGCGCCGAATGGAGGCGCAGGCATGGCACGCTCGATGCGTTGATCCTGCCCCCTAAGCTGCCCTATATCGAGAGGCTCCCTGATACCTCGCTGGCACTCTCACAGGTGATCCGACAGGGTCGCGTAGAGACCTAAGAAAAATAATCATCAATTGTCATTTTTTGCACTTCGACTCGCTATACGGGGGGCCAACGCCGGGTTGGCGTCAAATCACACCCGATTAAGGAGTCAGAAGATGGGAAATAAAGGTATTACGTTTGAAGATGTCGAGCGTGCCGCAGCAGCACTGAAAGCCCAGGGTCAGCGGGCAACGAATATGGCAGTACGCTACTACCTGGGAACAGGTTCGATGAAGACAATCAATAATCACATGAAGGTCATCAATGCACGGGCTTTCGAGCGAAGCGCTCAGCAGAAAGACATACCTGCCGAGGTCGAAGCTGTTCTGCACCAAACGATAGCGTCTGTCTGGACGCAGGCGCAGTCCCTTGCAACGCAAGACATCGAAGCGATTAGATCGCTCGCCCGTGAGCGGATTGAGCGCTCAGAAGCGGAGTTGGAAGAGCTGAACGAGGCGTTTGACGCGAAGGTGGAGGAGTTAGCCGCGCTACAAGTGAAATATGGACAATTGGAAGCAAAGGTGGAAACACTCAGGACAGAAGCGGCGGTATCGCTAGGACAACGCCAAGCCCTGGAACAACAAATCAAAGACCTGATTGTCGAGTTTAGACCGAAGCGTAAGCCAAGCGAGACGAGAGGTAAGCGTAAGGCTGATGAGAGTGCGCTGCATGCATCGGGAGTAGAAACACCCAGCGACGTCGAAAACGGCTAGGCAAAGAAAGAGTAATCTTAAAATGAGAGAGGTGTACTGATTGTGGCTACGGGGACTCTGTAATGGAGTCGTTTTGGTGGCGTGTATTACGTAACATGTAGTACGCGTTACAGTTGGTTCAGTTGATTGGCAATATTTGCCATACATCGAAGCGGTGGAGGTCAACTCAAGCCATTCGCTCTGGATGGAGTTAAGCCCCTGGCCTGCAATTTCTCACTAAGGTTTAGTCCATTGCTTCAGATAACTGTCGGCGCTCCCAATACCCAAGATTCATGATGCCTGTAGTTAGCCTATTTGCGACAAGTTCATCCAGATCATTTTCATCACCGTTTAAGTCATAAAGTAAATTTTTGCGGGCACTTATAGCCGTATCACGTGGAACGCCTTTTTCAAGGAGGTGTCTGGTAACTGGGTGGAACGAACCCCATTCAATAGAGGCAAGCATTGGTGCGCCTTGATTTAGTATGTCAGCATACGGCTTAAGTAATGAAGGAATACCATAAACAACTTTATTCATTAGGAGGGTAATTTGTTCATCAATTTTATCGTCGATATTCTCTATAAAATGTCGCTGATCAAGAATATCCCGAAGTGATACTTCGCGAGCCCACTTTTCCACCGATAAGCACATTGCCCACACAAATCGGTCTTCGGTGCTCTCGCCAATGTATCGTTGATAATAATAATTTAATTGATCCGCATGAAATTCTATTATGTCGTGAAGCGTTTTTGCGACGTCTCTATCCCAAACGCTACTAGGAAGTGACGGTAAATTATTATGTTCCGAAAGGCGATATATGATGTCTAAATCAAATGGGTCCCAGTAGCGATGAGATAGTGCTTTTGCTTTAGGGATTTTAAGATTATTAAGTGCATTGAGCGTGTTGCTAATTTCATCATTAGACAGCAGTATTCCGACTTCGCGGAGTCGATTGGTTCCAGGTAAGCCGAGTCGAAGTAGTGTTTGCCTTATGTAGATAACAAGGAACTTATGAGGTCCTCCCGAAGCCGGTTCTGGATGATCTAAATTTTCTACCACTTCGCGGCGATGCTGATCGAACGCTTCATGATAACCGGGTGACAAATCTTTATATTCGTCTTTAAATAAATCATCTTGTGTGTCCTCTTCTACGAAGGCGCTTGCATCAAGAACGACTGACCGTCCCACAAAATCCTTAAGAAGCCTGCCTGCTCGTCCGCGTAAATTGGCGAATTCGTAAGGTGACAGCTTGGCAGCGCCATATTTGCTCCGCTTAATGAATAAATTTGGATTTCTTACGATTACAGTCGTAGCAGGAAGATTAACACCTTGCATAAGAGAGGTTGTGCAAACCAGGTCTTTAATGACTCCAAGTCGGAAGGCGTCCTCAATGGCTGCGCGAGCATGCATGGGAACCCTTCCTGAGTGATAACCAACCCCCATTTTTACAGTCTCTGCGAGCTTGTATGATGGGTGCACCGTCTCTTTAAGGTATTCGGCAAGAGATATAGTTCGCTCGTCGACATCGTCGATGACTAACTTGGCAGCGAGTGCGCGGGCGGTGTTCCTGGCTTGGGCAGCAGTTGGGGAAAAAATTATGTTATGTGATTTTGGGCCCAAACTGGATACTAAATAAGCAAGATAATCCAAGAACTGATCTGTGTAAAGAGATTGACCATATCCAGCAATGCGGCCCTGCTCGGTGATCGATATTGAATTCGGCGCTTCTAGTGTATCCACATACTGATTAAGCCAGTATCGCCCTTTGTGTTGCTCGATGGCATATGTGATGTTAACCACCGGCGCTAATTGGCTCTCTTGCTCGTCAGACGGCTCACCAAATATCTCAAAGCCCACGTTTCCAATGTTGCTTAGTCTCGGACCACTAAGGACAATTTTTTCAAGCCGACCACTATCTTTTAATTCTTTTAATAGATCGAATAGGATTTTCGCGCGTTGGTCGCTATCCTGAGCTACTCGTTCAAGATTCTGTACTTCATCTACAACCAAGAATCCTTTCTCCGGCAAGCTTGACCCGTCAATCGCTCCCATAGCTCGTTCTTGTGTAAGCACGAAGATCGATTTTTCGTCGGTCGGATGATACGTTGTGAAAATACGGACGTGATCGGTTTCTGTTTTTCGAGTTAGTTCTCTTAGATCACGCGATACCTGGCTAACCAAACTCAATGTCGGTACAACGTATATCACCGACGCAGTGCTTTGCTGAAGGTGTCGAATTATAGTGAGGTATATTGCAAACGATTTGCCCGCTGATGTTGGCGCGGAGATTCCAACTAGGCGGTGTCTTTCTATGGCATTGAGCACACCCAATTGAAACTCTGTTAGCAGAAATATTGAACTGGAAATGCGAATTTCATTTGAAGATTGTAATGCTGCTATCTGAAGCTCTGTCAAAAAGCTATTTGTCGGGCGATACTGCCCCGTAATTGCAAAATCATGATCTATCATCCCCGTTGAAGGCGCTATTCCTAAACGGGAAAGTGACACGATGAAAAAATCACTCAGGGATTCTCTTTGTTTTGAGGATGAGTGTTCCCAGGTTAGTGCTATTAACAATGTTGCCAAGCGTCGTGAGAATATATCCTTCTTCCATCGCAGTTCATCGATGGCATAAATGGCTTTCTTTAGTAATTTGTCGTCTATAACCTGCTCATCGCCGCGCACCAAGCCAAGCTTGAGGGCGTAGTTTTTGTGCTCTAGCAGGCTGTTGAAAATTCCCCCGATTTAGCGGTTATCATGTTGATCAGGGTCCATTGGCGACGTGCCCCTTCGGATCTGGGGCCTGATTTTTCCCGAAAACAGCCCAAATCCCGATCTCTGGGCGCACCGATCCCTTGATGTGTGCCTTCAACATGCTGCCAGTCCCAGATTGCGCATCCGCACCAGGTTGTAGGCCGCCGCGCTGAGCACAAACTGGAAATCCAGTTTCTCGCGTCCGACAAACCGACTTTTGCGCAGACCCGCAATGGTCTTGAGCCAACCGAAGCATTCTTCGATCCGCTTGCGGATCGTCAGGCTGGTTCGGTAACCGGGATGGCCGATGGTGCGCCCGTCGATGGCCGAGCGGCGCCCGGCCGTGTTCTGAGCCACATGCGGCGTGACGTTTCGTCCACGCATCGCCGCCACAAAGCCTTGCGTGTCATAGTTCTTGTCCGCGCCCAGCGTGATCCGGTGGCTCCCGCCGAGCGCGTCGACAAGCTCGACACCGGCCTCGCGCTCGGCCGTGCCGGTGGCCTGGCTCGTCTGCGACTCGACGATCAGGCCGTGGCGGTTTTCCATCAGCAGGTGTCCGAGGTAGCTGAGCTTGGCGGTCGTGCCTTCGCTCTTGCGATACAGCAAGGCATCCGGGTCGGTCCTGGAGACGTGCGTTTCCCGACACCGCTTCTGCCCGCGAAAGTCCACCGTGGGATTGCGCCCGCCACCGCTCGGCGGCGCGTCCTCGTCCCGGGGCCGGTAGCTCTTGTGCGAGGCCAGCGCTTCGATCAACGTGCCATCGACGCTGAAGTGTTCGCTAGACAGCAGATCGGCCGCACGGGCCTGATCCAGCACCCGGGCGAAGAAGGTGCGGGCCACATCGCCTGCAAGCAGGCGGTCACGGTTCTTGGTAAACGTGGAGTGGTGCCAGACCGGATCGTCCATGGAAAAGCCCACAAACCAGCGAAACAGCAGGTTGTAGTCGATCTGTTCGACCAACAGGCGTTCGCTGCGGATGGTGTAGAACGCCATCAACAGTTGCGCGCGCAGCAGCTTCTCCGGCGGGATCGAGTCACGGCCCATATGGGCATACAGCGCATCGAAGTCAGCGTCGAGTTCTTTGAGCGCTTGATCGACCATCCGCCGGATCGGGCGCAGAGGATGGTCCTTCGGCACCCGTTGCTCCGGGCTGACCGTGCTGAACAGCCCATCCTGATGTATGTCGGCACCGCGCATCGGCCACAACCCTCACTCAACAATACAAAACCAATCTTCCGGGTTTACAGGACTTTTTCAACAGCCTGCTAGTTCTAGCAAGCTTTGGGTGGTGTCTTTTATTGTCATAATTTAGCCCTTGGTACTTAGTGGCTGTCAAAGTCTGAAAGGATTACATCGAGGTTCCAAACGGGGAAAATTATGTAATGTATTCTATTGATTAGTGCTGAAGATAAACCGCTCAGTGCGCTAGTGTCGGCGTTACGTAGACGATCAGATATTATGGATTCGATTTTTTTCTTTATGGCTGTTTCGTCTTCGGCTTCTTTATCTTTGGTTTCTGAGTAGCAAATTACACATACCAGTTCATATCGTGTATTTGGCAAATCACCATCCTTCAAGAGGCGGGCGACTTCTCGCAGTGGCTCTTCGATGAAATCGTCATATACATATAATGATAGTTCCTCATCTATGTTATTATATGAATTGAGAATACTTATAAGTGCATCTGAAAACGCAGAATTGAATTTATAGTTAGATTTGTATGTTTTCGCTTCGCCGAGATATATTATGTTTGAATCTCCTGTCGCCGTGTAATGGATGGCGTCCGACCCGTGCCGCTCAATAGCGGTATTTGTTGTGATTGGCATTTTTCTCAATATTGGTGGCGCTGAAAAAAAGTATTGTAAGAAATTAAATAATAATAGTTCACCAAACTGACCTTGTGGGTGTCCCCGGCGGAACTTGCTTCTTGCAAGTGAATCTATGTGAGATGCTGCATTTTGAATGTCGTGCCCCCGTGCTATTAGTGCGCGATCGAATAGATCTCTGTATGTGGCTTTCGAGTACACCCAGTTGCAGACGGTATTGCGTAGCTCCCGAAGAAAATCGTCTCTTTTTTCAGCCAGGTCCACGGTGTTGATTGTTACGCCGTATGCACTAGCTCCAGGCGGGGGAGGTAATTGATGTGAAAAGTGATGTACGTGTCGGATAAAGGCTGTTGTATCAGCTAGAAGTGCTTGTATTTCTGATGTTGGCAACATATTACATCCTATGTAATCGGTGTTCCGCTGTAAGTCTAGTGTAATGGATCTTCTGCTAAATGTCGGTGTCGTTAGTTTTTAACTATTGGGCTCAGAAATCTATCAGCTAATTGCTGTATACCCGAGAATATTGATATGGAATTACCTTGCTGAGGAGATTTTCGTCATAGCTACTGCGTTAGTCATTCAATTAGCATTTTAGATGCCCTTGAGGTTGGCGTCACTTATCCTGAGCAGGCATTTGTCACGGGATGGCAATTACTCTGACTGCGCACTAACTACCGTATTTCTGAAGTGCTTCCCATGCCTGCCTCTGACGGTTTCCTCTATTTCTGATGGCCCACACTCCATGCCGTCTTAACCAGCCTGATTTCGCGTCAGATTGCTAGCTGTTACAAGTCTTTGCTCTTGGTGACGGTCTTTTGTGACCTTAGTTTAGCTTTTGCAATATCAATTTCGTTGGCAAGCCCATCTGGTCGGAGATGCGTGTAGCGCTCCAAACTACGCCAATCCCGATGTCCTGTGATCTTTGCCACCTTCATATCATCCAAACCCATCTCAAAAAAGCGAGAGGCGGCTTCATGGCGCAAATCATGGAATCGCAGATCGTCGATAGCGGCTTTTTCGCGCGCTCTTATGAACGCCTGAGTGATTGAGTCTGCCCGCAGGGGGAACACATAACCCGACTCGGGTATGCTTTCTAGGCTGTCTAGCTGACGCAGCAAGATCTCGACCGCTTCTTGCGACAACGGGATGGTACGAGGACGCCCGGTTTTCGTTTTGGGTATGTGAAGTTGTCGGGTTGAGAGTTTGACATCTTGCCATTGGATGTTTGCGATCTCTCCTCGACGCATGGCGGTCTCGACAGCTAAATGGCAAATGTCCGCGAGGTGAGGCGAGTCGGAGTGCTCGATAAGCCGTTCGAGTTCCGCCTCGCTGGGGCGTCTTTCACGGCTCGGCTCTTTCTTGGGGCGTTTCACGACGCTGACCGGATTGCCGTGCGGTAAGAAGATGCCCCACTCAGACATACCGTGCTTGACCGCCGCAGACAGAATGTTCATTTCTCGGGTCACGGATGCGGGGCCTACTCGTTTCTCCTTAATATTCTGCCGCTCTATGGCCTTTTGCGTTGCCTTGCTCGCATCCTCGGGAATGGCGCATCGCAATCGATCATTACGGAAGGTCGCGACACACTCCGATGTCAGATTGATGAGCGGAAGGTCTTTAAAGTAGCGGCAAAGGTTCGCGATCCGCGATGGATCGGATGAGTAGTTCTCGCGCTGAGTGACCACTTCGCGCTGGTAGCGCTCAAGGAGTTCGGAAACGCTAGTGGATTCGGCCTTTGAAGTATCCAGATAGACCTTGCGGACCATCTGCGATTCGATTGACTGCGCCCAAAGCTCCGCTTGCTGCTTGGTCGGGAAGGTTGCGCTCTTGTCCGGGTAGCCCTTTCGGCGAATACGGGCTTCCCACTGCCTTTCACCGCGCTTTCTGTATGTAGCCATTTGTCGTCCTTACGTAGATTAGGGACGGCGTATAGCGACAAAAGTGGCGATTTCAGGACGCGGTCTGCTTCGGATGCCCCTGTCAATTGACGCAAAATTGGGGCAATGGCCCGAAGCCGGGCGTGCGAATGACGCTAAGTCATTGATTTAATGGCGCGCCCGAGAGGATTCGAACCTCTGACCTCTGCCTCCGGAGGGCAGCGCTCTATCCAGCTGAGCTACGGGCGCGGGGTGTGAAAGGATACTGTGTCACCACGGTTCCGTCCATCGCAGATTAGGCGAGACCTGGGAGCAAGCCGCGGATACCTAGAGCCATGAATTGCACTGCGATGGCGGCGAGCAAGAGCCCGAGTACGCGAGTAGCGATACGAATGCCTGTCTCGCCTAGGCGAACGGACAGCGGTACCGCCATGCGCAAGGTTACATAGACCACGCCTGCTACGATCAAGATACTTAGTAATAGTGCGATGTAACCGAACCAGCCGACAGCATTTTGTGCGGTGATTATCACGGTGGAAATGCTGCCGGGACCTGCCAGTAAAGGGATGGCCAGCGGCACTACGGCGACCTCATCCTTGGCTACGCCCTCCTGGGTTTCCTCCGGAGTGTTGCGCGCGCGGTTCGGGCTGCCCTGGAGCATATGTATAGCCATCAACAGGATCAGTAGCCCGCCGCCGACTCGGAAGGCATCGAGGTCGATGCCGAAGAAACGCAAGATGGCCTGGCCGGCAAACGCGGAGGCGAGCAGGGTGATGCCGACCGCGATCGCCGTAGTGCGCGAAGTCCGTACACGGTCTGAAGCGGTCTGGTCGCTGGTGACGGCGACGAAGATAGGTACGGCACCGATCGGGTTCACAATGGCCAGCAGTGCGACGAGTGCACGCAAGGAATCGGTCAGCGGGTAGGCAGACATGCGGCGTTAGTCCTTGCGGGTCATTTGCCGATGGCACATTACGCCCACGAGTACGGCTTGGCAAACCACTTGAGTGACGTTAAAACGATACACTGTATGAGCTTCGTCTCTTACGAACGCACCACGATAAGACGGATTTTGGCGCAGATAAGGCGCAAGGCGGTTGCGTCCGCTCTGCTGTGAGGCACAGAATTGCCTTGCAGGCCTAACGATTTGGTGCAAGAAGCGCTGCTTATGCACTATCTTGGTGCGAACTACGAAAAGATCAGGGCCGTGGCGTGGCTGCAACCGCTTGAATTGTCTGCTTTGTGCGACATGGCACAAATTGTGCTCGTTGTCGGCCATGCGCCCTGCGCGCATTACTTGGCTGCGAATGGCTCCAACTTGCGTTTTTTGTCAACTGTTCAGCAACTTGCTAGGGGGAATCCTACGTGATGAATGTGAAGAATGTGTTTAAACCGAAGGTCGCCGCTTTGGCTGCCGCCATGGGCCTGGCTTTCGCCGGCACGGCTGCGCATGCCGCTCCGACCGCCAGCCTGTTCGGTGCGATTGGTATTGTTGGTGCGTACGACAGCCCCTATACGCAGGGTGGTCAGAATTCGTGGTACGTATCCAACGACGCCTCACGCCTCGGCGTTAAGGGTAACCTCGGTACTTACGACGGCACGACCTACATCTACAACTACACTTCGAATATCGACCCGGTGAATGAGAGCGGCGGGTTAAGCACCTACATCGGGTATCTGGGTGCCAAGGGTGCTTGGGGTACCTTCAAGTTCGGTCGCCCGCTCAATCCGTTCTACAACGCCATCGGCGCCACGTTCAACCCGTTCTGGTGGTTCTTCACGGACAACACCGGTACCCGTGGCACGGATAACTCGATCATCTACACGACTCCGACGATGAGTGGATTCCAGGCATCGATCGGCATTGAGCACATCGGCAAGGGTAGCAGTAGTGGCGACAAGAGCACGGCTGATACCACCCTCGCTGCCACCTACGCCACCGGACCTTTCAGTTTTGCTGCAGCGTTTGCCAGCTACTCGAAGTATGCCGACGGCTCGACTGCATATAGTTCGGCCGCCGACTACAACGTGTACGGAACAGGCGCTAGCAATACTTACTCCGGTGAAGTGCTGAAGAGTAAGGCGGCGGTTAGCGGTACCTACAGCCAGGGGCCGTTCTCGGTGTCGCTCGGCTTCTTCTCGTACAAGCCCTACAACAGCGGTACTCAGAACGAGAAGGACATCACCTCCGTCAACATCCTGGGAAGCTACAACTTCATGCCGAAGTGGACGGTCATGGCAGACTTCTCGACGACGAGTCAGAGCAGTTCCAGCTATGGCATCGCTCACAAGGGTTCGTTCACGACTCTGAGCCTTGCCTACACCCCAGTCGATCCGGTCGGTCTGTTCGTCGAGTATCAGTACGCCGACAAGAAGGCCGTTCAGTCGCAGCTTGATGGTATCTACTACGGTAATGCCACCAAGGCTTTCGGCGAGTTGGCGATTGGCGGTTATTACAGCTTCTAATCATTCCTCGGATCGGTTAGTGAGCAGCAACAAATGCCGGGTGCCCTATGGGGCGCCCGGTTTTGTTTCCACGACTGGTGTATAAACAGCAAGGGCGTATCATGCGCCCCGCTTCGGGATCGGGGGTCCCGGGCCTACGCGCTCACGTGCGGCAGGTGAACTTTAATTGATAGAAGAACGGGTAGCCGTCTGAAAACATCATGAATAGTCAAATAGACCGACGTGTCCGCACGGGTGAAACGGCACAGGAGTGCCGTCGATATAACGAGGACACGATATGCTAGAAGTCAGCGGACTGGGTAAGGACTTCGGTGGTCTGCAGGCCATAGACAATGTCTCCTTTACCCTGTGCAAGAACACCATCACCGGCCTGATCGGCCCCAACGGGGCGGGCAAGACCACACTTTTCAACACCATTGCCGGCGTTTACAAACCGACTCGCGGCAGTATTACCTTCAATGACGAGCCCATTGATGGCCTCTCGCCGCACCGGATCTTCCACAAGGGTCTTGTGCGTACCTTTCAGATTCCTCGGCCATTCCCGGACATGAGCGTGCTCGAAAACCTCATGGTGGTGCCTGCGCGTCAGTACGGGGAGCTTTTCTGGAACAACTGGTTCCGTCGAGGGCGCGTGCGCCAGCAGGAGCAGGAGATTCACGACAAGGCGCGCGAGACGCTCAAATTCCTGAATCTGGAGCGTGTGACCCACGAACTGGCGAAGAATCTTTCCGGCGGCCAGCAGAAGCTGGTCGAGATCGGGCGGGCGCTGATGGCGGACCCTCAGCTGATCCTGCTCGACGAGCCCGGCGCCGGCGTGAATCCGTCGTTGCTGGCCGAGATCATCGACCGTATCCGCGAGCTGCATGCCAAGGGCATCACCTTTCTGCTGATCGAACACAATATGGATATGGTCATGAATCTGTGCGACCCGATCCTGGTCATGGCCAACGGCAAGCTGCTGATGGAAGGCGATGCGCAGACCGTGCGCACCGACCCGCGCGTGCTGGATGCGTATCTGGGAGGCAGCCCCGATGAGTGAACCCCTGCTGAAGGTCGACAACCTCGTCGCCGGCTACAACCCCGGCGTACCCATCCTGCGCGGCGCGACCATCGAGGTCATGCCGGGCGAGATCGTGACCGTGCTCGGCCCGAACGGCGCCGGCAAATCTACCTTGATCAAGTCCATTGCCGGCCTGGTGCCGGTGTTTTCCGGCAAGGTGACGCTTGACGGCCGCGACATTACCTCCTTGGCCCCGCACACCATGGTGCAGCAGGGGCTGGCCTACGTGCCACAGACCAACAATGTCTTCGCGCGGCTGAGCGTGCAGGAAAACCTCGAGATGGGGGCCTATACCCGCAAAGAGGGTCTGCAGCAGCGCCTCGAGGAAACCTACCAGCTGTTCCCCGATCTGGCGCGCCTGCGCCATCACCCTGCGGGCAAGCTGTCCGGTGGGCAGCGGCAGATGGTGGCCTTCGGCCGGGCGCTGATGGTGAATCCGACGCTGCTCATGCTCGACGAGCCTTCGGCGGGTCTCTCGCCCAAGCTCGTGGGCATGGTGTTCAAGAATGTCCAGGAGGTGCGCGATACCGGCGTCACCATCCTGATGGTGGAACAGAACGCCAAGGCGGGCCTGCTGATCTCGGATCGAGGTTACGTGTTGGCGGAGGGCAAGGAACAAATCATGGATCAGGCGGGTGCGCTGCTGCGTAACCCCGAAATCGGCGAGCTGTATCTCGGCGCCAAGGGAGGGTTGCTATGATCGGCCAGTATCTCGCGGACGGCATCGTCCTCGGCTCGACCATCGCGCTGGGCGCAATCGGCCTGACGCTCACCTACAACATTCTCAACTTCGCCAATTTTGCACACGGCTCGCTGCTTTCCTGGGGCGCATACTTCGGGCTGGTGTTCGTCATGTCGTTTGCCGGCATCCAGGGCGGCGATACCTTTGGCTCGCTGTCGTTCGGCTGGCCGTTCATCGTCGCGCTCTTCGGCGCTGCGGTGCTGACCTCCGGGCTGGCGCTGTTGGTCGACTGGTTGGTGTTCCGACCGCTGCGGCGCAGCAATATCCAGGTGGCCCTGGTGTTCGCCTCCTTCGGCGCCTCGCTGTTGTTGCGTAACTTCATCGTGGTGTTTTTCGGCCCCGAACCGCACTATTACAACAACTCCATCGAGATCGCCAAGGAGATCCTGCCAGGCGTGCGCATGACCTCGGATCAGATCTTCGTGGTGGTGCTCGCGGCGGTGCTGGTGGTGGCGCTGCATCTGTTCCTGACACGTACGAAGCTGGGCAAGGCAATGCGCGCGACTGCAGACAACACCGCGTTGGCGCAGGTCACCGGCATCAACGTACAGGGTGTGGTGCGCTGGACCTGGGTGGTCGGCGCCTCGCTGGCCGCGGTCGGCGGCATGTTCTTCGGCCTGACCGTGCAGATTCTGCCGGAAATGGGCTTCAATCTGGTTCTGCCGCTGTTCGCTGCGGCGATTCTGGGCGGTATCGGTAGCGTCTACGGTGCGGTGCTAGGCGGTCTCGTGATCGGCATCGCACAGGACGTGTCGGTGATGTTCATCTCGCCAGCCTACAAGCCCGCCGTGTCCTTCGTGATTATGATCATTGTCCTGCTGGTACGTCCGACGGGCATTCTCGGAGAAAAGAAATGACCGGCGTGATTTCCTATCTCGTCTTTTTCCTTATTCTCGCGTCCATCTACGGCATCGTTTCGCTCGGGCTGAATCTGCAGTGGGGCTATACGGGGCTGTTCAACATCGGTGTGGCCGGTTTCTTTGCGGTCGGCGCGTACACCTACGCCATTCTGGCGAGCGATCCGACGATGAATCACCTCGGCGGTTTCGATGTGCCGATGCCGTTGAGCATGATCGCGGCAATGATCGTCACCGGGATTGCCGCGCTGATCATCGGCCTGCCAACGTTGCGGCTGCGCGACGATTACCTGGCCATTGCCACCATCGGTATCGCCTTCACCATTCAGTTGGTCGCGATGAACATGCAGTGGCTGACCGGCGGCACGCAGGGCATCTATAACATCCCGCAGCCGCTCAGCTCGGCCTTCGGTTCGAACTTCGAATACAACGTCTTCTTCCTGGTGATGGTGCTGGCCATTCTGTTCGTGGTCTACATCGCCTTGGAACGCATGGTGCATTCGCCCTGGGGGCGGGTGCTGATGGCGATCCGCGAGGACGAGACGGCGGCAAGCTCGGTGGGCAAGGACGCGTTCAGTTACCGCCTGCAGTCCTTCGTCATCGGTTCGATGATCATGGGCCTCGGCGGCGCGCTGTATGCCTGCTTCATCAAATACATCAGCCCACAGGACTTCCAGCCGGTAATGACCTTCCAGATCTGGGCCATGCTCATCATCGGCGGCAGCGGCAACAACCGCGGCGCGATGCTTGGCGCGTTGCTGGTCTGGATGCTGTGGAGCGGCAGCGGCACCTTGGTGCAGGCCATTCTCCCGGCCAGCCTGCAGGTCAAGGGCGGCGCCTTCCAGATCATTCTCATTGGCCTGGTCCTGATGCTGACCCTGATCTTCAAGCCCAGGGGTATCCTCGGCACTCGGCGCGCGATCATTCCGGGCGCCAAGCAGGCACCCTGAGACGGCTCGCGGAGTACGGGATTTTCCTGCGTAGTTGAACGTGTCCATCTGTGGACCATGAACAAAAGGGGTAACGTCATGTTGTCGAAGAAACTGTCGAAGACGGTACTGGCGGCGCTCGCTGCCGGCACCTTGTCGATGGCCGCCGTCTCCGCGCACGCGGAATGCACGACCACCATCGGTGGTGTGATGGCGCTGACCGGCTCGCTCGGTGCGCTCGGTCAGCAGATCGGACGCGGCGCGCAGCTTGCGGTGAGCAATATCAACCAGGCGGGCGGCGTCAACGGCTGCGAACTCAAGCTGGCCCTGTACGACGACCAGACGCAGCCTTCCGTGGGCGTCGACGCGGCCAAGAAACTGGTCGACATCAGCCACGTTCCGGTAATCGTCGGTGCGCTTTCCAGCGGCGTGAGCATGGCGATTCTGACCTCGGTGACGAGTTCGGCCCATGTGGTGCAGATCTCCCCCGCCTCGACCTCGCCTTCGTTCACCGAGCTGGCGATGGAAGGCAAGACCGGCGGTTACTGGTTCCGCACCGTGCCTTCCGATGCGCTGCAGGGTACCGCGATGGCCATGCTGGCCCATCAGCATCACCTCAAGAGCGTGGCGGTGATGTACATCAACAACCCCTACGGCAGCGGCCTGTCCGGCAAGTTCACCGAGTACTTCAAGAAGATGGGCGGCAAGGTCACCGCAGAGGTGCCCTACAACGAGAACCAGCCTTCCTACCGCTCCGAGGTGAATCAGGCGCTTTCCGGCAAGCCCCAGGCGCTTTTCCTGATCGGCTACCCGGGCGACGGCACGACGGTGGCGCGCGAATGGGTTTCCGCAGGCGGCCCGATGACCTTCCTGCTGCCCGACGGCCTGGAGTCGCAGAAGTTCGTGGACGACGTCGGCGCGAAATACATGAAGACGGTCTATGGTACGGCAGCCGGCTCGGAGAAAACCCCGTCCCTCGGCGTGTTCAAGGCGGACTTCAAGAAAAAGTACGGTAGCTTCCCGACTCAGGCCTACATGACCAATGCCTATGACGCGGTCATGATCGCCGCGCTGGCGATGGAATCCGCCAAGAGCGACAAGGCGATGGCCATTCGCGACAACATCCGCAAGGTCACCGGCATGGGCGGTACCACGATCTATGCCGGTATCGACGGTTTCAAGAAGGCCAAGAAGCTGCTCATGGAAGGCAAGAAGATTCACTACGTTGGCGCTTCCGGCCCACTCACCTTCGACCAGTACGGCGACGTGACTGCGCCGATGGTGGTGTGGACGGTGAAGGGCGGCAAGGTCGCGCAGACCGGGATGATCAAGGTCGCCGCGATCAACAAGGTGCTGAAGAAGTACGCAAAGTAGGCTGATCGACGACGCGAGCGGCGTCCGGTGTCTAACCGGACGCCGAGACCCCGCGAACGGGGCGTCGCGCCGCTGCAGGCACGTGCCGGTGATCCGCACTGCGGCCGTCGCGAACGGCGATGAGCGAATGAGGGCGCGCGCAAAGGGAGGGGTCGGGCAACGCGAGCGGTTCAAGAGGAGCCGCCGCGCATCCGGATAATTCGTTTTCTCATCGAGGAGATACACGCATGCGCTATACACACTACATGGCGACCGCGCTGCTGGCCGCACTGCCGTTCGGAGCTCACGCAGCTTCGAGCGACTGCTCGATTCCGATCGGTGCGGTGCTGCCGCTGACCGGTTCGCTGAGCGCCACGGGGCAGGAGAACGTCAAGGCCGTCCAGCTGGCGGTGAAGGACTTCAACGAGGCAGGTGGCGTCAATGGCTGCACTCTCAAGGCCGTGATCTACGACTCGCAGACCCAACCCTCCGTGGGTGTCGACGCGGCCAAGAAGCTGATCGACATCAACCACGTTCCGGCCCTCGTCGGCGCCTACTCCAGCGGCGTGTCGATGGCGATCCTGACTTCCGCCACCGCGCCTGCGGGCGTGGTGCAGATCTCCGCAGGCTCCACCTCGCCAGCCTTCACCCAACTGGCCAAAGACGGCAAGACCGGTGGCTACTGGTTCCGCACCTGCCCCTCCGACGCGCTCCAGGGTGTGGCCATGGCCTATGTGGCCAAGGAAAAGGCACACCTCAAGAAGGTGGCGGTGATTTATCTGAACAACCCGTACGGCCTGGGTCTCGCCAACCGCTTCAAGGAGGCGTTCAGCGCCTACGGCGGCAAGATTACCTCGATGGTGGTGTACAACCCGCAGCAGCCTTCCTACCGCTCCGAGGTCTCCAAGGCTCTGGAGGGTCATCCTCAGGCGCTGTTCCTGGTCGCCTACCCCAACGAGGGCGCGACCATCCTGCGCGAGTGGATCAGCAGCGGCGGCGCGCAGAAGTATCTGTTCCCCGATGCGCTCAATGCGCCGCAGTTCGTTTCCAGCATCGGTGCCAAGTACCTCAACGGACATGTCTGGGGCACCGTGCCCGGCAGCATGGAAACGCCGAGCCTGCCGATCCTGAAGAAGGAGTTCAAGGCGGCCTACGGTACCGATTTCACCCAGCCCTACGATCCGAACGCCTATGACGCGGTGGCAACCATCGCCCTGGCCATGGAAGCCGGCAAGTGCAAGACCGGCGCCTGTATCAAGGATCATATCCGCACGGTGACCGGCGATCCCATGGGCGTTAAGGTCGAAGCTGGCGTGGCTGGCTTCAAGAAGGCACGCATGCTGCTGGCCGAAGGCAAGAAGATTCAGTATGTCGGTGCTTCCGGCGATCTGAAGTTCGATGCGCAGGGCGACGTGCAGGGACCTGAAGTGGTCTGGCAGGTCAAGAGGGGCAACATCACCAACGTGCAGACCATGAGTGCCGACGAAATCGCCGGGATCACCAAGAAGCTCGGTCTGAAGTAAGTTTGCATCTCTCGCCCGCCGATCATGGCGGGCGAACGGCCCCGGTGTCGAGCGCCATGCTCGGCACCGGGGTTTTTTTGGGGGAGATGCGAATTTGACTGCGCCTTGCAACGGCCTAATCAGGTCTGATGGTTTGGCGAACCTGATTACCTTCTCAAATTGAAGGCAGAATGGAGTTGATGGTTTATCTGAGATGATCGTTTACGACCATTGAATGGTGGACGGGAATCGGCGGGATTTCACGAGTTTACAGCGACGGAGTCCTTTCATGGTTCCGGTGCGACCCGCGAGTGACTTTGTACGGCGCATCCCTGCCCCTGTCTCTCCGAGGTTGACGCGATTGTCGTTCCTGACGATTTTTTCTTTGGGCGAACAAAGAAAGTCACCAAAGAAATTCGCCCCGAATCTCCTTGACCCTATGGGCGACCTCGCGTGAATACGTCTGGTCAGGGCCGCAGCCAAGCTCCGTCCGGGGGCGCGGGTTGCTTGGCCCAGTTCAAGAACATACCCACATGCGGCAGTTGCAGTTCTCTACGGTTGGATAATGCATGCGGTAGAGGCGGCGACGTCCTCATGGTGAGGTTCAGCCGCGCGAGCCGCCCCAGCGGTCCATCGCCCGATAGGTCAGCGCTTCTGCCAGTTGGTGCCCTTCTATGCCGCTCGTACCTTCGATGTCGGCAATGGTCCGCGCGACCTTGAGGATGCGATGGTACGCACGCGCGGACAGCCGGAAGCGGACCATCGCATGCTCCAGCAGTTCGCGTTCGGTGGGGGCCAGTGAGCAGTGGCGATCAACGCCGCGGGTATCCATCAGCGCGTTCGGTACACCCTGGCGGGCCATCTGGCGGTCGCGTGCCGCGACGACGCGCGCCTTGATCGTCGCACTGTCTTCGCCGCGCGGGGCATTCTCGCGCAGCGCCTCGCGCGGCAACTGCGGTACCTCGATCTGCAGATCGATGCGATCAAGCAAGGGCGCCGAAAGTCGGGCCCGATAACGGCGCTGAGCCTCAGGGCTGCACACGCAGGCGGGGCCGAAATCGCAGGCCTTGCCCTGCGGGCAGGGATTCATGGCGCCGACCAGCTGGAACTGAGCAGGAAAACGCGCCTGCCGGGCCGCACGGGAAATGGTGATCTGGCCGGTTTCCATGGGTTCGCGCAGCACGTCGAGGTCGCGCCGGTCGAATTCGGTCATTTCGTCCAGGAACAGGATGCCTCTATGGGCCAGAGAAACCTCGCCGGGGCGTGGGTGTGAGCCGCCGCCGACCAGAGCCACTCCGGATGCAGTGTGATGCGGGCTGCGCACCGGCCGCCTGCCCCAGTCGGCGGTGCGGAAGCCCTGTTCGCTGATCGAGGCAACGATGGCGGCATCCAGCGCCTCTTCCTGAGTCATGTCCGGGAGGATGGTGGCAAGACGGGTGGCGAGCATGGTCTTGCCGGTGCCGGGCGGTCCGATCATCAGCAGGTTGTGCCCGCCCGCCGCGGCGACTTCAAGGGCGCGTCTTGCCTGATGCTGGCCGCGGATGTCGGCCATGTCGACCGTCCAGCGTTCCGGGGTGTGGTGTGGTTTGTACGGTTGCGGGTGGAGTCTTTCGCGGTCGGCAAGATGCGCACAGACCTGCAGGAGATGTGAGGCGGCGTATACCGTCAGGCCATCCACCAGCCCGGCCTCGGCGGCGCAGTCGGATGGTACAAGCAGCGACCGGTTCGCACGTTGCGTGGCTAGTGCGGCCGGCAGCGTGCCGCGAACAGGACGGAGTTCGCCACTTAGGGCCAGCTCGCCGAGGAACTCAGTATCGTCAAGCGCGCTGGTCGGAATCTGGCCGGAGGCGGCCAGGATGCCCAGGGCAATGGGCAGATCGAAGCGTCCGCCCTCCTTGGGTAGGTCAGCAGGTGCTAGATTGACGGTGATTCGTCGGGCAGGGAATTCGAACTGGCTGTTGAGCAGAGCCGCGCGCACACGGTCCTTGCTTTCGCGTACCGCAGCCTCGGGCAGGCCAACGATCGACAGGGCGGGCAGCCCATTGGCGAGGTGGACCTCGACGCAGACCTCAGGGGCATCGATGCCCAGCTGTGCACGCGTGTAGACACGGGCGAGCGACATCGCTTAATCCAGTCGTTCGCTAGCGTGTCGTCAGCAGGCTATTCCTCCACCTCGGGCGGTGAGGATTTCTGGGTTTCGCCGCTTGTGGCGATCCCCAGTTTTTCCTCGAGCGCCCGCACCCTGGCTTCCATGCGTTCCAGTTTCTCGCGGGTTCGTGCCAGCACCGCGGTCTGCACCTCGAATTCCTCGCGGTTTATCAGATCCAGGCGATGCACGGCGCCCTGTAAGCCGGCGCGCACGGTCTTGCTCACATCCTGTTGCGCGGTGCGCAGGGAATCGGGCACGGATTTGCCGAGCTTCGATGCGAAATCGTCGAATGGCGTCTTCTCAAACATGGTGTCTCAGTCCTCCTGCAGCAATCACGGTTTCGTCAAGTTTAGCGGTATCGAGGGTGCATGGCGAACTGCGCTGCGGTGGTCGCTTTTGGTGCCGCCCGCCCTCATTTAAGGCGCGGATGCGCAAGCGAGCAGCACCGTCTGCGGCGGGTAATCAATAGAACACTGATATTCCAGCAGTAATTGACCAAAGTGGCGAATGGCACGATGCATGCAAGGATGGATGCAAAGATTGCGTGCCGGTGAAACCGCTGGAGAACCGCGGGGAGCACCGCTGCAAATCGGACCGGCGACGCGATCGCGCTTAGGCGTATCCGCGTTAGCCGGCGGGCCGGTGAGAGGGTGACTTCCTGCTCCGGTTCTGTCGTGCCTCGCGCCGCCGCGGTGTGGGGATTGCGCAGTGTAACGATTTTTTTCGTTGAAACCATGGGGTGAGAGAAATGGAGTGCGGTGTGGATAAGAAAGGATCGAAACTGGACTTGAGGCGGGCGATCGCGATGGCGATCGGTGCGGGCACGGCGAGCATCTGCTTGTGCCTGCCGGCGCTGTCGCAAGCCGATACCGGGACGACGGACACGTCGACGCCCGTGAAGATCAAGAAGGTGGTCAAGACCGTGCCGCCTGAGAAGGCCGTGGCCACGGTGAGCAAGACCAAGGTCGAGCACACCAGTCCGACCACCAACATGTTGACCCTGCTGCGGAACGTGCCTGGGTTCAACGTCGTGAGCTCCGGGCCGGCCAACCTCGTATCTACCAACTCGGCATTTTCGTTGAACGGCTTCGGCAGCAGCGAGATCGGCACCACCTTCGACGGCGTGCCGATCATCAACACCGTCCGCGGCGGCGTCTACGGCGCCGGTTCAGACCATGCGCTCACTCCGTTGACCATGGGGCAGATCGGCAGCGTCGAGGTCTACAGCGGCGCCAATACGCCGCGTCAGAACTCGCTGGATTCGCTGGGCGGCACCGTCAACTTCATGCCCAAAGAGCCTTCGGACAAGGCCGGTGTCGACTTAATGTTTGGGACGGGCAGCTATTCCACGACCGGTTACTCGACCAGCTATGGCGTCACCGGAAACACCGGCTCGGTCGCGGCTCTCGATGGTCTGAAGGCGATCGCGAGCTACACCCACACCAAGACCCACAGCTTCCAGAAAAATGTCTATGCCAACCTCAACTCCTACTACCTGAACGTTACCCAGCCGTTCAACGAGGGGTTGTCCAAACTGTCGTTCATCCTGACTCACAACGACGAAACGGCGCAGACCCCGGTGACCGTGCCGATCGCGCTGGTGGAGGCCTACGGGCGCGCTTTCCAGTATCCCCGAGACGTGTTCTGGAATAGCAACAAGACCCACGCTACGCACATGATCATCTCGCTGGAGTCGTTCCTGAACCCGTACATGGAAGGCGGCTTCAAGCTTTTCTACAACGACAGCTACAACGATCGTACTCAGCACGTCGATCCGACCATCAACAACAGCTACATGGGATATCCCCTGCCGATGCATACCCAGAGCGCCTTCGCGCTCAGCGGCTACGGGTCCAACTTCAATACCTACGACGCGGCGACGGCGACGGCACTGTTCGGTTCCGCAGCGGCCGGTACGCAGTACCAGCGCTATCTGGACCATTACTACAACGTCGGCGGCAAGGGGCATCTGACCTTCCTGCTGCCCTCGAACACGGTCACTATCGGCGGCATGATGTTCTCGGCAAAGAACGTGACCACCACCGACTGGTACGGTGCTGAGCCGGTGCCGATCATCGGCGGTTACAACGATGCCTGGCTGGAGCACGACGGTCTGGATTACGCCGAAGGCTACATCCAGGACAACATCTCACTGCTCAAGGGTAAGGTGCACATTTACCCCGGCGTGAAATACGTGCATACCCAGCCGAGCGTGACCGACATCCAGGGCTATTACTAGACCTACAGCGGCTCGGCGAGCAAAACCTACGGTTTCGTCGAGCCCTCGCTGGGCGTGACGGTGAGCCCGATCAAGACGGTCGAGCTGTATGCCAACTATGGCCGCACCTACAAGGCGCCGGACGAAAGCGCGTTCTACAGCGTTATCGGCTATACGCCGGTGCCGTATCCGGTGGTGGTCAAGCCCGAGTATGTGAACAGCATCGACGCCGGCATCCGTTACAGCGGCGCCTACGGCAAGGCCTCGTTCTCGGTATTCGACCGTAAGTTCGAAGACATCTTCAGCGAGTACTACGACAACACCACCGGCATCACCACCGAG